>NZ_BDBY01000052.1 GCF_001613225.1 Nocardia pseudovaccinii NBRC 100343
CATCTCGCATCTGCTCACCTGCGGACCCAAAGGCCCCCATCGAGGCAGCTGCTGACTCAGCGACCCGCATCGGCTCACCGGCAGCCCGCATCGGCTCACCGGCAGACTCCGCCACGCGTGACCCGGCGCCGAGCGACTCGGCCGCACGCCATGGCTCGGACAGGCCATAGTTTGTCGGCACAGTTTCCGCGGCGATCTCGACCGTCGAGGCCTCGCGGCCGGTCACCGCGGCATACGCCGCGCAGGCGAATTCGCCTGCGCTGGAATAGCGTTGGCTCGGGTCCTTGGCCATAGCGCGGGTGATGACGGCGTCCATGGTCGCGGGTACAGCGGGGTTCAGGGTGGTGGCGCTGGGTGGGGCGGTCAGCAGGTGGGCGCGCAGTTGCTGCGGGGAATCGACATTGCCGAAAGGTCTTTGGCCGGTGAGGCATTCGTACAGAACGCAGGCCAGTGAGTATTGGTCCGCGGGCGCGTCGGCGACACCGTCGAAACGTTCCGGTGCCATATATGCCAGGGTGCCGACCACGTTGCCGTGGGCCGTGATCGCGGGCTGATCAATGCGATGTGCGATGCCGAAGTCGATCAGATGGACCGACCCCGTCGGGCCCACCATGATGTTGGACGGTTTGACGTCGCGGTGCACAAGGCCGACCCGGTGCATGGCATCGAGCGCCATCGCGGTCTGCGCGATGATCGCCACGGCACGCGCCGGATCCAGCGGCCCGGCGTCCCGCAGTAATGCGCTGACATCGGTGCCCTCGATGAACTCCATGTCGATATAGAGACGGCCGTCGAGTTCGCCGAAGGCGTGGATCGGAACCCGATGCGGTCCGGGGGCCTGGGCCGCCAGGCGAGCCTCCCTGGTGAACCGCAGTCGGCAGGTCGGATCCGCGGCGTGCGAGCTGGCCAGCACCTTCAGGGCGACGGCGCGGTCCGCGACCGTATCCCGGGCGAGCCAGACCTGCCCGGTACCACCGGTGCCGAGCAATCGATCGAGGCGGTAGTGGCCGAACCACGTCTTGCCCATGTCGAACCTCCTACTACCTTCCGTTCGTCTTTTAGCTACCCGAAATCCACACCGGCATTACAGATTCCACGAATCGGTTCCGGCGGCAGAGGCGATCATGACGCAACGGGCCCGCTCGGCGTCGCGAAATTCGACGAGCACGACGTCGATGCGGTGGCGCGGGAGCGTTCAGTAAAAGCCGCTAGCCTTGCTGTTATGAGTGACCTGCCCGAGATTCGCATCGGCACCGCGGAGCGTGAGCAAGCGATGCAGCGCCTGTCCGATCATTTCGCCGCCGGGCGGCTCAGCGTTGCGGAGTTCGATGAGCGCAGTGCCGTGGTCGCGGCCGCGCTGACTCGCGGCGACCTGGATAAAGTCTTCGTCGACCTGCCCGAGCCCGCCCCTGTCGCCGCGGCGCCCGCCAAGCGCGACTCCGGGTTCATCGCAGAGTGGCCGGAGCGGGCGATGGCGGTGATCCCGATCCTCGCCGTCATCCTCTTCTTCGTCACCGGCAGCTGGCTCTGGTTCCTCGCCATCCCGCTCGCGGGCGCACTGCTGTTCGGCGGTCGGCACGAGCACCAACGCCGCCGCCCACGTGACCGTCGCCGCCGCAGGGGGCTGGAGGACTGATGGAGCCCGTCGAGATCAATGCGGGCACCTGGTACCTGCGTGCCCTGCGCGCCGACGATCGCATCGATGACCGCCCCGCCCTCGCCGACGGCGGCATCACCGATCCGAACTACGTCGCCCTCCGCACCGGGCAGTGGGCGGACGAATCCCACTTCTCCTGGGCCGTCTGCGAACCCACCACCGCCGAACTGGTCGCCGAAATCGTCGTGACGCCCGGGGCGGACAACACCGCCGAACTCACCGGCTGGGCCCGCCCCGGTTACGAGCCCGCCCTCGAAACCGGCACCACCGCGGTTCGCCGTTTCGTAGCGGGCGGCCTCGGCCTCCGGCTCCCTTGAGCCGGAAGCCGGCTCAGCGCATCACACCGGTATGTCCGGTGGAGTAGCGGCCCGGCTGCGGCCATATGGTGAGTCCGTGCGCCCCACGCCCAACGGGTATGCGCGCCAACAGGTTCCAGTTCTCGATATCGATGGCGTACACCTCAGCGTGGTTTCGACCCGATACCCAGAAAACGCGGCCGTCCGCGGAGAGGTTGCCCATATCAGGACTGCCGCCGCCCGGAATGAACCACTTGCGCACCAGTGCATTCGCGGCGAAATCCCAGACGGAGATGCTGCCCTCGCGCCGGTTGGTGATGAGCATCTGTTTGGAGTCGCGAGTGACATACAGGCCGTGCGTACCTTTGCCGGTCGGCACGAAACCTGTGTTCTCCCAGGATGATGCGTCAATGGTGTAGATGCCGTCCGCGACCATATCGGCGATGAAGAAGGTGCGCCCGTCCGGGGACAGCTTGACGTCCTGCGGCATGCCACCACGACCGCCCGGCAGGTCGATCATCTTGACCACCTCGCGCTCGGCCACATCGAAAACCAGCATGCGGCCGATGAATTCACAACTGACCAGGGCGAATCGACCGTCGGCTGTGAAGTCCATATGGTCGACGCCCGCGCAGTCGGGCACCGCGAGGGCGTGCACCTTCTGCCAGGTGTGCGGATCGTAGAAGTCCAGCGACTTATCCGCCTCGGCGACGACCAGCGCGTATCGGCCATCCGGTGTGTAGTACATGTTGTAGGGGTCGCGCACCGGGAAGGCCTCGCCTGGTTTGCCGGTGCGTGGATCGATCGGCAGCAGGGTGCCCCCGCCGATCGGCAGATCATTGGTGACATACAGCGTCTGCATGTCATAGGACGGCACCACATGCTGGGGTTCGCGACCACCGGCCGGGAAATTGTCGATCACCTGGAAGGTTGCCGGGTCGATCACCGAAACCGAATGCGATTCGCTGTTCGGCACGTAGACCAGGGGCCGATGATCGGCCACCGCCGGGCTCAACTCCCGATTCGCGGCATAGACGTCGGTCGGCGACAACGGCGGCGGCATGCCGGGTAGCAGATTCTCCAGCCGCGGCGGTGCCGCGCTGGTCGGGGCGGCGACCGTGGTGGGCGGCACAGTCGTCACACCCACCGTTCCGGCCTCGCTCGGGGCGCACCCCGCGACCGTCACGAGGACGGTCAGCGAGGCGAGCAGTGGTGCGCAGGTTCGGTGATCGCGCTGTCGGTTCACGCGCTGCACCGTGCCAGGAGGTGGTGAAGACGAGATGACATGGGTGCGAAGCCTAGGCGCTGGCGCCCGGATTCCACAGCAATCGCCGCCCGGTGCGCGACGGATTGCCCGAATCATCCGGAAATGCGTACTCGGACAGTCAAACTTCCGTTTGCGGTCGGATAACTATCCGGCGTCGTTGAGCACCCGATCGAGCGCATCGACCACGGCATCCAACTCCGATTCGGTAACGGTGAGCGGCGGCCGGAACCGGATGCCCCGTTCGCCGGTGCCGAGAATCAGCACATGCTCGCGTTCCCGCAGCGCGGTCAGCACCTCGTCCCGCAGTTCGGCCGAGGCCAGCGTGATGGCACACATCAAGCCGCGTCCGCGCGGTTCGGTAACCCGAGGGTGGTCGCCCGCAAGCTGTTCCAGACGCCGCAGCAGGTGCGCGCCGAGCGGCCGGGACCGCTCGATCAGCTCATCGCGCTCGAACACCTCGAGGATGCGCCGGGTCCGCACCATATCGGTGAGATTGCCGCCCCAGGTGGAATTGATCCGAGAGCTGACCACGAAGACGTTGTCGGGCACCTCGTCCACGCGTCCGCCCGCCATGATGCCGCAGACCTGGGTCTTCTTGCCGAACGCGACAATATCGGGCTCGAGCCCGAGTTGCTGGTAGGCCCAAGTGCTTCCGGTCATGCCGACGCCGGTCTGCACCTCGTCGAGGATGAACAGCGCGTCGTTCTCGTGACAAAGCCCCTGCACGGCCTGCAGGAACTCCGGGCGCATATGCCGGTCGCCGCCTTCGCCCTGGATCGGTTCGGCGATGAAACATGCTATGTCGTGCGGGTTTTCAGCGAAGGCGTGGCGGGCCTGGTCGAGCGCGTGCGCTTCGGCGGCGGCGATGTCGACACCATTGGCCAGGAACGGCGCATCGATGCGCGGCCAATCGAACTTGGGAAAGCGGGCCGTCTTCACCGGGTCGGTGTTGGTCAGCGACATGGTGTAACCGGTGCGGCCGTGGAACGCTCCGGTCAGGTGCAGCACCTTGGTGCCGAGTTCCGGTGCGCGCCCGTGGGATTCGTTATGCCTGCTTTTCCAGTCGAACGCGACCTTGAGCGCGTTCTCCACCGCCAGTCCGCCGCCGTCGATGAAGAACAGGTGCGGTAGCCGGATATCGCCCAGCACCCGCACGAAAGTTTCGACGAAGCGGGCCATCTCGACGGTGTAGATATCGGAGTTGCTCGGCTTGTTGAGCGCCGCGACGCTCAGTTCCGCACGGAACTCTTCGTCCTCGGCCAGGGCGGGATGGTTCATGCCGAGGGCATTCGAGGCGAAGAAGCCGAACATGTCGAGGTAGGAGCTGCCGTCTCGTTCATCGACGATCAGGCAGCCACGGGATTTCCGTAGATCCAGCACCAGGTCGAATCCGTCGGCGAGGATGTGTGCCGACAGGATCTCGTGTACCCGGGAGGCGGGGGTGACCGGTGCAGTGCCACTCCCCGCGCGGGTGCGCTCCAGTTCGATGGTCACACCCGTAGGGTACGTAAATCTTTACGAAAGTTCTACGGAATAACGGAGGAATTACGGTCAGAGGCTACCTGTCGTAGAATGTCTGCAAGATGATGGTGCTTCGAGTTCGCACGTTGGCGGTCGCCCTGATCTCCTGTAGCAACTGCTCGAGGTGCCGAGGAGAGGCCACCCGCACCAGCAACACGTAACTCTCGTCACCGGCCACCGAGTGGCATGCCTCGATCCCCGGGATATGTTGCAGCACGGCGGGCGCGTCATCGGGTTGCGAGGGGTCGAGAGGAGTGATGGCGACGAATGCCGACAACAGTTGCCCGAGCGCCTCGGGATCGACATGCGCGGTATAGCCACGGATCACCCCGCGCGCCTCTAGTCTGCGGACCCGCGACTGCACAGCCGAGACCGATAAGCTCGCCTTTTCGGCCAGATTCGACAGGGTGGCGCGACCATCGGCCATCAGTTCACGAATCAGCAGGCGATCGATGTCATCGAGTACGGGTCTTGCCGGTGTATCCGCCATCAGCGAAGGCTAACCCAGCGGGGGCTACTCGTGGCAAAAACTTCTGCTCGTTAACGCACCGTACCCATCCGATATTGTTCGCCGACCCAAAGCTAAAGCGGAGCAACCGATGACAGATACGCTCGACGACCACCTGACCGAGAACCTGGCAACCCGGGCAGCCGGACTGCTGCACACACTCGGCGCGCCGACACCGGTAGCGGGCGAGCTGCCCGCACGGACGCCGATCACCGGCGGCATGCTCATGACCCTGCCCGCCGATTCCCCCGACGCCGCCGACGCGGCGATCGAGCGGGCGGCGGCGGCCTTCCGCGGCTGGCGCACCGTACCCGCGCCGGTGCGGGCCGGGGTGGTGCGGCGACTGGCCGAACTGCTCACCGCGCACAAGGCCGAACTCGGCGAGTTGGTCACCCTGGAGGCGGGGAAGATCGCCGCGGAGGCCGTCGGCGAGGTGCAGGAAATGATCGATATCTGCGAATTCGCGATCGGTCTGTCGCGCCAGCTCTACGGCAAGACCATGCCCTCGGAGCGGCCCGGACATCGGCTGATGGAGACCTGGCATCCGCTCGGCGTGGTCGGGGTCATCTCGGCATTCAACTTCCCGGTCGCGGTGTGGGCGTGGAATACCGCCCTCGCGCTGGTCTGCGGCGACACCGTGGTGTGGAAGCCGTCGGAGACGACACCGCTGACGGCGCTGGCCTGCCATACGCTGCTGCGCCGCGCCGCGGCCGATGTCGGCGCGGATCCCGAAGTGCATCAACTGATTCAAGGTGGCGCGGAGGTCGGGTCCCGGCTGGTCGAGGACGAGCGGGTCGCGCTGGTGAGCGCGACCGGTTCGGTCCGGATGGGCCGCACGGTGGCGCCGCGGGTGGCCGCTCGGTTCGGGCGATGCCTGCTGGAGTTGGGCGGTAACAACGGCGCGATCGTCACGCCCACGGCGGATCTGGAGCTGGCGGCGCGCGGCATCGTATTCGCGGCGGCGGGTACGGCCGGACAGCGCTGTACGACCTTGCGTCGGTTGATCGTGCACGCCGATGTCGTCGGGCCGCTGCTGGACCGCGTGGCCGGGGCGTATCGACAACTGCGCGTCGGCAATCCGCTCGACGACGGTGTGCTCGTCGGCCCGCTGATCAACGGCCGCGCCTACGCAGCGATGCGTGCGGCGATCGATCGTGCGCTCGCCGATGGCGGCGAATTGGTCTGCGGCGGTGAGCGAGTCGACGGTTTCGGCGACGACGCCTTTTACGTGCGTCCGGCGATCGTGCGTATGCCCGCCCAGACCGCCGTGGTCCGCGAGGAAACCTTCGCGCCGATCCTGTACGTGCTCACCTACCGCGACTTCGACGCAGCCATCGACCTGCACAACGGTGTGCCGCAAGGCCTTTCCTCGGCCGTCTTCACCGCCGACCAGCGCGAGGCCGAACGCTTCCTCGCCGCCGACGGCTCCGACTGCGGCATCGCCAACGTCAATATCGGCACCTCCGGCGCGGAGATCGGCGGCGCGTTCGGCGGGGAGAAGCAGACCGGCGGTGGACGGGAATCCGGGTCGGACTCGTGGAAGGCGTACATGCGGCGCGCGACCAACACCGTCAACTACTCCGATCAGCTGCCACTTGCCCAGGGCATCCAATTCGGCTGAGCCGCAATCTGTCCCGCCCTCCGGCGTACCTCGGCGATGTCGTCGCAGAGAACGGTGGCCGCGCCGAATAGCGGGAAGCGCGCGCTGCACGTCGCTCACGCATGTACGGCAGAACCAATAATCGCTCGCGCGGACGACCGGCATCGACGTAACGTTGCTCGTACGACGCGGGGTGGAGCAGCTAGGTAGCTCGCTGGGCTCATAACCCAGAGGTCGCAGGTTCGAATCCTGCCCCTGCCACTGTTCGTCCAGGCCAGTCGGTTCCAAACCGACTGGCCTGGACGTTTTTTCGTCGATTGCGCTCTGCGGCGAGTCGCCTGGAGTGTCGGTAACGGGATGTATGCCAGGCCGATTGAGCGAGTAACCCAGGCGCCCAAACCTTTAGACCGGCCTGGCAGCATCTCAGTAGGGGAACATGAGTAACCGCGTCAACACTCTCGTCGGCACCGGACTCGCACTCGCGGGTGCGCTCACACTGCTGCTCACAGGCTGCGCGCCGCAATCGAGCGGCCCCGGCCTCAGCGCTGCGACGGCGTCGATCACCACGTCCGAGGTCGCCTCGACACCGGTTGCGACAACGTCACCGCAGCCGACCACCGCAGCTCCGACGACCGCACCGACGACCACCTCGGTGGCACCACCTGCGGCGGCCCCCGTACCGCCCGCACCGATCGCCTCGGCACCACCCGTGGCAGCCGCCCCGCTCGCCCAATCCCAACCGTCCTGCGGCAACGACTCTTACCTCAACTCGGACAACCAATGTGTCCACCGCCCCCAGTCCGCTCCAGCCGCCCCGCCCGGAGCCACCGCTCGCTGCACCGACGGCACCTACAGCTACAGCCAGCACCGCTCCGGCACCTGCTCCCACCACGGCGGCGTAGCGGCCTGGTTGTAACTCCCGGCCACCGCAGCAGCGCCCCTGCGGATGCGGCACACCTGAGCCTCCCGCACACCGTGATGGGCGTATCGGAAACCCTGCCTTCTAACTGGGCACCCCATGCAAGGGGTGCCCAGTTCCCACAAGGGTGCCGGGGTCGCGAACCTACCGGCTCCGCATGAACTCGCGCTGCCCCATGAACTCGCGCTGCCCGCACGAATTCACCCGGCCCGCCTGACCTCGCTCGGTACGCGAATTCGCTTGGCACACACGAGCCCCCAGCGCACGTGAACTCACCTGGCGGCCCGCGAACTTTGCCTGGGCCCCGGACTCGGCGGGCGCGTGAGCTCCCCTGGAGCGGACGAACTTGCCCGGGTCGTCCGGTGGCGTGATGCAATAGTTCCAGCTCGCGTGGCCGGGGTCACATTTCACCTCGCATCCTGCTCAGCTCGTGCCCACCAGGAGAGCTTCAGATTGAGCATTCTGCTCAGCGTGTCGCACGTCAGTTGTGCGTTCAGCTCTTCAAGTACAGGATGGCCGCTAGAAATGCTCAACGAAGCGAAGCGCCCGATCGGCGCCTCGCGGACGGGTGGACTACATGACCGAGCTCGCGGACCGCGAACTGATCCCAGCCCCCTATGACCTGGCCGACCGCTATCGCGTCGGCGCGGGCACCGTTGTCCTCACCGGCGTCCAGGCGATTGCTCGACAGCTGGTCGAGCAGCATGTTCGTGATCTGCGCGCCGGACGCCGGGTCGGCACCTTCGTATCCGGATACCAGGGCAGCCCGCTGGGCGGCGTCGACAAGATGCTCAACGGGATGCCGAATGTACTGGCCGAGCACGATATTTCCTTCGTTCCCGGCTTCAACGAGGAACTCGCGGCGACCTCAGTGTGGGGCAGCCAAGCGGATCTGCCCGCGGGCGCGGCGACGCATGACGGCATTGTCGGAGTCTGGTACGGCAAGGGCCCCGGTCTCGATCGCGCGACGGACGCACTGCGGCACGCCAATATGTACGGCGCGAATGCCCGTGGCGGTGTCCTGTTGCTGGTCGGCGATGATCCGGCTTCCAAGTCTTCGACCGTCCCTGCGGTGAGTGAGCGTTCGCTGGCAGCAATGGGTATTCCGGTGCTGTTTCCGCGCAACGCCCGCGAGATCATCACGATGGGTCTGCACGGTGTCGCGCTCTCGCGGGCATCGGGATGCCTGGTCGCGCTGAAGATCGTCGCCGATGTCGCCGACGGCGCGTGGACAGTCGACGGCTCGGTCGGCGATATCGACATCACCGTCCCCGAGATCGAGTGGGAGGGCAGGCCGTTCACCTATCTCCAGCGGCCGATGGCCGCGCCGACGGACAGCGTGCTCGCCGAGGCCGATCTGTACGGGCCGCGCTGGAAAATGGTGCAGGCCTATAGCGCGCTCAATGAACTCGACGTCATCGAGGTGAATCCGGCGCGCGCCCAGCTCGGCATCGCCGCCACCGGAACCACATTCGACGCCGTGCGCCAGGCGCTGATCGATCTCGGCGTCGATGATGACGCGCTGCATCGCGCCGGGGTCCGGCTGCTGCGCATCGGCATGCCGTATCCCATTGCACCCGAGCGGGTCCGGCAATTCGCCGATGGGCTCGAGCGGATCGTCGTCGTCGAGGACAAGACCGCGTTCATCGAAACACAGATACGCGAAATCCTGTACGGCACTTCCGATGCGCCACAGATCATCGGCAAGCGCGATGCCGAGCACCGGCCGCTGTTCGCACAGGACGGCGAGCTCACTGCGGGCCGGATCGTGGCACCGCTGCGCCGCGCGCTCCAGGGTCGGCTGGAGATGAAACGTCCCTTGCCGCAGCCACTGTCGCTTGCGGTTCTGCCCGCCAAGCGGGCCGCCTACTTCTGTAGCGGTTGTCCGCACAACCGTTCCACCGCCGTGCCGGAAGGGTCGATCGCCGGTGGCGGCATCGGCTGCCACACCATGGTGACCATGTCCGGCCGCGAAGACAGCAAGGTGACCGGACTGACCCAGATGGGCGGCGAGGGTGCGCAGTGGATCGGTCAAGCCCCGTTCACCTCGGTGCCGCATCTGTTCCAGAACATCGGTGACGGAACGTATTTCCACTCCGGACAACTCGCCGTGCAGGCGTGTATCGCCGCGGGCGTGAACATCACCTACAAGCTGCTCTACAACGATGTCGTCGCGATGACCGGCGCGCAGGACGCCGAGGGCGCACTCGCGGTGCCCAGGCTGACCCACAAACTCACCACCGAGGGCGTGCGGCAGATCATCATCTGCGCCGATGAACCCAAGAAGTACCGCAAGCGCGACCTCGCCGCCGGAACCCTGCTCTGGCACCGGGATCGGCTCGACGAAGCCCAGCGCACCCTGCGCGAGATCCCCGGCGTGACCGTGCTCATCTACGACCAGCACTGCGCCGCCGACGCGCGCCGTCAGCGCAAGCGGGGCACGCTGCCGGTCCGGCGCACCCGGGTGGTCATCAACGAGGCGGTCTGCGAGGGCTGCGGCGACTGCGGCGTCAAGAGCAACTGCCTTTCGGTGCAGCCGGTAGATACCGAATTCGGCCGCAAGACCCGTATCGATCAGACCTCGTGCAATACCGACTACAGCTGCATGGACGGCGATTGCCCCTCGTTCGTAACGGTCGAGCTTCCAGCGAAGGCCGAGAAGCGCAAGCCAACTCGGCGCCCTGAGCCACCGGTACTGCCCGACCTGTCGAACGATGCACCGGCGACGACCCAGAACGTATTCCTCGCCGGTATCGGCGGCACCGGAATCGTGACGGTAAACCAGGTGCTCGCGACCGCGGCGTTGCGCGCCGGGTACGAGGTGGCGAGTCTGGACCAGATCGGCCTGAGTCAGAAGGCCGGACCGGTCGTATCGCACCTGCGGTTCGCGAGTGGCGAATTGGAACCGGCGAACCGCCTGACACCGGGTTCGGCCGATTGCATCATCGCGTTCGACCTGCTCGCCGCCACCGATAGCAAGAATCTGACCTACGGGTCGAAGCAGACCACCCTGTCCGTCGCGTCGACCAGCAAGACCGCGACCGGCGAAATGGTCTACGACAAGTCCGTCGCGTATCCCGAAGAGCGCGAACTGCTTTCCCGGCTCGAACAGGTGTCGCGTTCAGTGCGATCGTTCGACGCACTGACCGCGGCCGAGGTGCTGTTCGGCAATACCGCGGCCGCCAACTTCCTGCTCGTCGGCGCCGCCTACCAGATCGGTGGCCTGCGCATACCCGCGTCGGCGATCGAAGAGGCCATCGAGATCAACGGCGTTGCGGTGCATGCCAATATCGCGGCATTCCGATGGGGCCGGGTGGCGATCGCGGGGCCGGACGAGTTCGCCGCTGTCACCGCGCGAAAGACGCACAAGCGCGCCGAGATCGCCATTCCGGCAGACCTCTTCGACGGCGTGACAGCGACAGGTGAGACCAGGCGGCTGCTCGAACTGCGTGCCGTCGAGCTGATCGGCTTCCAGGACGTACGCGTCGCGCGCGACTATATCCGTGCCGTGCAACGCATTTGGGAGGCAGAGCAACACGTCACCGATCGCACCGAGTTCAGCGAGCAAGTGGCCCGCGGCCTCTACAAGTTCACCGCTTACAAGGACGAGTACGAGGTGGCCCGGCGCTTGACCGACCCCGCCTTCCTCGACCAGGTCAGCGAACAGCTCCCCGACGGCGCCAACCTCACCTACCGCCTGCACCCGCCGATCCTGCGCGCCATGGGACGCAAGAAGAAGATCGGCCTCGGCCCCCGCGGCCACCTCGCCCTGCGCGTTCTCGCCAAAGGAAAGCGCCTGCGCGGCACAAAGTTCGACCCCTTCGGCTACGCCCACGTCCGCCGCGTCGAACGCGCCTTGCTCGCCCACTACACGGAAATGGTGACCACCCTGGCCACCGACCTCGACCCAGCCGACTACGATCGCGCCACCCGAGCCGCCGCACTCCCCGACCTGGTCCGCGGCTACGAGGACATCAAACTCGCCAATGTCGAGCTCTACCGAAACAGCCTCCAGGACCTCGGCATCAAGCCCCCGCACCTCTAGCAGCCGCACCGACCTGGCACCCCGTCTCCGCACCTGGTATCCCACATACGGGGGTGCCAGGTCGCGAGATGGGGTCCAGCTACGGAAAGTCCGGGGTCAGGTGCCGAGGCATCGTGTGGGACGGACGATTTCTGCTGCGGAGCCGCAGCCATCGGGCGGGATGGTCCAGGTCTTGCCACCGGCGGATGACGATCCAGCCGAGCGCGCGCAAGGCATCTTCGCGCGCCTTCCGCACCGAAATCGGGGCTAGTGCCCCCGTCCAGATAGGTTGCCGCGTATCAGGTCCAGCTCGCTCGCCGAGCGCAGTCGAAACGCGGCAGGACACGCCAAGCGGTACCGTCAAATGACTGCGCTCGATGGGCTTCGACGCCGCACTGGCTGCGAGGCTGTGGATAAGTTTCGGCTATTCGGTGATCGAACGGACCTGCTGTTCGTATTGCGCGCGGGTTTCGGAGTCGGCGGGGTGCAGGGCGCGGTTGCCGTCGAGGAGTCGGCGAACGAGGCGGACCGCGCGTTCGGGGGCGGCGGCCAGGGCTATGTCGATGGGGCCCAGGTAGTTCGGAACGGCTACCTCGGCCTTGCGGGTTTCGCAGGTTTGCAGG
>NZ_BDBY01000053.1 GCF_001613225.1 Nocardia pseudovaccinii NBRC 100343
GGACAGGCCCACGGCGGCGAATTTGCTCGCGTTGTAGACGGCGAGGCCCGCGACCGGGATCTTGCCCGCGAGCGAGGCGACATTGACGACGTGGCCGCGGCGGCGCTCGATCATGCCGGGCACGACGGCGCGCATACCGTGGATTAGGCCCCAGACGTTGATATCGAAGGTGGCGTGGCCGACCGCGTCGGGCTCGTCGAGGAACGCGCCCGCGGGCATGACGCCCGCATTGTTGACGAGAACATCCACCGCACCGAAGTCGGCGACGACCTTGTCCCACTGATCGCGAGCACGGACGTCGAGCTCATAGGCGCGCGCACCGATCGCCGCAGCGGCGGATTCGGCTGCGGCAGTATCGACATCGGCGATAGCGATTTCAGCGCCCTCGGCCGCGAACAGTTCCGCGGTCGACTGTCCGATGCCGCGGCCCGCACCGGTGATCAGCACCCGCGCGCCCTCGAGGTCGATATCCGGATAACCGTGACCGAGAATATTCATGCGAAGACTCCTTGTTCCAGCGCCCGGCGGGTGCTGCGCAGACTGTGTTCGAAGGTTTCGAGACGGCGGCGACCGTCCATGAAATTCGGGCCCATCACCGCGAGATCGGCTGCGGTGGCGCCGATCACGAGGACGCGTGTGCCTGCCGCACGCAACACCCCGACCTCGGCGGCGAGCTGGGCACTCATGCGATTGCGCAGCTGCCGCTCCAGGAAATGACCGGGACCGGTCGCGGGGACCTCTTCGACGGAGGCCATCGGCGCGAGCACCAGCACCTCGTCGAGTTTTTGTGCGGCAAGCAGATCCACCGATGCGGTCGAGCCCGCACCGCCATCGATGAAGCGGCGTCCGGCAATGGAAACGGGTGGGAACCAGCCGGGTACGGCCCACGACGCGCGCAGCGCCGCACCCAGGGTCGCCGACGGTGCGCCGGGCGCGCCGAACGGAACCCGTTCTCCCGTCGCATAGTCCATGCTGACCAGCCAGGTCGCGGGATGAGACACCCAGGACCGGCCGGGATTCAGCCGATCGGCCAGATGTTGCAGCCAGCTCGCATCACCACCGCCGATCGGCAGTAGACCGCTGCCCGCGGTGAGCAACCGCTGTCCGGTCGCGGGCGCACGCAGACTCAAAGCCAACTCACCCAGCCGCGGCCTGGGCAGCGGCGGGAACCGTCCGGGTTCGGAACGCATATGCGCCAGCAGAATCGGATTCGTCGAGGTGCCTCGCTGCACGGCGACGAGCTCGTCCACGCCGATACCGCTGCCGAGCAGGGTGACCGTCTCGGCACCGGCCGACGTGCCGAGCAGGACGTCAGCTTCGCGCGGATCCCAATCCAGCACCTCGCGGGTGGCGGCCAGCGCGGCGACGATCCAGGCGAACCCGAGCGTGCCGCCGCAGCCGATGGCCAGGCCGCGCCGTTGCGACCGGTTTTTGTTACCCATGGTTTCAAACACTAGCAGAATTCAAATACCATTGGTATTCGAAATCCAAGGGTACGTAGAATCCGCGGTATGGCACGTCTGACCCGGTCCGAAAGTCAGGCCCGTACCAGGGCCGACCTGATCGCGACCGCACGCGATCTCTTCCTGACCGAGGGCTATGCGAAAACCAGTCTGGAGCGGGTCGCCGAGGAGGCGGGCTACTCGAAGGGCGCGGTCTACTCGAACTTCCGCACCAAGAAGGAGCTCTGCTTGGAGGTGCTCGGGCTGATCCACGCGACGAAGTTCGGCGAGGTGGCCGATCTGATGGCGGCGGGCGAGACGCTCGACGATCAGCTGGCGCGCTTCCATGAATGGGCCGAGCACACCATCGGCGATGTCGGCTGGACCATGCTCGAATTCGAATTCGCCACGGTCGCCCGCGACGATCCGGAACTGCAGGCCGCGCTGGTCTCCAGCCTCGCCATGATGCGCGGCGCCGTCGCGGCGCAGGTGCAGACGCTTTCGGACACGATCGGAATCCCGCTACCGATGCCAGCGGAGAATGCCGCGACGGCAATCCTGAGCATGGGCATCGGACTCGGCATGCAGCGGGCCGTCGATCCGTCGATTCCGGTGCGGCTGATCACCGATGCGGTACGACTGCTCGTGACGATGGGCGATGGACCGCTGCGCGCGATGAGCCCGGATCTCACGCCGTGAAGTGCAACGTCCATTCGCCGCGGTAATGCAGCCGGGTGACGCTGCCCGGCGGAATGTCGATCCGCCAGAACGATTTCGGCGGCGCGTCCAGGGTCACCAGCAGCGCCGCGCGGATCACCGCCGGATGGGTAACAGCGATGGTGGACATGCCCTCGGAGGCGATTTCGGCCATCCAGTATCTGGTCCGCTCGACCACATCGGTCACGGATTCGCCTCCGTGACCGCGGAACTGCGGGTCGGTCAGCCAGGCATACAGCTCATCCTGCGGCACCGACATCAGTTCGCCGCCGCGCCACGCGCCGGCATCCAGATCGCGCAGCCGGGCGTCCTCCTCGCCCGGAAGTCCCATCAGCGCAGCCGTTTCCACGGTGCGGCGTTCGGGTCCGGTGAGCACGCGCGCCGCGGTCAGGCGGCCATACGCCGCGATTGCTCGGCGACCGGCCTCGGTCAGCGATTCGTCTACTGGAAAACGTGCCTTTCGCATCGCCTCGGTCATGCCATGGCTGACCAGGTCGAGTCTGAGCACCTTTTGCACGGATGGAAGCGTACGGTGCGGCGCTGGCGGCCGTACTTCGATTGCCACCCCTTCGCTCGGGCCGCGAGCCATTTGCCCGACTCGAGGTAATCCGGGCGCCGCTCCCGGTTGTCGGTGCCCGGGTGCACACTGATGCCATGGCCCAGTTCTCCACCGCGACCCAGGAGTGGTTCGACGGCGCATTTCCCGCGCCCACGGCCGCGCAACTGGGCGCCTGGCAGGCCATTGCCGCAGGTGAGCACACCTTGGTCGTCGCGCCGACCGGTTCGGGTAAGACGCTGTCGGCCTTTCTGTGGGCCATCGATCAACTCGCCACCCGGCCGAAGCCGGAGGGCAAGGTGGGCACCTCGGTGCTCTATGTGTCGCCGTTGAAGGCATTGGCGGTGGACGTCGAACGGAATTTGCGCGCGCCGCTGGTCGGGGTCACCCAGACCGCGAAGCGGCTCGGCCTGGACCCGCCCACGATCACCGTCGGCGTTCGGTCCGGAGATACCAGTCCGGCGGACCGGCGATCGATGCAGCGGACACCGCCCGACATTCTGATCACCACGCCCGAATCACTGTTCCTGATGCTCACCTCCGCGGCCAGGGAGACGCTGAGCGATGTCGGCACGGTGATCGTGGACGAGGTGCACGCCATCGCGGGCGGTAAGCGCGGCGCGCATCTGGCGCTGTCGCTGGCCCGGATGGATCAACTGATAACAGCGTCGCGTAGCGACTCGATGAGGGGTGGCGGTCGAGCGACGGGTGGGCCCGCGCGGCCCGCGCAGCGGATCGGGCTCTCGGCGACGGTGCGACCGCCCGAGGAGGTCGGGCGGTTCCTGGTCGGAAATGCGCCGATCACCATCGTTTCGCCGCCCGCTCCCAAGACCTTCGATCTGTCCGTGCGTGTGCCGATCGCGGACATGACCGAACCGGGCGATTCCGATCAGCCCGGGTCGATCTGGCCGCATGTGGACGAGGCGATCGTGGATCTGGTGCTGGACCACCGGTCTTCGATCGTCTTCGCGAATTCGCGGAGGTTGGCCGAGCGGCTGACCGCGCGGCTCAATGAGGCCTATGCCGCGCGGCTGGGCGAGGCCGTCGAGACCGAACACAAGCCGCCCGCCCAACTCGGCGCGTCCACCGAAGTGATCCACGGCGCGGATCCGCTGCTGGCCCGGGCACACCACGGTTCGGTGAGCAAGGAGCAGCGGGCGCTGATCGAGGACGATCTCAAGAGCGGACGGCTGCGCTGCGTTGTCGCCACCAGCAGTCTCGAACTCGGAATCGATATGGGCGCGGTCGATTTGGTGGTGCAGGTGGAGGCGCCGCCGTCGGTGGCGAGCGGGTTGCAGCGGGTCGGGCGGGCCGGGCACCAGGTCGGTGAGATCTCGCGCGGGGTGCTGTTCCCGAAGCATCGCACCGATGTCATCCACTGCGCGGTCGCCTCGCAGCGGATGACGGCGGGGCAGATCGAGGCACTGCAAGTTCCCGCTCATCCCTTGGACATCCTGGCCCAGCAGACCGTCGCGGCCTGTGCGCTCGAACCCATCGATGTCGACGCCTGGTTCGAAACCGTGCGCGGCACCGGCAATTACGCCTCGCTGCCCAGGTCGGCGTATGAATCGGTGCTCGATCTGCTCGCCGGTCGGTATCCATCGGACGAGTTCGCCGAATTGCGGCCCCGGCTCGTGTGGGACCGCGACGCGGGCACGCTCACCGGTCGGCCAGGTGCGCAGCGGCTGGCGGTGACCTCAGGTGGCGCGATCCCGGATCGCGGCCTGTTCGCGGTCTACATGGTCGGTGAAAAGGCCTCGCGGGTGGGCGAACTCGATGAGGAGATGGTGTACGAATCGCGCGTCGGCGATGTATTCGCCCTCGGCGCGACCAGCTGGCGCATCGAGGAGATCACCTTCGACCGGGTGCTGGTCACACCCGCGTTCGGGCAGCCGGGGCGGTTGCCGTTCTGGCATGGTGACGGACTCGGACGTCCCGCCGAACTCGGCGCGGCGCTCGGGGAATTCATTCGCAAGGCCGGTGTGCACGCACCGAAGGGTGCGGATCCCGGCTCCGATGGAAAGAAGAGCTCCTCAGCGGATCCAGCAGTCGACGCACTCCTGCGTGGCGCGGGCCTCGACGACAATGCCACCACGAATCTGGTGACGCTGCTCGATGAACAACGCACTGCCACCGGACAATTGCCCACCGACAAGACCCTGATCGTCGAGCGCTTCCGCGACGAGCTCGGCGATTGGCGGTTGGTGCTGCATTCGCCGTACGGCCTGCCGGTGCACGCACCGTGGGCATTGGCGATCGGTGCGCGGCTGCGGGAGCGGTTCGGGGTGGACGTCGCGCCGAATGCTTCCGACGACGGAATAGTCGTACGACTGCCCGATACCACCGACGATCCGCCCGGTGCAGAGCTTTTCGTATTCGAGCCCGACGAGATCGACGACATCGTCACCGAGCAGGTCGGCGGATCAGCGCTGTTCGCATCGCGATTCCGGGAGTGCGCGGCGCGGGCGCTGCTGCTGCCTCGACGCGATCCGGGTAAGCGTGCGCCGTTGTGGCAGCAGCGGCAGCGGTCGGCGCAGTTGCTCGATGTGGCGCGGAAGTTTCCGGACTTTCCGATCCTGTTGGAGACGGTGCGCGAATGCCTGCGTGACGTTTACGATCTGCCGTCGCTGCGCGATCTGCTCGGACGGGTGGCGCGTCGCCAGGTGCGACTGGTCGAGGTCGAGACCGCTACGCCGTCACCATTCGCCAACTCCCTGCTGTTCGATTACATCGGACAGTTCATGTACGACGGGGACAGTCCGCTGGCCGAACGCCGGGCCGCCGCACTGTCGCTCGATTCGAGTCTGCTCGCCGAACTGCTCGGGCGGGTGGAGCTGCGGGAGCTGTTGGACGCCACCGTTATCGAGCAGACCGAGCGAGAATTGCAGCGGCTCACACCCGAACGGTTGGCGCGGGACGCGGAGGGGCTGGCCGATCTGTTGCGGTTGCTCGGACCGCTTACTGCCGAGGAAGCCGCGCAACGCTGCGTCGGCGTTCAACTCGACGATGCGGAGCCCACCGGTGATCCGGCGGAATGGTTCGCAGGCTTGGTGCGGTCCAAGCGCGCACTCGAGGTCACGTTCGCCGGACGGACCTGGTGGGTCGCGGTGGAAGATGCCGCGCGCCTGCGCGACGCGCTCGGCGTACCGCTCCCGATCGGCACCCCCGCCGCATTCATCGAACCGGTCGCCGATCCGCTCGGAGACCTGGTCGGGCGCTATGCCCGCACACACGGACCGTTCAGCACCGAGGCCGTGGCCGCTCGTTTCGGACTCGGCACCGCGGTCGCCGCGACGGCACTGCATCGGCTGGTCGCGGAAAAGCGCGTGGTGGAGGGCGAATTCACACCCGCGGCCAGCGGCTCGGAGTGGTGCGACAGTCAGGTGCTGCGCCGATTGCGCCGCCGGTCGCTCGCGGCCGCCCGGCACGAGGTGGAACCGGTCGCGACCGCTGCCTTCGGCCGGTTCCTGCCGTCCTGGCAGCACATCGGCACCGGCGAATTGCGCGGGGTCGACGGGGTCGCGGCGGTGGTGGAACAGCTTGCGGGAGTGCCGATTCCCGCTTCCGCGTGGGAGTCGCTGGTTCTGCCCGCGCGGGTGCGCGACTACTCCCCCGCCATGTTGGACGAGTTGATGGCCACCGGTGAGGTCATCTGGTCCGGGCACGGCGCAATCACCGCGAAGGACGGCTGGATTGCCCTGCACCTGGCCGATCAGGCCTCGTTCACCCTGACGCCCGCCGACGAGATCGAACTGTCCGAGGTGCATCTGCGCCTGCTCAACGGGTTGGGGGCATCGATATCCCCGTGGACGCCCATCGATTCCGAGCCCGGCGCCGGATCAGGTCAGGTCGTATCGCTGGACGATGATGCAGCACAGGATGATTCAGCGCTGCCGGGCAATTCGGCGACACGAGGCACCTCGGTGACCGCCAACGGCTCAGCGGGCCGAGACGGGTCGCCGCTGCGACTCCCCCCGGTCCTGCACGGCGGCGGCGCGTACTTCTTCCGGCAACTCTCCGACGCCACGGGACTCCTCGACGACACCGAAGTCGCGAATGCATTGTGGGAGCTCGTGTGGGCAGGCGTGGTCTCGGGTGACACCTTCGCCCCCGTTCGCGCCCTGCTCTCGGGGACCGCACGGACGACCACCGCCCATCGCACACCACGGCGCGCACCGCGCGGACGCGCCTACCTCCCACGACCGAATATGCCCACCCGATCCGGACCGCCCGCCGTCGCGGGCCGCTGGTCGCTGCTGCCGCAGCGAGTAGCGGACAACACGGTGCGCGCCCACGCAACGGCGGACACCCTGCTGGAACGGTACGGCGTGCTGACCCGCGGTTCGGTCCAGAACGAGGGCGTACCGGGCGGATTCGCGCTCATGTACCGCGTGCTCACCGAATTCGAGGATCGCGGCCGTTGCCGCCGCGGCTATTTCATCGATTCGCTGGGCGGCGCGCAGTTCTCCACCACCGATGTGGTGGACCGGCTGCGCTCCTTCGACACTGAGCGCACCCGCCCCGGCACCGGTCGACAACGCCGGAGCACCGCATTCGCCTTGGCGGCAAGCGATCCCGCAAACCCCTACGGTGCGGCACTGCCCTGGCCGAAGGGACCGTCCGAGGGCGCGGGTCACCGTCCCGGCCGCAAGGCCGGCGCCATCGTCGTGCTCGTCGACGGCGAACTCGCGCTGTATCTGGAGCGCGGCGGCAAAACCCTGCTCACCTTCACCGAGGACCCGAACGTCCGCCAGGCCGCGGCCACCGCCCTGGCCGATCTGGTCCGCGACCGCCGCGTCGACTCACTCGTGATCGACCGAGTCGACGGAGAAACGGTGCACGGCAACACCTTCGCCGGTTTCCTCACCGAGGCCGGATTCTCCGCGACCCCAAGAGGCCTCCGACTGCGGAGCAAGCCGTGAACGGCGACACCATCCCGGCAGCCGCCGCAACGGCCACTCACACGCCGCAAAGCGAGGCCGGATTCCCGGTAACCCCACCGCGCCTGCGACTACGGAGCAAGCCGTGACCCGAGCCGCGCACGACGACACCATCCTGGCAGCCGCCGCAACGGCCACTCACACGCCGCAAAGCGAGGCCGGATTCCCGATAACCCCACCGCGCCTGCGACTACGGAGCAAGCCGGTCCCCGACGAACCAGCGCACGGCGACCCCACTCCGGCAGTCGCCTCGCCGGGCCTGCGCACACTGAAGAACGAGAACTGCACGGCAACCACTCGCACCCTGAAAAGCGGGAATTGCATGGGAAAGCGCGGATTCACCCTACGAAGAGTGAGTCCGGCCCGGATCAACCTATGGTCGAGCCATGCCTGAAGGCGACACCGTATTCCTGACCGCGGCCAGACTGCGGCTCGCGTTGGAAGGAAAGACGCTGATCCGCAGCGATTTCCGGGTGCCGCGCTATGCCACGGTCGATCTGGTCGGGCAGCGGGTCGAGGGGGTCGCCAGTTATGGCAAGCATCTGTTCGTCCGAACCGACGAGGTCAGCGTCCACACGCATTTGAAGATGGAGGGCGAATGGCGGACCTACTGCGCCGGTGAACGGTGGACGCGGCCGCCGGTGACCGCCCGGCTGGTGCTCGGCACCGATGACACCGAGGCAGTGGGCTTTTCGCTCGGCACCGTCGAGGTGCTGCGCCGCGCGGACGAGCACACCGCCACCGACCATCTCGGACCGGACCTGCTCGGCGCGAACTGGGACGTGACCGAGGCGGTGCGACGACTGGCACGGCATCCGGCGCAACCGATCGGCCTCGCCCTACTCGACCAGCGCAACCTGGCCGGTATCGGCAATATCTTCCGCAGCGAAGTCTGCTTCCTGCGCCGCGTCCACCCCGCAACACCGGTCGGCGACGTCCCCGACCTGCTCGCCCTCATACACGAGGCGCATCGCGTACTCACCAAGGCCGCCACCGAACCGCCGTGGCGGCCACTTGCCTACGGCCGCGCCCGCCGTCCGTGTCAGCGCTGCGGCACCCGCATGGTCGTCCATCTTCTCGGCGAGACCGAACCCCAACCCGGCCGAACGGCCCGAAACCCCCAGTCCGACCGCATCACCCAGCGCGAACGCGGCATCTACTTCTGCCCACGCTGCCAACCCGAACCCGCCTGACCGCACCGAAGGCAGTCATTTGCCATTCAGTTGCTAACACTTGCCCAGTTCTGCACGACTCACTTCTGGGAGCACGGACAAGCAACTAGAGAGCTGGCAAGAGTGATAGCACTGGACACAGGGACGCGACGGCTGATCGCGATTGCCAGTCGACTACTCGCCGCCCTCCTTGCCCTCACTGCCACCGCGGTCTTCAGTTATCTACTCCTGCAAGTCCTTTCCCCGATCGACGATTCGACCATCCCGAATCCACCGCCACCGACCTCGAGTATCCACCAGTTTCCCGAACTAACTAGACCGGTCGTCATAGTTCACGTACCGTGAAGACGTGGCACCTCGCACCGACTCCCGCCAACGCTTCATCGACGCCGCGGCGGACCTCTTCCACACCCAGGGCTATCACGCCACCGGCCTGAATCAACTCGTCAGCGCGGGCGGCGCGCCCAAGGGCTCGCTCTACTTCCACTTCCCCGGCGGCAAGGAGCAACTCGCCGCCGAGGCCCTCACCCAATCGAGCAGGCAACTGCGCGACCAGCTCGACGCAATCCTCGCCGACGGCGGCGATATCGCCACCGTCTTCGACGTCCTCACCGCACTGCTCGTCGACTCCGATTTCGAACGCGGCTGCCCGATCGCGACCATCGCACTCGACGCGGGGCGCGAAAGCGAAACGATCAGGCAGGCCTGCGTCACCGGTTTCGAATCCTGGCGCGAGTCGATCGAAAAGTACCTGAGGGACAAGGGAATCGACCAGGAGCGCGCCACCGAACTTTCGACTGTCGCCCTCGCCACGATCGAGGGGGCCCTGATGCTCGCCAAGACCAAACGTGATGTCGCGCCGCTGCGCGCGGTCGCCGCCCACCTGCGTACCACCTTCGAACGGGAACTCTCCTGATGCGCGTGCACCACCTCAATTGCGGCACCATGCGCCCACTCGGCGGCCGACTCCTGGACGGCACCGGCAGCATCTTCCGCCGCGCCGAAATGGTCTGCCACTGTTTACTCCTCGAACTCGACTCCGGACTCGTCCTGGTGGAGACCGGAGTCGGCGAACAGGCGGTGCACCGCCCCGAGGAATGGCTCGGCCGCCGCTTCCTCCGGCTCACCAATCCGGTACTCGATCTCGCACAGACCGCGGTGCGCCAGATCGAAGCGCTGGGTTACCGGCGCGAGGACGTCCGCGACATCGTGCTCACCCATCTCGATCTCGACCATGCGGGCGGCCTCGCCGACTTCCCGGACGCGCGCGTGCACGTATACGCGGAGGAACTGCGTGCCCTGCAAGGCGAGCACACACGCGAAGAACGCTTGCGCTACAAGGAACCTCAGTTCCGGCACGGTCCGCGCTGGGAGTCGTACGCGGATACCGGTGACAGCTGGTTCGGTTTCGACGCGGTGCGCGAATTGACCGGTCTGCCATCGGAAATCCTGATCATCCCGCTCGCCGGGCATACCCGCGGCCATGCGGGCGTCGCCGTCGACACCGGGAACGGCTGGCTGCTATCCGCGGGCGACGCCTACTTCCATCCCGGTGTTCTCGACCCGGTTCATCCGCGACAACCGCTTGGAACAGCCATGTTCGAGAAGAATGTGCAGACACTTCCCGCCGCCCGCATCGAGAATCAGCAGCGGTTGCGCGAACTGATGCGCGACCACGGCGACGAGGTCACGGTGTTCTCCGCGCACAGTTCGATCGAATTCCATGCCATGGAGCAGATCGGCGCATAGCCAAAACCCTTGACGGCCCGAGCAATTCCGATTAACTTGCAGAATGTAAGTTAATCCAGGGAGTGCATCGTGAACGATCCGCGGCGGTATGTGGTCATCGGGGGCGGACTGGCCGGGCTCGCGTCCGCGGTCTGGTTGGCCGAGGCAGGTAAGCAGGTGACCCTGCTGGAACGCCGCGGTCGACTCGGCGGCCGGACGCACGCGATGAAAGTCGAAGCGGCCGATGACCTTCCCGATAACGGCCAGCATGTGATCGCCAGCGGTTACGACCACCTGTTCCGCTATCTGACCAGCGTCGGCACCCGCCAGTACGTCGCCTTCCCACAGGGCGGCACACTGCGCTGGCCGGGTGGACGCAGCACCCCCGTAGTGACGAAGGGCTGGGGCGCCTGGCGCACCCTCTTCGGCGCACATCCCGACGCGAGCCTGCTCGATCGGCTGCGCGCGGCCCGCGCCACGGCGCGCCTGGGCTGGCAGAGCCTGCACCAGCCCGACTACCTTGCCGACCTCACCACCGAGCAGTGGTTCAACCGGGTCGGCATGCCAGCTCCGGCACGAGAAGCGTTGTGGGACTGGCTCGCTCTCGGTCTCGCGGCCGAACCGGTGCAGCAGGAATCGGCGAAGATCCTCGCCGATTTGCTTGCTACCGGCATCCGTCTCGGGATGAAACATCGTCGGGCGGTCACCATCGGCTACCCGACCACCGACCTCGATACGCTCTATATCACGGGGGCCCAAAGGGTTTTCGAGAAATACGGCGTCGAGGTCCGGCACCGCGCGGTGGCCCGTCGCATCAATATCGACAATGGCGCGGTGACCGGGGTAACGCTCGCCGACGGCTCGATCGTCCCGGCCGATGCCGTCGTCTGCGCGGTACCGAATTCGAATATCGGCGGGCTGCTCGACGATCTGCCCGAATATTCCGAAATCTATGCCGCCGCGGATAAATTGGGCGTTACACCGATCGTCAGCACCAACCTTTACCTGGACCGCCCGCTCGGCACCGAGGCCGAATTCGAGGCGCTGATCGGCGGCACCGGCGTCATCGACGAGGTCTTCGACCGGCAGCGGATGACCGGGCGCAGCACCGATCAGGCCTGGCTGTACTGCCTGACCACCAGCGGCGCGTACGAGCAGATCCACAAGACCAACGAGCAGATCATCGACGAACAGATGCGCCTGCTGCGCCGCTACTACCCGGCCGCCGAAAACGCCGAAGTCGTTCAGGGACACGTGGTTCGGATGCCGAAGGCGACCTTCTCCCAGGTGCTCGGCACGCACGGGCTGCGCCCGGATCAGCGCACCTCGGTGCCGACGCTGGTGCTGGCGGGCGACTGGACCGCGACCGACTGGTCGGCCACCATGGAGAGCGCGGTGCAGAGCGCTGCCAAGGCGGTGGACCTGCTACTTGCGCTACCGTCTTTGCCGTGACCACGGAGCGCTCGATGTCCGAGCACCCCACCGCGAAACCATGCCCCACGCCCAAGCGCCGCATGTCCGCGGCCGACCGGCGCGCACAGCTACTCGATGTTGCGCGCGATATCGTCGCCGTCGACGGCTTCGGCGCGGTGAGTATCGATCGAGTCGCGCGTGAGGGCGAGGTCGCACGGGCATTGGTGTATCAGCAGTTCACCGATCTGTCCGGATTGATGACCGCGCTGGTGGATCGCGAATCGGCCATCGCACTGGCCGGTATCGGCACTCTCGACTGGTCCGACACCGATGACGATGCGGATCGGATCGGCCGCGGCATTCTCGCCTATCTGCATGCCGCGCCGACCAGTTGGCGGATCATCCTCAGCCCACCCGACGGCGGACCGCCGGATCTGCGCGACCGGCTCGAACTCGGCCGGGCCTACGCGCGGGTGATCGGGGCGCGGCATCTGTCACGCCATGCCGGGGTCACCGTCGACCCGGATGGCGCGACCGAGCGAATCATGCTCGCGGCATTGGAGGAACTGGCCCGGCTGCATCTGGCCGATACGCAGCAGTACCCGGATGAGCTGGTACTGCGCTACATTCGGTCGATCCTGGCCTGGGCCACCTATGTCGAGACCCCGAAAAAGGAGCACTGAACAGCGGTTTCAGCGTCATCACGAAATTCTCACGGACACATTGGTTTTCTTGTCGCAACGCGGGAACAGCCCGCGCAGAAGAGAGGAAAACCATGAAGTTCCGCACCGCGATCGCCGCCGGAATGTTCGCCCTCGGTGCTGTCGCCGCGGCCGGTGCCGCGTCGGCCGCGCCCACCCCGATGCACACCCCGTTCATCGGCAACTACGCGACCTACGACGCCTGCGCCGCCGACGGCAACTCCCCGAAAACCGGCGGCACCCAGTGGGAGTGCCGCGAGGTCGCCGACGGCTGGGATCTGTACACCTACTGAGCACTCGGACACCAGTATGCGCACCAGGTGTGAAATACCTTATTCTCTGACCTCGTGCGAGTGCTGGTGATCGAGGACGACGAAGGTCTCGGCATGGAAGTCGCCGCGGGACTGCGCTCGGCCGGTTTCGCGGTGGACCTTGCCCCCAACCTCGCGGATGCCGATTTCAAGATCTCCGTCAACGGCTACGACGTGCTCGTCGTGGATCGGGGCCTGCCCGACGGCGACGGTCTGCAACTGGTCGCCGCGCACCGCGCGCGGGGTCAGCGGGTTCCGGTCCTGATGCTCACCGCCCGCGACGCATTGGCCGATCGCATAGCCGGATTCGAGCACGGTGCCGACGACTACCTGGTCAAACCGTTCGCGCTGCCGGAACTCGCCGCACGGGTGCGTGCGCTGTCGCGGCGGCGCGAACATCCGGCGCCGGCCCGGATCGTGCTCGGCGACATCGATATCGACCTGCCGCGTCGCCGGGTGCAGCGCGCGGGCATTCTGCGCTCGCTGACTCCGAAGGAATTCGCCGTACTCGAACTGCTCGCCACGCGCGCGGGCAGCGTCGTATCGCGTTCGGAACTCATCGAATGCTGCTGGGACGAAATGGCCGAGCCCGCATCGAATGTCGTCGACGCCGTCATAGCCCAGCTGCGGCGCAAACTCGGCGCACCGCCGGTGATCGAGACCGTGCGCGGCACCGGTTTCATGATCGGAGGTGACCCATTCGCACCTTGATCTCCACGGCGGATGCCCGCCCGGCCGTGGCCCGCCTGCGCCGCACCCGCTGGCTGCTCACCGCACTGATCACCGCCATCACCGCGACCTGTCTGATCATTCTCGGCATCGTCGCGGCGACCATCGATACCCGCTCGCGGGAGGCCGCGGTCGACGATTCCCTCGATCGGGTGGTGAGCGGACTGTTCCGCGCCGTCAACCTGCCCGAGGGCGAGCAAACCATCGATGTGAGCCAGCTCGAGAACGATGCCCTGGCCAACGGCGAAGTCGCGGTGGTGGTGCTCAGCGCGCCTGGGAATGGCAGGTGGCAGGAGAATTTCGCGCATCTGCGCTCCTGGCTGCCCAAGGACGACGGCGTCGCGGGACTCGCCGATGACGCCGACCTGGCCGGGGAGACCGTCTTCCGCGACGGATACGACGGTGCGGGCCGCCCGGTCCGTATCGCGGCGACACCCATCACCTGGGAGGAGTCCGAGACCAAGGCGGTGGTCATCGCGGGCACGAATCCCGGTGCGTTCGACCGTGATCGGGCGCTGCTGATCTGGGGGCTCGTCGTCGGCGGCCTCACGCTGGTCGCGTTGTCCGCGATGGCCGGACATCTGCTCTCGGGCCGGAGCATGCGGCAGGCCATTGTGCTGCTCGAAGAGCAGGAGCGGTTTCTGGGGGATGCCGCACACGAATTGCGTACGCCGCTCACGACTCTCGGTTTGGTCACCGCGCCGCGCCGCCGCAATCCGCACGAGGTCGAGCGGGCGTTGGTCGATGCCAGGGCATTGGGCAGCCGGATGGAGCGGATCGTCTCGGGACTATTGGCGCGTGCGCGAATGCAGGCGGGCGTTACCACCATGGAAAAAGTGCAGCTGCTGCTCGATCAGCTCACCGAATCGGTGGTCGAGGAGTTCCCGCAGGACAATATCGTGCTGCAGGCGAATCCCAGCGTGGTGACCGGTGATCCGCATCTGCTGGGCCTTGCGGTGCGCAATCTCATCGAGAATGCGATCACGCACGGGGCGGTCAATCGCGGTGCGCCCGTGGAGGTGCATGTGGCCGATGGCCGGGTCAGCGTGCGTGACCATGGGGCTGGTTTGACGCCGCAGTTGTCGAGCAGTCCGTTCGCGCGCGGAGTGAGCGGTGGGCGTGGCAGCGGAATCGGACTGGCGCTGGTGGCGTGGATCGCCGAATTGCACGGCGGCACAGCGACAATGGAACCGGCTGCGGGTGGCGGCACGATCGCCTCGATTGTGCTGCCGCCGCCTGGCGTCTAGTTCTCACCTGTCCAACGGGACCGGTTCCAGGATCTCCGCGCGCGGTTCGGGGGCGGCGATGCGCAGGGCATCGGCGGAAGGGTCGTCCGGCTGGGTCTGGGAGCGAATCTCCGCCTCCACGCGCGCTTGGTAAGTACTTATCTCCCAGTCGATTTCGTCATCGTCCCAGCCGAGTATCGGCGCGACCAGATGGGCCACCTGCTCGGCGCAGTTCGCGCCGCGGTGCGAGTATTCGATGGAGATCCTGGTCCGGCGGGCCAGAATGTCGTCCAGATGCAGCGCGCCCTCCGCCGCGGCCGCGTAGACGGCTTCCACCTGCAGATACGACGGTGCGTCCATAATCGGTTGCAGCAGTTCGGGTTTGCCGTCGGCCATGGCCATGACCTCGTCGATGAGCGAACCGTAGCGATCGAGCAGATGCTTGATCCGATACGGATGCACGCCATAGGCCTCGGCGAGTTGCACTGTCTGATTGATCAGCGCGAAATAGCCGTCGGCGCCGAGCAGCGGAACCTTCTCGGTGATGGACGGTGAGACGCGCGCCGGAATATCCTGTGCCGCTTCGTCGACCGCGTCATAGGCCATCACGCGGTAGGTGGTGTATTTGCCACCCGCGATGCCGACAAGCCCCGGTGCGACCCTGGCGACGGCGTGTTCCCGCGAAAGCTTGGAAGTCGAATCGCTTTCTCCCGCGAGCAAAGGCCGCAGACCCGCGTAGACACCGTCGATATCGGCGGGCGTGAGCGGGGTGACCAGCACCTGGTTGACCCGATCCAGCAGATAATCGATATCGGCCTTGGTCGCCGCCGGATGGGCGAGATCCAGATTCCAATCGGTATCGGTGGTGCCGATGATCCAGTGCGCGCCCCACGGGATGACGAACAGCACCGAGCTCGCGGTGCGCAGGATGATCGCGGCATCGCTGACTATGCGGTCGCGCGGCACCACGATGTGCACACCCTTGGACGCACGCACGTGGAAGCGGCCGCGATTGTGCGAAAGCGCCTGGACCTCGTCGGTCCACACACCGGTCGCATTGATCACCACGTGGGCGCGGATTTCGCCGGCGCGACCGTCCTCGCTGTCGCGCACCTTCACCCCGACGACCCGGTCCGCCTCGCGCAGAAAGCCGACGACCTGGGTGGAGGTGCGGATCACCGCGCCGTAGTGCGCGGCGGTACGGGCGACGGTCATGGTGTGGCGGGCATCGTCGACGACGGTGTCGTAGTAACTGACGCCGCCGATCAGTGCACCGGGGCGCAAACCCGGCGCCAGTCGCAGTGCGCCCGCCCGGGATAGATGATGTTGGCCGGGAACGGATTTCGCGCCGCCCATGGTGTCGTAGAGCACCAGTCCGGCGGCCACGTAGGGGCGTTCCCAGCCACGACGGGTCAGCGGGTAGAGGAAGCGCAGCGGCTTCACCAGATGCGGTGCGAGCCTGGCGAGTGCGAGTTCGCGTTCCCGCAGCGCCTCGCGCACCAGCCCGAATTCCAGTTGCTCCAGGTAGCGCAGTCCGCCGTGGAACATCTTCGAGGACCGGCTGGAGGTGCCGGAGGCGAGATCGCGCGCCTCGACCAGCGCGACCTTCAGACCGCGCGTGGCCGCGTCGAGCGCTATACCCGAGCCGACCACGCCGCCCCCGACGACGACCACGTCGAAGTGATCCTTACCGAAGCGCTCCCATGCCGTCGCGCGTTGCTCGGGTCCGAGGAACTGCGATTCCGGTTGCTTGGTCATGCGCGACTCCTCCAGCCGACCCCGGCGCCGGGGTTCAGACGACGTTGTGGTCCTTCGGGCACACGATCGAGCTGCTCAGTCGGGGGGGCGGTCTTCTGTTGTACAGGCTAAAGGAATCGGCGACGATCCCGTGTCGGGGCCGAAGCCGTGTCGCCCGCGGCCGATAGTCGGCACTACTCGCCGGTAGCCGACCCCAACACTAGTCCGAGAACCCGCTGGTCGCGATGTGATGCGCGGCGCGCTCCGTCGTTTTCGCCGCTCGCCACGTCCGTTTTAGTAGCCTGCACGAATGCGTCGCTATGTGGCCGCCATTGATCAGGGCACGACCTCGAGTCGGTGCATCATCTTCGACCGGCAGGGCCGTGTCGTCGGTGTCGCGCAGCGCGAGCACGAACAGATCTTCCCGCGGCCGGGCTGGGTCGAGCACGATCCGGAAACCATTTGGCGCAATACCGAATTCGTCCTCGGCGAGGTGCTGCGGAGCACCGGTATCGCCGCCGATGAGATCAATGCGGTCGGCGTCACCAATCAGCGCGAAACGACGGTGGTGTGGGATCGGGCCAGCGGCAAGCCGATTCACCACGCGATCGTCTGGCAGGACACCCGCACCGACCGTCTGGTCACCGAACTGGGCGGCGAATACGGCGCGACGCGCTACCAGGACCGCACCGGTCTGCCGCTGTCCACCTACTTCGCCGGTCCGAAACTGCGCTGGATTCTGGACAATGTCGAGGGTGCGCGAGCCAGGGCCGAGGCCGGGGAGCTGTGTTTCGGCACCATCGACAGCTGGGTGCTGTGGAAGCTCACCGGTTTGCACATCACCGATGTGACCAATGCGTCGCGCACCATGCTGATGGATCTACGTACGCTGCAATGGGATTCGCAGATCTGCGCGGAATTCGGGGTACCGCGGTCGATGCTGCCCGAGATCCGCAGCTCCTCGGAGATCTACGCGGAGATCGGCTCCGGTCCATTGGCGGGCATACCCGTCGCGGGCATCCTCGGCGACCAGCAGGCGGCGACCTTCGGCCAAGCCTGCCTGTCCCCTGGCGAAGCCAAGAACACATATGGCACAGGCAATTTCATGCTGCTCAATACCGGAACGACCCCGGTATTCAGCAAACACGGCCTGCTCACCACGGTCTGCTACCAGCTCGGCGGCGAGGCGCCGGTCTACGCATTGGAAGGATCCATCGCGGTGACCGGCTCACTGGTGCAATGGTTCCGGGACAATCTCGGCATCATTTCCGCCGCCGACGAGATCGAACCGCTGGCGCGCAGCGTCGAGGACAATGGCGGCGCGTACATCGTCCCCGCGTTCTCCGGCCTCTTCGCGCCGCGCTGGCGCCCGGATGCCCGCGGCGTCATCACCGGCCTGACCCGCTTCGTCAACAAGGCGCATCTGGCACGAGCGGTATTGGAGTCCACCGCATTCCAAACGCGCGAGGTCATGGACGCGATGCGCGCCGATGCCGAATCCCAGCAGTTGCGGTTGGAACTGACCACCCTCAAGGTCGACGGCGGCATGGTCGGCAACGACCTGCTCATGCAGTTCCAGTCCGACATCCTCGATGTGCCGGTGGTCCGCCCGGTCGTCAACGAAACCACCGCGCTGGGCGCGGCTTATGCGGCCGGGCTCGCCGTGGGCCTGTGGGAGAGCACCGACGATATCCGCGCCAACTGGGCCGCGGACAAGACCTGGCAACCCGCGATGTCGGCCACGGATCGCGAAACCCACCTCGCCGCCTGGAACAAGGCCGTGGAGCGGACCTACAACTGGGTGGATTGACGACTATTCGGCCGCGCGAGCCAGCCGGTCGATCGCCTCCGCCAACGTCGCCGCGTCCGAAGTGGTAAAGCACATGCGCATGGAGTGGCTGTAGTCGGTATCGACGGCGAACGCCGAACCGGGCACGAAGGCGACGCCGTGCTCTAGGCCTCGTGGCAGCAGCCGATCGGTATCGGTGCCGTCGGTGAAATCGGCCCACACGAACATGCCACCGGCGGCATCGGTGCAGGTGACGCGGTCGCCGAAGCGAGTGCGCACGGCGTGCACAAGCGCCTTGGCGCGGTCGCCGTATGCGCTGCGGACGGTGTCGACGTGGCCGGTCAGCCAGGTTTCGTCACTGAGCAGGTCGGCGGCCATCTGGTGTGTCAGCGCCGAACCGCATAGGTCCGCGCCCTGTTTCAGCAATTCGACCGCGCGACAGATCCGCTCCTGCGCCACCATCCAGCCGACCCGCAGCGCGGGCGCGAGGATCTTCGAGGCACTGGACAGCCGAATCACGTTGCGGGAGTAGGTTGCCACGGGATCGGGCGAGGGCCGGTCGAACCAGAGCTCACCGTACGGATCGTCCTCGATCACCCAGAAGCCGTAGGTATCGGCGAGTTCGGCCAATTCACGACGCCGCGGCGGACTCATCGTGACGCCACCCGGATTGTGGAAATTGCTCACCGTGTGCACGGCCGTCGGCCGCTCACCGCGTGCCAGCAGTTCGTTCAGAACATCCAGCCGCATGCCCTCGGAATCCAAGGGCACCGCCACGATTCGCGCACCGGCGGCCCGGAACACTTGCAGCGCACCGACATACGCCGGATCCTCGACGACCACGAGCGCGCCCGGATCCAGCAGCACCTCGGCCAGCAGCGAAAGCGCCTGCTGCGAACCATGAGTCACGAACACCTCGCCGAGCCCGACCGCGCGGCCGAGTTTCACCGACTCCCGCTGGCGCAGCACATCGCGCAGCGGAGGCCATCCGCGCGACCCGGTGTACTGCAACACCGCGGCACCGCTCAGCGCCGCATCGGCCGCTGCGACGAGCCGCTCCCGGGGCATCAACTCCGCATCCGGCAAACCGCCCGCGAGGCTGATCACCTCTGCGCGCGTGGTCAGCTCGAGCAGGTCACGAATCGCCGAACTCTTCAGTCCGCCCAGTTTGGTCGCGAGCGGTGGATTGATCGGCGACATGGAAACCTCCCAGGGGACGCGAAACCCCACTGTCCCACACCGCTACCAAATTGTGAAATATTCATCCCATGATCTGAGAGCTCAGGCGCGCTCCCGGATGGCGAAGATCACGGTCTTGCCGTCCCGGACCACCGTGATGATGGTCTGCCGGTAGACATTGGTCGTGCCGTCGGGGCGATGTTCGGTCAGGTCCACCTCGAACGTGTCCGCCGCCGACTCGGCAATCCGCAGGCAATGCGTGGTGCCGACCGGAATCTGGTCATTGATGGCCTGCTGGATGACCTCGGCCGTCGACACATTCTCGGCATCCGGCGCGACGAATCTGCGCGCCCGCTCACCATTGCGGCCGACGTAGAACTCGTACTGGAAGCCGAGGATCGCACCGGGGCCGGTCGAGGTGTCGCCCTGCCCGTTGCCGCGGGTCACCTTGCCGTCTTTACTCGCGGGGCAGCTCAGCGCGGCGGAAGTGCTCGGCGGTGCGGGCGGCGCCGCCTTCGGACTGCCGTTGCCGTCGCGGCTGACCGCGACGAAGGTCACCACCAGCGCCAAGACCACCACGATCGCGGCGAGCACACCGAGCGCTATCCATCGACCACGCGAACTGTGCCGGGTCGGGGTCGCGGTGATGGTGTCCGAGATCAGCTTCGGCGCAAGGCGTTTGGCGATCGGATCGTCGGCCCAGGACAGACCCGACGGCTCGGACGGCGGCTTCGGTACCCCGCCGGATTCGGTCGGGCTGTTCCACCAGGTATCGCGCTGGCCTGCCGCGGGGGTTGTATGCCGGACGGTGGCCTCGTTGGGATCCGGTTCCACCGGCGGCTCGGGACGGCGCGTCGGCGGCTCCGGTCGCCGGGTCGGCGGTGGCGGTGCATCGCCGAACACCGTGGTATCCGGCGCGCGGTACTGCGGGGGTGGCGGCGGCACCGTGGGCGGTTCGTCGGCGGGACGCCAGATCAGCTCGGGGTGATCGGTGCCGGGCTCGGGCACCGACCACTGCGGTCGAACCTGTTCACCCGTCGGTGGCCCGAATTCGCCGACCGGCGGCCCGAATTCGGAGACCGGCGGGCCGAAATCGTCCAACGGGGGTCCGAATTCCGACCCGGTCCGGTCGGATTCGCTGTCCCTGCCATCACCCTCGGAGCCCACACCAAATCCTTTCCCCAGGACACACGTGTGGGGCGGTCGAGAACGACCGCCCCACCCGTCGAATCAGCTCGTGTCAGTACTGGAGTGACCCACCCCACTGGGTGGTGACCCCGGCAACGTTGACCGTCTGCGGAGCCAGTTCGCCTGGCGGCACCGGCAGTTTAACTTGCGCGGCGGCCTCGAGGGCAGCCGCGCCGCCCGGCTGTTCCCGAATCCAGTGCTCGACAGCGGCCTTGGCCATATTGGCCTGGGTGGTGTCGAGGATGACCTCGGTCTTGTTGTCGGCCAGACCCTCACCACCGGTGTAGGAGGTGACCTTGACGGTGTTGGCGCCGATGTACTCGACCGACACACCAGCCTCGCCCTGACCGGTCGGGGTGCGGTACCCGATGGTGCCGACGTAGCCCGCGGCATTGTTGAAGTGGTGGGTGTTGGCCACGTACCCGGGCGCCAGCGAGCCACCGTCGATGTTGGCGCCGATCTCCTGGTGCGGCCCGTCCATCTCGACGACGGGCGCGGCAGGCGCCTGCTGGAAGCGCGGAGCCTCCCAGCGCGGCTGCTGCACCAGCGTGTCGGTATCCGGCTGCTGCGGAGTCCGGGCGCTCGGACCGCTCGGGGTGTTCACACCCGGCGCGGTGGTACCGGGCTGCGCGGGCTTCGGAGCCTCCGCACCGGGGGCCGTCTCCGGCACCACGGCGGGGATCGCGGGGCCGGTCTGCCCCGGAACCGGCAGCGGCGCGACGCGCGGGGTGGTGACACCCGGCTGGGTCGGCGTCGACAGCTTCGGATCCCTTGGCTGATTCGGCATGACCTGGTTCGGATCCGGCGTGGTGACACCCGGCTGGCTCGGCGTCGGCGACGGCTTGGTGTCCGGCTTACCCGGATCCGGCTTGGTGGTCTCCGGCTGGCCCTGATCCGTCGGAGCGGTGCTGCCCGGATCGGCGGGCGCGGGCGCCGGCGTGGTCGGTGTACTCGGCTGATCCGGAACTGCCCCCGCCGGCGCCGCGAAGAGCGTGGCCACGGCCGCCGCGGTGGCCAGTGGCAACGATGTGCTCGCCATCGCTCGCTGCGCCCGACTCGGCTTACGATGTTTCACTTTTCGCAATCCCTTTCCCGTGTGCGACCGAGTGGGTCGCACGCAGTTATCCCTGGTGAGACGCTTGGTCCACGAATGAGGACCGCCGAACGACCAAGCGGCCGTTCGCCGTTCCCGCTGGAAAGGATCGATCCCCCCACACAGAACCCTCGCGATCGCCCGCCGATCGCATCTCTGCGGGAAGTGAACCACATGCGCGCCTTACTGGCAACGCGATGAAAAACCCCACAAGACAGTAGGTCTCGGGGCGGCCGGGTTCAGTGGCGGTTAGTCGAGGTCGTCGTGACGCATCAGCAGCCGGGCCGCCTCGGTGACCGAGCCGGTGAGCGACGGGTACACCGAGAAGGTCTGGGCGAGATCGTTGACGGTCAGATTGTTCTGGACCGCCAGCGCGATCGGCAGGATGAGCTCCGAGGCGATCGGGGCGACGACCACACCGCCGATGACCACACCGGTCGCGGGCCGACAGAAGATCTTGACGAAACCCCTGCGCAGACCCGACATCTTGGCACGCGGGTTGGTATTCAGCGGCAGCATGACCGTGCGCGCGGGCACCTCGCCGTTATCGATGGCCGTCTGGCTCACGCCGACGGTCGCGATCTCCGGACGGGTGAATACGGCCGAGGCGACCGTCTTCAGCCGGATCGGGCTGACGCCCTCACCCAGCGCGTGATACATCGCGATGCGGCCCTGCATGGCGGCCACCGAGGCCAGCGGCAGCAGGCCGGTGCAGTCGCCCGCCGCATAGATACCGGGCACCGAAGTGCGCGACACCCGGTCCACCCGCAGGTAGCCACCGCGGTCGAGTTCGATGCCGACCCGTTCCAGGCCGAGGTCGTCGGTATTGGGGATCGAGCCGACGGTCATCAGCGCATGCGTGCCCGTGACGGTGCGGCCGTCCGAGAGCTTGACCACGATCCCCTCGGCGGTGCGCTCCACCGCATCGGCGCGCGCGTGCTTGACCAGTTCGACACCGCGTTCGGCGAGCGCGTCCTCGAGCACGAGCGCGGCATCCGCGTCCTCACCGGGCAGCACCCGGTCGCGGCTCGAGACCAATTTCACCCGCACACCCATTTCGGTATATGCGGAGACGAATTCGGCGCCGGTCACACCCGAGCCGACCACGACCAGGGTCTCCGGGAGTTCTTCCAGGTCGTAGAGCTGACGCCAGTTCAGGATGCGCTCGCCGTCGGGCTCGGCGCCGGGCAACACGCGCGGGCTCGCACCGGTGGCGATCAACACCACTTCGGCCTCGACGGCCTCCTCGGTGCCATCGGCCAGCAGCGCGCGCACCCGGTGCGCGGCCATGCCAGTGGCCGGATCGCTGAGCTGTCCGCGTCCGGCCAGCACCGTTACGCCCGCGGCCTGCACCTTGGATCGGATGTCGGAGGACTGGGCCAGCGCCAGCGCCTTCACACGCGCGTTCACTTCGCCCAATTCGATCTGGGCCTGGCTCGGATCGAGGGTAATGCCCAGGTCACGGGCGCGACGCAGATCGGTGCGCACGCCCGTCGAGGCAATGAAAGTCTTCGACGGCACGCAGTCCCAGAGGACGCACGCCCCGCCGATGCCGTCGCTATCGATCAGGGTGACCGTGGCCCCATGTTGGGCCGCCACCAATGCCGCTTCATAACCGGCCGGTCCGCCACCGATGATCGCTATGCGAGTCATGGATACCTCCGCTGGAGCTGTTCGACCGGGATCTCCGGTGCCGGTAAACAACGTTAGCTGGCGAACACACGGTCATCTCGCCGGGATAGAGACGATGCGCGCAGGTTATTGGATACCCTTGCGTCGTGCCGATCTACGCCGCCTACGGGTCCAACATGGACTCGTCCCAGATGCTCGAGCGCTGTCCGCACTCCCCCATGTACGGGACGGGCTGGTTGGAGGGCTGGCGCCTCACCTTCAGCGGTGACGACATCGGCTGGGAGGGCCCGCTGGCCACCGTCGTCGAGGAGCCCGACTCGCGGGTGTTCGTGGTGCTCTACGACGTCTCCCCCGAAGACGAAGAGCGCCTCGACCGCTGGGAGGGTTCCGATTTCGGTATCCACCGCAAGATCCGGCTGCGCGTGACGCCGAGTGCGGGCAGCGGTTCCGAACCCATCCTGGCCTGGCTGTACGTACTCGATGCGTACGAAGGCGGGCTACCTTCGGCGCGCTATATCGGCGTGATGGCCGATGCGGCCGAAAAGGCAGGCGCGCCAGCGGAATACGTGCACGCGCTGCGCACTCGCAACAGCAAGAACGTCGGTCCCGGATTCTTCGGTAGCTGAACAAACACGGAAGCGGCCGACCCCTTTTTCGAGGTCGGCCGCTTCCTTGGCCTCGTCAGCTCGCGTTCAACACGATATTGCTGAGTACCCGGACACCGACGGCCAGCGCGCGCTCGTCGAGATCGAAGGTCGGCTGGTGCAGATCCAGCTGCTCGCCGTGCCCGGACCAAACGCCGAGGCGGGCCATCGCGCCCGGCACCTCCTCCTGGTACCAGGAGAAATCCTCACCGCCACCGGACTGCAAGGTGTCGGCGAGCGCGTCCGGGCCGAGCATGCGGATCGCGTCCTCGAACATCCTGGTCGAGTGCTCGTCATTGACCACCGGCGGTACGCCGCGACGGTAGTTCAACTGGTAGCGCACCCCGGTCGGAGCGAGCAGGCCGTCCACGATCTCGCGCACCATCGGCTCCAGCAGCGACCAGGTCGCGTGATCGCCGGTGCGGACGGTGCCGGTGAGCATGCCGGTCTGCGGTATCGCATTGGGCGCCTTGCCCGCGCTGACCGCACCCCAGACCATCACCGTGCTGGTGCGCGGGTCGATGCGGCGGCTGAGCAGACCGGGCAGGCCGGTGATCACGGTGCCGATGGCGTAGACCAGGTCGCTGGTCAGATGCGGGCGCGAGGTGTGCCCACCCGGCGAATCGAGGACCAATTCGATGGTGTCGGCCGCCGAGGTGATCGCACCGACCCGGATGCCGACCCGGCCGACCTCGAGGCGCGGATCGCAATGCAGTGCGAAGATCCGGTCGACGCCCTCCATCGCCCCGGCGGCGACCATATCTATGGCGCCGCCCGGCATCACCTCTTCGGCGGGCTGGAAGACGAACCGCACGCCGACCGGCAGTTCCTGATCGGCCAGCGCGAGCGCGGTGCCGAGCAGGATCGTGGTGTGCGCGTCGTGCCCACAGGCATGCGAGACGCCGGGCACGGTCGAGGCGAAGCTGAGTCCGGTGAATTCCTGCAGCGGGAGCGCGTCCATATCGGCGCGCAGGCCGATGCGCGGTGCGTCCACCGGACCGATGTCACAGAGCACTCCGGTGCCGTTGGGCATCTTCTGCGGCGTCAATCCCGCCTTGGTCAGCCAGGCCGAGACGAACTCGGTGGTGGCGAATTCGGTGCGGGAGAGCTCCGGGTTCGCGTGGATGTGCCGACGCCACTGGACGAGATCGACCGTGTGCTCGGCCAGCCAGGAATCGACCGCATCCGGGCCGACTTCCGCGATATCCGATTGCGCGGCGCTCCCCTGGCCCCCCATGGTCGCGCGCGTCACCGTCCCGGAGCGTGTCGCGTGCGCCGCGGAACGGCCGGTAATGCTCACCGAATGTCCTCCTGTCGTTGAACGAGCCGTTGCAACAACCTGTCCCTATGTACTTGATCGCGGGCTACGGCGATAGCGGTACGCGCGAGCGCGATCGCACCGTCGGTTACCGCACGATCGGCCGAAGCGTTGACGCTCGCCGCGGCGAAGCCGGGCTGATGCGTCACCGCCCCACCGGCATCTATGCCGATGACCGGATGTATGCCCGGTATGACGTTGGTGACGTTGCCCATATCCGTACTCCCGAGCGGTCGCTGCGCCTCGAGTTCCGGTGCGATCGGCACCCGGCCCAAGTCCACGATCTGCTCGCGATAGGCAAACAGTAATCCCGAATCGGGCGTCAGCTCGGTATATGTCGGCGCAACCGTCCGGATTTCGTGAGTGCAGCCGGTCGCCAGCGCACCCGCCTCGAAACAAGCCGACGCTCGTCGCATCAGATCGTCGAGGGATGCGGAGTCGACTGCGCGTAGGTAATACAGCAGTTCCGCACGTCCGGGAACGATGTTGGGGGCTACGCCACCGTCGCTGACTATACCGTGCAGTTGCTGTCCGGGTCGGAGATGTTGACGCAGCAATCCGAGAGCAACCTGCGCGACGGTCACCGCGTCGCCCGCATTCCGGCCCAGTTCCGGGGCGGCGCTGGCATGCGCCTCGTGGCCGTGGAAGACCACCGACAGATCCGCCAGCGCCAGCGAGCGCGCGTCGACGATATCGATGGGGCCGGGGTGCACCATCAACGCCATGGCGACACCGTCGAAGACGCCGCGCTCGAGCATCAGCACCTTGCCGCCGCCGCTCTCCTCGGCGGGTGTTCCGAAGACGACGACGGTGATGCCGAGCGCGTCGGCCACCTCGGCGAGGCCGAGCCCGGCGCCGACCGCGGCAGCCGCGATGATGTTGTGCCCGCAGGCGTGCCCGATCTCGGGCAGTGCGTCGTATTCGGCGCAGATACCCACCGTGAGCTCGCCGGATCCGTAGGTCGCCCGGAATGCGGTCGGCAGGTCGGCGATGCCGGTCTCGACGGCGAAACCGCGCTCGGCCAGCGGCGCGATGGTCTTGGCGACGCTGCGGGATTCCTCGAACGCCAGCTCCGGTTCGGCGTGGATCGAATGCGATAGCGCGACCAGTTCGGGCGCTGCGGCCAGGATCGCGGCCTCCGCCGCCGCACCCGGGTGCGCGTGGTGGTCCGTGCGTGATTCGGGGTGCCCGCTGCGCGGTGGTGGCATGGCACACAGTCTGGCACTGCGCCGACGATCGGGCGCACCCTGCGCCACGAGGCGATGCCGCCGTGCGGCGCAAGGTTTGTGATCAGCGTGCGGTTATCCCGGGGCGAACGCCAGATTCTCCGGGGTGGTGGGGGTCGCGAGCCCGGCCAGCGCCTTGGCGTGCAGCGACCGCTTGATCACCGGCAGATTGGGCTTGCGATTTGCCGCGAGGGCGCCCGCACGCTCGATCGCGGACTTCAGCAACACATCAGCATCCGCCTTTGCGTCGACAATTCCCGCGGAAATGGCCTCGTCGGCGGCGAAGCGATGACCGGCGGTCATGGCCTGGACGCAGACCTGATTGGTGAGGCGCTCGGTGAGCAGCGCGTTCATGCCGACCGTGAACGGCATGCCGAGGTGCACCTCGGGCAGGCACCAGAAGCCGCGGTCGGCGCGCATCACCCGGAAATCGTGCGAGGTGGCGAGCATGGCGCCCGCGCCGAAGGCGTGACCGTTGACGGCTGCGACCGTGGGCAGCGGGAAGGTCAGCAGGCGGGTGTAGATGCTGTGCACGCGATCGAGGTAGCCGTGCATCTTGTCCAGGTTGCCGAACAGCCAGTCGGTATCGAGCCCATTGCTGTAGAACTTCCCACTCGCCGTAGTCACCAGCGCCGCCGGTCCCTCGGACGCCTCGACCTGGTCCAACAGCCCGTGGAACGCATCGATCCAATCCGGATGGAAACGGTTCTCACTATCCGTCTGCCCCTCGCTCCCGAGATAGACGACGAACACATCCCCTTCACGCTCCAGATACGGCATGCGTGCAGCGTAACGGCTACACAGTGGAATACCTACCCACGGGTAGCTAACATTCGGCGGGTAGATCAAGATCAGGTGGCACTGGTGGCGGGGGGTTCTCGGGCGATACCGCCATGAATTCCACCTGATCTTGAAATGGGCCGTCGTCGATGGCCACGCTGAGTGTGAGTTGGTTCGGTTGCGATGGGGGCTGTGGTTGGGCACGGACTTCTTGGCGGTGGCGTCGGGATGGTTTGTCGCCCCTGGTTTGCCGGGAACGATGCTGAGCACGTCGTCTGCCGTACCCGGCTGACCTCCCGCAGCCAGGTGGGCAGAACGGCGGCTTCCAGCGTGGTGGGCTGGCTGTGGTTGCGTCTCGAGATTTGTCGAAAGTCTTACGAGCGTCAGTCGCGCCCGCACTGCTGGCGACTGCTCGCGGGTTGCTCGGGAGGGTCGGCCGCGAGAGACCTGGGGGCCGCGAATACGCGGCGCCGCGGGCGCGGCAAATCAGATACGGTGACGGCATGCTTGCCGAACAGGCCGCGAGGGCGATTGCCGAACGTACGGGAGTGGAACGGCACCGGGTTGCGGTGGTGCTGGGATCGGGCTGGCAGGAGGCGGCCGCGGAGATCGGGACGCCGTCGGCATCGGTGCCGATGCCGGAGCTGCCGGGATTCGGGACGCCGAGTGCGCAAGGGCATGTCGGGATGGTGCATTCGGTCACCGTCGACAACACGCCCGTACTGCTGCTGATGGGGCGTCAGCATCTGTACGAGGGCTATCAGCCGAGCGATGTCGTGCATCCGGTGAGCGCGGCGATCGCGGCGGGCGTGGAGACCGTGGTGCTCACCAATGCCGCGGGCGGGATCCGGGACGGACTGCGCGTCGGTGAGCCGGTGCTGATCAGCGACCATCTCAATCTCACCGGCCGCACGCCGCTGGCGGGCGCGACCTTCGTCGATCTCGTGGACGCGTGGGACCCCGGATTGCGTACGCTGGCAAGGGAAATCGACCCGAGTCTGACCGAGGGCGTCTACGCGGGGCTGACCGGACCGCAGTACGAGACTCCGGCCGAGATCCGAATGCTGCGCACCATCGGCGCGGATCTGGTCGGCATGTCGACGGTGCTCGAGGTGATCGCGGCACGTGCGCTCGGCGCCCGAGTGCTCGGTATCTCGCTGGTCACCAATCTCGCCGCGGGCGTCACGGGTGCGCACCTCTCGCATGCCGAGGTACTCGCCGAAGGACATGCGGCCGCACCGCGTCTCGGCAAATTGCTGCGCGGCGTACTGGAACGGCTGTAGATGCTGCGCTTCGGCACCGCCGGGCTCCGCGGGCCGCTGCAGGACGGGCCCGACGGCATGAACGTGGACACGGTGAGCCGGACGACCGCCGGACTCGTGGACTGGTTGCGCGGTCGCTGCCTCGGCGGCGGCGCGGTGGTCGTCGGGCGCGACGCCAGGCACGGCTCCGCCGAATTCGCCATCGCCACCGCGGAAATCTTTGCCGCCGCGGGCTTTCCGGTGACGCTGCTGCCGCGGCCGCTGCCCACCCCTGTCGTCGCGTACGCAGTGCGTGAGCTGGGAGCCGTCGCCGGAGTACAGATCACCGCATCGCACAATCCGGCGACGGACAACGGCTACAAGGTGTACCTGGATGGCGGTTCGCAGCTGATCGCACCGGCCGACACCGAGATCGAGCGCTGCATCGAGGCCGTCACCGAGCCGATCCCCCGCACACCGGTCTCACCGGCCGCCGATGACCTGGTGCGCCGCTATATCGATCGGGTGGCCCAACTGCCGGAGTTGATCGGCGGTCCCGGCGAGCGCTCCGATGTCCGGATCGTGTTGACACCGCTGCACGGGGTCGGCGGCGATACGGCGGTGGCTGCCCTCACCGCGGCGGGATTCAAGCATGTGCACGTCGTCGGTGCGCAATTCGCGCCCGATGCCGACTTTCCCACCGTCGCCTTCCCGAATCCCGAAGAGCCCGGTGCCACCGACCTTCTGCTCGCCACCGCCACCCGGATCGGCGCGGACCTCGCCATCGCCCTCGACCCGGACGCCGATCGCTGCGCCATCGGAATTCCGGACGACGGCGGCTGGCGCATGCTGCGCGGCGACGAAACCGGTGTGCTGCTCGGCGATTACGTGCTGCGGACCGCGCCCCCGGATTCATTGGTGGCGACCACCATCGTGTCGTCACGACTGCTCTCGAAGCTCGCCGTCGCCCGCGGCGCGCGGTACTCGGAAACGCTGACCGGCTTCAAATGGCTGGCCCGCGCGGGCGACGGTCTGGTCTACGCCTACGAGGAGGCCATCGGTCACTGCGCGGACCCGGCCGCGGTCCGCGACAAGGACGGCATCTCCGCGGCGGTACTGGCCGCCGATCTCGTCGCCCGGCTGAAGGCCGCGGACCGCACCCTCGCCGACGAACTCGACGACTACGCGGTCGAATTCGGCCTGCACGCCACCGACCAGGTCTCGCTGCGCCTACCCGACCCGGCCGCCGCCGCTGACCTGGTGAACCGCCTGCGCGCCGCCCCGCCCGGCGAAATCGCGGGCGAGCCGGTCGAATACACCGATCTGCTCCAGGTGCGCGGCCGAATGCGCACCGACGCACTGATTTTCGAGGGCGCCAGTTCCCGCATCGTGGTCCGGCCGTCGGGCACGGAGCCGAAACTCAAGTGCTATCTGGAGGTGGTCGAGCCGGTCGCCGACCGGAACACGCTCGCCGCTGCGCGAACCTCGGGTGAGCGGCGGCTTGCCGAGTTGCGGGCATACTGCGGGCAGCTCGCGAAATAGCTCATGGGGTGGCGGGACTGCTACCGGATTGTGTCGGCTGGGCTGCGGTGGGTCCTGTTGTCCTGCAGTGACTTCTCAAGTCCGCTGGCCCAAGATTGTTTTGCCTTCCCGTGGTTTTCCCGGCCGTGCCGGGCACGTCGTGTGCCGTACCCCGCTTACCTCCCGCCGTCAGGCGGGCAGCCTGTGACTTCCAGCCCGGTCGACCGGCTGCGTTCTCGAGAGTTTGTCGCGGGTAGTCGAATGGTGGTTGTGGGTGGGGTTTTCGGCAACCATTCGACTACCCTCGGTGGGGAAGAACTGCCATTCGACGACGCTCGATGGGGCGCGGGTCAGCGGGGGCCGAATTGGCGGTCGCCCGCGTCGCCGAGGCCGGGGACGATGTAGGCGTCGGAGTTGAGGCCCGAGTCGACGACCGCGGTGACCAGGCGCACGGGGAGGCCCGAAGCGGCAAGGGCGGCAATGCCTTCGGGGGCGGCCACCACACAGACCGCGGTGATGTCGGTGGCGCCGCGGGCGGTGAGCAGTTGCAGGGTGTGGCGCATCGAACCGCCGGTGGCCAGCATCGGGTCGAGTACGAAGACCGGCATCTCGGACAGGTCGGCGGGCAGTGATTCCATGTAAGGCACCGGCTGATGGGTGGTTTCGTCGCGGGCGATGCCGACGAAGCCGACCCTGGCGTCCGGAATGAGTTCGGCGGCCGCGTCGACCATGCCGAGTCCGGCGCGCAGCACCGGAACCAGCAGCGGCGGCTGCGCCAATCGCGTTCCCTCGGTGTCGGATACCGGTGTGGTGATCGGGAAATGGATCACCGGCGCGTCGCGCAGCGCCTCGTAGATCAGGATTCCGGTGAGATCACGCAGTGCGGCGCGGAAGGCCGGATTGGCCGTGCCCGCATCGCGCATCGTGGTCAGCAGGGCGGCGGCGAGTGGATGGTCCACGGTGTGCGTGCGCATGTTGGAACGATAAGGTCGAAGACGAGTTCGGCGGCAAACCTCCACCCGAATTTTTTTCGAACGGCTGGAACCGATCGGTAAGGCAGCGCGTCGAACTAGGTGGATGACGTACTCTGCCTGGGAACAACAGATGGGGGAAGCACTATGCGAAAGATGTCGGCCGACACCGAGGGCATCACTGCCTACGGCGCGACGGCCGCGACCATGTCAGGTGATCTCGCCGCCGCCGGAGTGAGCGCCGCGGCCGCCGATCCCACTCTCCTCGGCCCCATAATGGGTTTGATCGGCGGCGATTTCATGGCCGCCTACGCCGCGGCCCATGCCGGGCATGTCGCATCGATCGGTCAGTTGTCGGCGGTGCTCGCGAGCATGGGCGGTGCGGCAGCGTCTTCGGCCGTCGTGCTCGAGGAAACCGACCTGAACAATGCCGCCGGGCTGAATGCCACCGGACTGGACGGGTGACGCCGTGATCGATGTCAGCGCCCTGGTCCAGCCCCTGCTCGACCTGCTCTCCAGCTTCGGCACCGGCGTCCTGCCCACCGGCGGGCCCGCCGACGCACTGACCTCCACCTCGACCGCCGTCGACCAGGTGCACGCGGTCGGCCGCAACAGCATCAATCAGGTGAACAACGCATGGGACGGTGCGGCAGCCGATGCCGTCACCGCGAAGGCGCTGCGGGTGCAGACCTCGGCCGCCAGCATTTCCGACCGCGGCAACGACATGGCTACCGTCGTGAATCAGGCTGCCGCCCAGGTCGAAACAGGCCAGAAGGAGCTCAACGGGATCGTCCAATCGTTCGTGAACCAGGCCACCGGTCTCGGTCCGGCGCTGGCCACCCCCGAGGGACTGACGGTGCTCGTCGGCTCCGCGATCGACCACATCGGTCAGGGGCTGAACGTGGTCGGCCGCGTACGCAACGAACTCGACACCCAGACCGCGTCGATGAACGAGCTGACTCCCGCGCCGTCGACGCCGACGCTGTCCAATGTCGCAAGCACGGTCGGCACCGCCACCCAGGGCGCCTCGCAATTGTCATCGACGGTGAGCAGCGTCGCGAGCGGCGCCGGCGGCATGCTCAGCAGCCTGATGAGCACCGCGAGCAAAGCCAGCACGACGACCGCGAGCACGTCGTCCGGTTCCAAACCGAGTAGCAGCACCACGACCGGGACCGGGCAGTCGTCGACCTCTGGTAAGGGCGTGAAGATCACCCTGCCGGACGGCAGTGTGGTGGAAGCCCCGAACGAGAAGGCGGCGACGGCGGTCAAGGCGGCCATCGGCGCGGTCGGCACGCCATATGTGTGGGGTGGCAATACGCCCGGCTCCGGACTGGACTGCAGTGGTCTCACCAAGTACGCGTACGGCGAGGCCGGTGTCGACCTGCCCCGGCTGGCGCAGGAACAGGGCAACGGCCATATGCAGGTCTCGCCGGGCGATCTGATGCCGGGCGATCTGGCAGTGTGGGATGGCCACGTCGCGATGGTGGTCGGCAACGGGCAGTTCGTCGAGGCCGGTAATCCGGTCCAGATCAGCTCGGTTCGGACCGACAACATGGGTATGAACTTCTATGGCTTCTACCGGCCGACCTCATAAGTGAGCGGAGCGAACGAATAATGTCCCAGCCCCAGACCCCACCGATACCCAATGTCACGGTGGCGTCGAGCACCAACCGATCGGGCACCATCTCGGTCCGGGCCACCGACCAGGGCATGCCGATCGAGATCAAGTTCGAACGCAGCGAATACCGTTACGGCGCACAGACTCTGGCCGACGAGATCCTGCGACTGACCAAGCGCTCCACCGTCGCCGCCCGAGCCCGCCGCCGCGAGCTGCTCGCCGAGGCGGGTATGCCCGCCGACATCCTGGACAAGCTCGGCCTGCCGACGCGCCAGGCCGCGGTGGACGAACTGGACCGGATCGATGACGCGGACACGGGACCGACGAGCTGGATGAGGCCGGTATGAGCGCTGAGATGGACGCGTTGGTCGCCAACGCGACGGCGAAACTGGAAGCGCTCGAGGCCGCGCTGTACGGCCTTCAGCAGGTGCACGGCCGGTTCCGGACCGAGGACGGCACGGTCAGCGTCGAGGTGAACAGCGACGGCGCCCTGGCCGCGCTGAGCCTGTCGGAGTCGGTCACCTCACTGCCGCCCGCCGAGGTCGGCCAGCTGATCGTATGGGCCTGTCGCCAGGCCGCCGAGGACGCCGGAACGCAGCGATCGAAGGTCGTTGCGACACTGAACGAGTCGTTCGTGGTACCGCCGGAGGGTGCCCCGGGAAGCGTTGGGGGCGGGCCGGATAGTCACTGACTCGGAAGGTCGATAGGCTTCCGCACATGGCTTCTGGAGACATCGTCCCGATCGAGCTCGGCCTGACCGACGGCGATCTCGTCACCCTGTGGGCACCGCGCTGGCGCGACGGTGATGACGAGTGGGAGGCGTTCCTCGGACATGAGGACTCGCTGTACGGTTTCGAGACCGTCGCGGAGCTGGCCGCATTCATCCGGACCAACTCCGATAACGATCTCGTGGACCATCCGGCGTGGAAGGTCGTGGCCGGGCTGTCGGCGGTCGAACTGGAGCCGGAGGAGAACTTCACCTTCGATCTGGTCGGGGTGCCGGAGCTGGTCGCGAGCGATCCCGATGTCGACACCATCGCCGAGCTCGACGACACGCTCAGCATGGTGCGCAACATCGGTGAGGTGTGCGAGCTGGAGACGGTGACCAAGTTCTTCGGCTCCCATCCGGTGGTCGGCGCGCTGGCCAGCGGCGTGAGCGCCTTCGTCGGGCGCGACGGCGAGGAGCTGTGGGATCAGATCGGCGCCGCCATCGCCAAGGGCTGGGACGATGTCCTCGACGCCATCGACTCCGTGGTGCAGACCCCCGAGGTCGATGCCGAGGCGGTCGCGGTCGCGGAGGCCGAGCTGCTCGCCGCGGAGGAGAACGTCGTCGACGCCGATGACGCGGCCGACAGCGAGGAGGACGAGGAGTTCGAATCCGTCGACCTCGATGCGGACGACGAGGACGAGGAAGAAGACGAAGAGGAGGAAGACGAGTCGTTCTGGCACGAGGTCGGCATCGACCCGGTCAAGATCGTCACCTCCGACGGCACCTACTTCACGCTGCGCTGCTACCTCGACGACGAGCCGATCTTCCTCGGCAAGGACGGCTCGATCACCGTATTCGGCTCCGAGCGTGCGCTGGCCCGCTACCTGGCCGATGACCACGAGCACGAGCTGGCGCGGGTGAGCACCTACACCGATGTGCAGACCGCCGCCGTCGACGGTTCGCTCGAGGTCGAGGTGACCGACGAGAACGTCTACGTACTGCCCGGTCTCGCCGACGATCTGGGTGAGGGCCCGGAGGCCGTCGATATCGAACAGCTCGATCTGGCGGTCGAATTGTTCACCGACGCAGCCGATTACGCCGACGACGACACGGTCGAGCAGGCGCTGGCGCAGTCCACCCCGCTCGGCTGGTACGTCTCCTACCTGCTGAACCCGGACCCGACCCGCCTGGCCCCGAACCCGCCGTTCACCGCGGAGGCCCAGAGCTGGCGGGACCTGGAGCGCAACTTCGAGTCCAGGCTCACGCAGGAGAAGTAGGGCTAGCCGAGCAGGACGGCGTAACCCGGCTTGATGATGTCGTCGATGATGCGCAGCCGCTCGGGGAATGGGATGAACGCGGACTTCATCGCGTTGATGGTGAAGCGTTCGAGGTCGCTCCAGCCGTAGCCGAAGGTGTCGACCAGCTTGAGCATTTCCTGGCTCATGCTGGTGTCGCTCATCAGGCGGTTGTCGGTGTTGACGGTGACGCGGAAGCGCAGCCGCGCCAGCAGGTCGAACGGATGCTTGTCGAGTGAGGGGACCGCGCCGGTCTGCACATTCGACGAGGGACAGAGCTCGAGCGGAATTCGCGTATCCCGCACGTAGTTCGCGACCAGTCCGAGTTGCGCGTCCTCGATCGCGCCGGGAACGGTGATGTCGTCGGTGATCCGCACACCGTGGCCGAGCCGATCGCAGCCGCAGAACGCCAGCGCCTCGTGGATGGACGGCAGCCCGAACGCCTCACCCGCGTGAATGGTGAAATGCGCGCTGTTGGCTCGCATGTATTCGAAGGCATCCAGGTGACGGCTGGGCGGGAAGCCCGCTTCCGCGCCCGCGATATCGAAGCCGCCGACGCCACGGTCGCGCCACCGCACCGCGAGTTCGGCGATCTCGCGCGAACGCGCCGCATGCCGCATGGCGGTGAGCAGGCAGATCACCACGATTGGGCGACCGGCCTCGGCCGCGGCCGCCGCGCCCTCGCGGAATCCGGCGAGGGTGTGTTCGACCACCTCGTCCAGGGTCAGGCCGCGCTCGAGATGCTGTTCGGGAGCGAAGCGCACTTCGGCATAGACCACGCTGTCGGCGGCGAGGTCTTCCGCACATTCCCGAGCCACGCGGCGCAGGCCCTCGGGGGTCTGCATTACCGCGACGGTGTGCGCGAAGGTTTCCAGATAGAGCTCGAGCGAGCCGCTGTCGGCCGCATCGCGGAACCACGCCGCCAGTTCGGTCTCATTGTCGGCGGGTAGGTCGTCGTAACCGCAATCGGCGGCGAGCTCCAAAACCGTCGCGGGCCGCAGACCACCGTCGAGATGATCGTGCAGCAGCGCCTTGGGAGCTTGGCGGATCGAGGCAAGGGTCAAAGGCATCGGTCCTGTCATGACCACACGTTAGCCGCACGGACCCGTTCATGCGGCTGTGATTGCGCTCTCCGCCACCCCCGCCCGAGACATAACCCGCAATGTCCCTGCTCGAGCAGTCTTCGAGTACCGGAAAGCCCCTTTAACCAGCCAAGAATTAACGTAGCGGTCGGTTTCCTGCCTGCTTGCCGCAAACTTTTCTCCCCAACTCGGTGCGCTCGACTCGCATTCGGACTCGAACGTGTCGCAGACGAAATCGTGTGTCAGGCGAAAACGGGTGCGACGGTGTCAGGGGGCGATGCGATCCAGGATCAAGGGGGCTTGCTGCGGGGGCGCGGTTCCGATGGTGAAGGAGTTTTCGAGGGCGGCGAAGGCCCCGGGGAAGGCTTGCGGGGTGTCGGTGTGCAGGGTCAGCAGGGGTTGGCCTGTGGTTACGGAATCGCCTGGCTTGGTGTGCATTTCGATGCCCGCGCCGAATTGGACGGGGTCGCCCTGGCGGGCTCGCCCCGCGCCGAGTCGCCAGGTGGCAATGCCGACGGCCATCGCATCGAGGCGGGTGAGCACACCGTCTCGTTCGGCCCGAACGATTTCGGTGTGCTTCGCGCGCGGCAGGGGCGCGTCCGGATCGCCGCCTTGGGCCTGAACCATGGCGCGCCAATGGTCCATCGCGCGACCGTCGGCGAGGGCGTCGGCCGGGTCGATATCGAGTCCGGCCTGGGCGACCATCTCGCGGGCGAGGGTGAGCGTCAACTCGACGATGTCGGCGGGGCCACCGCCCGCGAGCACCTCCACCGATTCGGCGACCTCGAGCGCATTGCCCGCGGTGCGTCCGAGCGGAGTGTCCATCGCGGTCAGCAATGCCACCGTCCGCACCCCGGCATCGGTGCCGAGTTCGACCATGGCCGTTGCCAATTCACGCGCGCCGTCCAGGGTTTTCAGGAAGGCTCCGGAGCCGACCTTCACATCGAGTACGAGCGCGGCGGTCCCTTCGGCGATCTTCTTGCTCATGATCGAGCTGGCGATCAGCGGGATGGATTCAACGGTCCCGGTGACATCGCGCAACGCGTACAGCCGCTTATCGGCGGGGGCGAGGTCGGCACCCGCCGCGCACACCACCGCGCCGATGCCGGGATCGGACAGGATCTCCCGCATCCGCGCTACCGGCACATCGGCCCGCCATCCCGGGATCGCCTCCAGCTTGTCCAGCGTCCCGCCGGTATGCCCCAACCCGCGCCCGGAAAGCTGCGGCACAGCGGCCCCACACGCCGCGACCAACGGAGCCAGCGGCAACGTGATCTTGTCCCCCACCCCGCCGGTCGAATGCTTGTCCACCGTCGGCCGCGGCAGATCGGTGAAGTCCATCCGACGGCCCGACGCGATCATGGCATTCGTCCACCGCGCGGTCTCCCGACGCGTCATCCCCCGCCACACGATGGCCATCGCCAACGCCGCCATCTGCTCGTCGGCCACCGTCCCCTTGGTGAATCCATCCACCACCCAATCGATCTGCGCATCCGACAGCTCCCCGCCGTCCCGCTTGGCCGTAATGATCGAAACCGCGTCCACTGCCGTCACACCGGCAAGTCTGGCACGGGACACGCTCGGCCCCTGGAACTTGTCGGTGCCCTCCGATAGCCTCAGCGCACCGTCGAGTCGACATTGGGGGAGCAATGACGCACGCACACCTGGACCGCCGCGTGACGGACCTCGAGGCCCGAATCCGCTAGGCCGAGGACGGCTTCGGCGAATCCCAGCTGAAGCTCACGCGACGATTCACCGCAATCGAAATCGTCCTGAAACGAAGCTTCTGCCGCATCCTCGAACGCCTCGGCGTCCCCACCGACGAAATCTCGCAGATCACGGTGACGACCGAAGCCGAGATCGACGCCGTCCTCGAAGAAGGGTGCTGAGGGGCGACCATGACATCCGCACATGTGGATCGCCGAATGACGAAGCTCGAAGCACGAGTCACCGACATCGAGGAAGGCTACGGCGAATCCCAGCTCGGACTGACGAGACGAGTCACGGGACTCGAGATCTGGGCCAGACGTGTCACCGCACACGCAAACGGCGTGGGGCAGAACGTGAAGCTCATCGCCGAACAACTCGGGATCAGTCCGGCCGACACACCAGCGATCAGCATGCCTACCGACGACGAGGTCGACGCCGTCCCCGAACAAGGCTGCTGAGGGTGACCATGACATCCGCACACATCGACTGCCGCTTGGCACCGCTCGAATCTCGGGTCGCCGATATCGAAGACAGCCACGGCGACACGCTCTACGGTCTGTCCAGAGACGTTCGGGGGTTGAAGATCTTCACACGTCGGCTCGCGGCGCAGACGAGCACAATCGGAGCGGGCATCGCACTGATGACGGCGCGGATGGGGCTACCACCGATTCAGCTCATCGACGTCGAGATGCCGACGGAAGCCGAAATCGACGCATTGTTCGAAGGACGAGCGACCTACGTCTGCCCGGCGTCCAGATCATCGGGTCCGAAGGCGTCGGGGAGCAGGGTTCGAAGCGGCACGGGTCCGGTCTTGTGGTCCACCAGAAGATCGGCGCCGCCGTGTTCGTAGAGCAGCTGTCGGCAACGCCCGCAGGGCATCAGGATTTCGCCCCGGGAATCGGTGACCGACAGGGCGAGCAACCGGCCACCACCGCCCGCGAACAGGTTCCCGATCAATACGCATTCGGCGCACAGGCCTAATCCATAGGAAACATTCTCCACATTGCACCCGACGACCACTCGGCCGTCGACCAGCCCGGCCGCCCCGACCGGGAATCGAGAATACGGCGCGTAGGCGCGCTGCATGACCTCATATGCGCTGGTCCGTAATAGTTTCCAGTCGATATCCACGTGTTCGCTACCTTCCGTGGTCGAGGGTCGGTTTCGGTATGGCGGGCGGCTCGGCTGGTCGAATTCTCCCGTCCCGGCGCGTTGTCGCCCGGCTCGGCCCACGCCTGATCGTGGACCTGGTCAGATCCCGGTGCGCGGCAACAGATTTCGGATATCATCGAATTACCTTCGGCCCCTTCGGAAGGTGGAGTCGATGTCCGGTCCGATCAGCGACGGCCTGTGGAATTCGCACGTCACGCCGGAAAGCTATGCGGGCCGGTACCAGGACGCGGTGCTCGAACAGTACAAGCTGTATGTCGAGATGGCCGACCGGATCAGCGCCCGCCGCAGCCTGACCAACAGCTTCTTCCTCACCCTCAACACCAGCGCCTTCACGATCATCGGCGTAATGCTGCAACTCCATCCGAGCCGCGCGGTGTGGACGCTGGTGTGCCCGACGGTCGCGCTGGTCGTGCAGTGCGGAGCCTGGTACTACCTGCTGCGTTCTTACCGTCAGCTCAATGCGGCCAAATATCAGGTCGTCGGCGCACTGGAGGAGCGATTGCCCGCGTCACCGTATTGGCGTGCGGAGTGGACCGCACTCGGTCAGGGCCGGAACCGGCGTCTCTACCGGCCGCTCACCCACCTCGAGCAGTGGGTGCCGGTGATATTCGCGCTCACCTACGTGATCACCTATGTGGTCGCCGTCCTGAAGTGATGTCGGCATGACCGCGCAGGATCTTCGACAACGTGTGCGCGCGACGGAATCCAAGGCACTGTGGTCCGGGCTCGGCAACACCGCACTTGCGCTGCCGTGGGCCGCGGCGATCATCGGATTGATCTTCTTCGCACCGGAACCGCTGCACCGCGGTATTCCCGATGTGTCCCTGTCGCAGTGGCATCAGCTCGTGCTGTTTCCAGCGGTCGCCTGCGGGTTCGGGTTGTGGGAGCGCGGCTACGAAGGGGCGCGCGACTGGCATGCCTGGTACAGCGCACATCGGGTGCGCCGCAAGGTCGACCGCCATCCCGACCGCGCCGCACTTTTGGTGCCGCCGCTCGAGGCGCATCTGAACGAGTTGCGGGCGATTCGAGGCCACCGCCAGGTGGCGCTCCGGCGGGTGTGGTGGATCGTGATTCCGATCGGCCTGATCATTGCGGTGCTGGTGTTCGGCGTGCAGACCGAGGACCCCGATGGCACGCTGCGCGATGCTCCGGAGGCCGTGGTGCCGGTGATCGCCGCACTCGTGGCGATATCGCTCGCCATCATCGCGTTCGCACTACCACGCTGGCGACGCTGGTACGCGGCGTATACCGCCGAAAAGTGGTCGAATAGCCCGGCATACGCCGCGGCGCTAAGTCACCTCGGTCCCGACCCCCGCTACGTTCGCGCGTCCGAGATTCCTCCGCTGCGAGTGCGGTTCGTGCAACCGAAGTCGGTCGATTACCGATTGACCGTGGTGTCGGCCGCGCGCAACGTGTTCAAATCGTCGCCGCTGGAGATCGCCTATCTCCGACTGTTCGAGAACCAGGCCAGAATCCGCAATTTCCTGCACGGCGCGTGGCGCGAATTCGGCTATGTCTACATTCTGCGTAGCTCGGGTTCGGTCAGCCCGGCGGAGGTTGCCCGAGCGCGGGCCGACAACGCGATACGCACCATGTTCGCCGCATCGCCGCGCACCTTCCGTATCGCGCTCGCCGGATTCGGATCCGAGCCGCTGCCGCCGGGTAAGCACCGGCTGACCGGGATCACCAATATGCCCGAACGCGTGCACGATCCGGCCGGTAGCTATCCCGTCCGCGCACTGCTGTGCCACGGCAGTTTCTGGAAGAGCGCGGTCGACCTGCTGTTGGCCAGAGTCGACTTGGTGGCGGTCGATCTGTCGGGATATGTCCCGGCCAACACCGGAACACAGTTCGAACTGCAGCGGGTGATCGACCGCTTTCCGATCAATCGCGCGGTGCTGCTCTGCGATGCGGGCAGCGACCGCGCGTTCATCGAGGCTCAGGTGCGCTATCACTGGTCGCAGATGGCTTCGGGCTCACCCAACGCGGGGGCCACCGAACGCACGATCCTGGTCGCCGTCACGGGCGCGGGGCGTCCTGCGGACCGCGAACTCATGACGCGGTTGCTGGAACGACGCCGATGGACGTCATAGCGAAATTCAGCTGTCACCGACCGGAATCTGCGATAGTTTTCTGTTACCGATGAGTAGGTTATCGCCTGTCGAATGAGACATTTTCCACATTGCCGACGCTCACAATTCGGCCCGTCGAGCTGAGAGCCCCGACGCCGACCGGAAATCGCGAGTTCGATACATAGGCAACACACATAACTCGAATTGCCTTGTCGCGCAAGATCTTTCAGCCGCTATTCGATATCGGCAGGCCGTCCGGAGACCAGCCACGCTTGCCCGCGCAGGGGCCACGGCGCAACCCTTTACACATCAAGAAAGGTAAACCTAACTCGCTCGACTGTAGCGCAACGCACGGCCTGCCGAATTAGTTCCGCGATTGCGAGGGGATTAGAGTCCAGAACAGATCGGTTCAGGTTCCCGGCGGCGGGCCCCGCGCGAGCTATTTGGAGCAGCAAAGCGCAGCCACCTGGGCATTTACATCCACGTCGCCTGCCTCGGACTTGCAACCGGGTCCATCAACGACGTTGGAGGCACCGCACTCTATGACCACGATAGAAGCTCCGGCACAGCCGAAGCGGAAGACGCTGTACCGAGGCGACCCCGGAATGTGGTCGTGGGCGCTGCACCGGATCACCGGTGTCACCATCTTCTTCTTCCTCTTCGTGCACGTCTTGGACACCGCACTCGTTCGGGTCAACCCCGATACCTACGACCACGCCATCGAGATCTACAAGAACCCCATCGTCGCGCTGATGGAGATGGGCCTTGTCGTCTGCGTGCTGTTCCACGCGCTCAACGGCGTACGCGTGATCCTGGTCGACTTCTGGGGCAAGGGCCCGAAGTACCAGAAGACGATGCTCTGGGTGATTCTCGCCATCTGGTTCCTGCTGGTGGTTCCGGCCGTCGGCCGCCAGTTCTTCTACCTGTTCACGGAGCACTGATCCCATGAGTGAGCGAAGCGAACGAATGATGAACACAGCCGCCACTGCGGTCATGCCGGAGCCGAGCGTCAGCGAGGCACAGGCATGAGCGCACCCGTTCTCGGTAAGTCGTACGACCGGCCCGCGAGCCTGGACCTCCCTCGCTCGCCACGTGCCCGCTCCAACAACAACTTCGAGAAGTACGCGTGGCTGTTCATGCGCTTCTCCGGCCTGCTGCTGATCGTGCTGGTCCTCGGCCACATGACGATCATGCTGCTGCTCGACGGCGGCGTGAAGCGGCTGAACTTCGCCTTCGTGGCCGGCCGCTGGTCCAGCCCGTTCTGGCAGTTCTGGGATCTGAGCATGCTCTGGCTGGCCCAGCTGCACGGCGGCAACGGCCTGCGCACGGTGATCGCGGACTACTCGCGCAAGGACTCGACCCGGTTCTGGCTGAACACCCTGCTGGCCATTTCGATGATTCTGATCGTGGGCGTCGGCACCTACGTCATCTTCACCTTCGACCCCAACATCAGTTAGGAACAGGCGAACTCCCATGCGTGAGCGCAGCGAACGAATCATCGACACAGCGTGTTTCACACATGCCGGAGCCGAGCGCAGCGAGGTGGAGGCATGAGTGAATCCCGGATTCAGGAGCACCGCTACGACGTCGTCATCGTCGGTGCCGGTGGCGCCGGTATGCGCGCGGCGATCGAGGCCGGTCCCCGGGCCCGCACCGCCGTTCTGACGAAGCTCTACCCGACCCGCAGCCACACCGGTGCTGCACAGGGTGGCATGTGCGCCGCGCTGGCCAATGTCGAAGAAGACAACTGGGAATGGCACACCTTCGACACCGTCAAGGGTGGTGACTACCTGGTCGACCAGGACGCCGCGGAGATCATGGCCAAGGAGGCCATCGACGCGGTGATGGACCTGGAGAAGATGGGTCTGCCGTTCAACCGCACGCCCGAGGGCAAGATCGACCAGCGGCGCTTCGGTGGTCACACCCGTGATCACGGCAAGGCCCCGGTCCGCCGCGCGTGCTACGCCGCCGACCGCACCGGCCACATGATCCTGCAGACGCTGTACCAGAACTGCGTCAAGCACGACGTGGAGTTCTTCAACGAGTTCTATGTGCTCGACCTGGTCATGTCCGAGTCCGAGCGCGGTCCGGTCGCGACCGGTGTGGTCGCCTACGAGCTGGCCACCGGCGAACTGCACGTCTTCCACGCGAAGTCGATCATCTTCGCCACCGGCGGTTCCGGCCGGATGTACAAGACCACCTCGAACGCGCACACGCTGACCGGTGACGGTATGGCGATCGTGTTCCGCAAGGGTCTGCCGCTGGAGGATATGGAGTTCCACCAGTTCCACCCGACAGGCCTGGCAGGCCTGGGCATTCTGATCTCGGAGGCCGTCCGCGGTGAGGGCGGCATCCTGCGCAACGCCAGCGGTGAGCGCTTCATGGAGCGCTACGCCCCCACCATCAAGGACCTCGCGCCGCGTGACATCGTCGCCCGCTCGATGGTGCTCGAGGTGCTCGAGGGCCGCGGCGCCGGACCGAACAAGGACTACGTCTACATCGACGTGACCCACCTCGGCGAGGACGTGCTCGAGGAAAAGCTGCCCGACATCACCGAATTCGCGCGCACCTACCTGGGTGTGGACCCGGTGAAGGAACTGGTGCCGGTCATGCCGACCTGTCACTACGTGATGGGTGGCATCCCGACCCGGATCCGCGGCGAGGTGCTGCGCAACAACACCGATGTGGTGCCCGGCCTGTACGCCGCCGGTGAGTGCGCGTGCGTCTCGGTGCACGGCTCCAACCGTCTCGGCACCAACTCGCTGCTCGACATCAATGTCTTCGGCCGCCGCTCCGGCATCGCCGCCGCGGAGTACGCCCAGCGCACCGAATTCGTCGAGATGCCGGAGAACCCGGCGCAGATGGTGCAGGACTGGCTGGCCATGCTGCTGTCGGATCACGGCAACGAGCGCGTCGCGGATATCCGCACCGAATTGCAGTACACGATGGATATGAACGCCGCGGTGTTCCGCACCGAGGACACCCTCAAGCAGGCGCTCACCGATATCCACGCGCTCAAGGACCGCTACACCCGAATCACGGTGCAGGACAAGGGCAAGCGCTACAACAGCGACCTGCTCGAGGCCGTCGAGCTGGGCTTCCTGCTGGAGTTGGCCGAGGTCACCGTGGTGGGCGCGCTCAACCGCAAGGAATCGCGCGGCGGCCACGCCCGCGAGGACTACCCGGACCGCGACGACGTGAACTTCATGCGGCACACGATGGCCTACAAGGAGGGCGCGGAGCTCATCTCCGATATCCGCCTCGACTTCAAGCCGGTGGTGCAGACCCGCTACGAGCCGATGGAGCGTAAGTACTGATGACTGCCGCACTCGAAACACCCCCGCAGAAGGCCGCACCGGTGCCCGAGGGCTCGGTCATGGTCGACGTCAAGGTCGCCCGGTTCAACCCGGAGGACGACAAGGGCGCGCACTGGGAGACCTTCCAGGTGCCGGTCCTGCCGACCGACCGCTTCCTGAATGTGCTCATCTACATCAAGTCCTACCTGGACGGCACGCTCACCTTCCGGCGCTCCTGCGCGCACGGTGTCTGTGGTTCGGACGCCATGCGGATCAACGGCGTGAACCGGCTGGCCTGCAAGGTGCTGATGAAGGACATGCTGCCCAAGAGCGGCAAGTCCCTCACCATCACCGTCGAGCCCATCCGCGGCCTGCCCGTGGAGAAGGACCTCGTGGTCAACATGGAGCCGTTCTTCGACGCGTTCCGTGCCGTGAAGCCCTACCTGATCACCTCGGGTAACGAGCCGACCCGCGAACGCATCCAGAGCCAGGCCGACCGCGCCCGGTTCGACGACACCACCAAGTGCATCCTGTGCGCCTGCTGCACCACCTCCTGCCCCGTGTACTGGAGCGACGGCAGCTACTTCGGCCCGGCCGCGATCGTGAACGCGCACCGCTTCATCTTCGACAGCCGCGACGAAGGCGCCCGCGAACGCCTCGACATCCTCAACGACGTCGAAGGTGTCTGGCGCTGCCGCACCACCTTCAACTGCACCGACGCTTGCCCCCGCGGCATCGAGGTCACCAAGGCCATCCAGGAAGTCAAGCGCGCACTGCTGTTCGCCCGCTGACCCCAGGACCAACCTCACCGGACCGAAAAACGAAGGCCGCCTACATCTTCGGATGCAGGCGGCTTTCGCCATTCGTGCGCTCATCGGCCGTGCCCACCAAAGGCCGTTCGCTCATATCGAACACATCTGCATCCAGTCACCAGCTGCCTTTGTCGTCTGCGCAATAAACGGCGGTACGGATGCGTTCCAGGGGGCATGAGTGAAGAGAAAGTAGAGGTAGTCGGCGTCCCCGCGCGCAATGCGTACGAGATCCGGCTCGATGGCACGACCGTCGGTGAGGAGCTGTATTTCGATGACGGTTTACACCGTGTCTTCTATGCGACAGAAGTCGATCCGGCTTTCGGCGGAAGGGGATTGGGCAGCATTCTGATCCACGACGCGCTCGCGGACACGGTGGCGAGCGGCCGCCGGATCGTGCCGGTGTGCCCGTTCGTGGTGCGGTGGGTCACCAGGCACGACGATTTCGCGGCGAGTGTCGACGAGCCGACACCCGCACTGCTGCATCGCATTCCGGCACTGCCCCGCTGACGGCATCACCCACCGGACCGGTGCAGCGGTGCGGCACTGGCCCACCCGTCCCCCGCGATCACCACGTGGTCCAGGAAGCGCAGGCCGACGGTGCGGGCGGATTCGATAAGCAGCGTGGTCGCGCGGCGATCGTCGAAGCTGGGGACCGGGTCGCCGGAGGGGTGATTGTGCACGACCGCGAAGGCGCGACCGTCGTGGCGCAGCACGGTATTCAGGATTTCACGGACCGGGACGGCAACCTGATCGATTGCCCCCTCGGCGACGAATACCTTGTGCCGCAAGCGATTCTGCGCATCGCACACCAGCACCAGCAGCCGTTCGACGCGGGCGCCCGCGAACAGCGGCAGCGCTACCCGGACGACGTCGGCGGCGCCGTCCAGGCGCGGGGCGGTCTCCGGACTGTTGCGCGCCCTGGTGCCGAGGTGGAAGGCGGCGATGATGGCCGCCGCCTTGGCCTCCCCCACACCCGCGCGCCGCGACAATTCCTCCGGCCGCGCGGCTGCCAGACCAGCGATGCCGCCGTGCTCGGCGATCAGCTCGGCGGCCATATCCAATGCGCTTTCACCGCGGCGACCTTGGCGCAGCAGCACGGCGAGCAATTCGCTGTCGCTGAGCGCGTGCGGGCCGAGCGCGAGCAGCCGTTCGCGTGGACGTTGGCCCAATGGCATTTTGGCGATGGGTACCGACATCAATCCCCCTCGAATGCGATGCGACCTCCGCATCATGCCAGCACCCACCGACACTGATGCGATGGCGACCATGGTCTGCGCACCGCGACCGGGTCGGGCAGACTGAATGCGCAGGTCCAACCATGGGGGTCGAATGTTCAACTGGCGCAGGCGGAGTGCGCGTCACATCGGGCTCGCCGCAGTCTTTCTCGCGGCCGCCTGCGGTGCGCAGGCCCAGACCGTGCAGGGCCCGCACCTCGACAACACCCCGGGCATCGGCAAGTACTACCACCAAACGCTGGTATGGGGTCCGTGCGACGGTTTCGAGAACGGCGCGAACCGCACCGGACTCGAATGCGCCCGCGTGACCGTTCCGATCGATTACGCCGAGCCAGATGGCAAAACCGCACGCCTCGCGATCTCGCGGTTGCGTGCACGCGGACAGAAGGTCGCCTCGATCCTCACCAATCCGGGCGGCCCCGGCGGTATCGGACTGACGCTGCCCGCCGACCTCGCGCACACACCGCTGGCGGAACGCTTCGATGTGATCGGCATCGATCTGCGCGGACTCGGCGCGTCGACGCCGAAGCTCGTTTGCAGTACGCCCGAGGAGCTGGCTGCCGAACGTGCCGGTCTGGCAGGGGAATACCTGCCCTTCTGGATGTCGCAGGCCGAACACGACAGCATGGATCTGGCCGCGAAATGCGTGCAGCGCACCGGATCAGCGTTGCTGTCACATGTCGGAACTTCCGAGTCAGCCGCCGACCTCGACATCGTCCGAGCGGCACTCGGTGAGGAGAAGCTGACCTACTTCGGCGTTTCCTACGGCACCCGACTCGGCTCGACCTATGCCGAGATGTTCCCGGATCGGGTGCGTGCCATGGTCCTGGACGGCGCGGCCGATCCGGCCACCAATATCGCCGATCCGGTGATCGTCTATGCCGGTATGCAACGGGCTTTCGACGCGTACGCCGCCGACTGCGTGCAAGCGCCGGACTGTCCGATCGGCACCGATCCGGCCAAGGCGTCCGAGCGCATGGCGGCATTGCTGCGTCCGCTAGCCGACCGCCCCGCCACCACGAACGACGGTCGCGGCCTCGGCTATTCGGATGCCACGACCGGGGTGATCTCGACCATGTACACCTCGAAAGCCTGGCCGGTGCTGACCCGCGGCCTCACCGAACTGACCAGGGGCCACGGCGATGTCCTGCTCACCCTGGCCGACAACTATCTCGCGCCCGAGTCGGTGGACACCGGTTACAAGACCGCCGTGAGCTGCCTCGACGACCGGCGGATCACCGATCGAGCGAGCGCGCTCGAACTGGACCGGCGGGTCCGCGCCGCCGCCCCGGCGTTCGACACCGGCCGCGCGGCCGATTGGGTTCCGTTCGACGCCTGCACCTTCTGGCCCGTCCCACCGACCAGCCGCCCGCATACCCCGACGGTGACCGGCCTGCCGAAGTTGGTGGTCGTCTCATCCACCGGTGATCCGGTCACGCCGTACCAGGGCGCGACGAATCTCGCCCGCGCGCTGGGCGCCACGTTGGTCACTTATGAAGGCATCCAACATGGTTCGTTCCTGGACGGCGTCGAATGCGTCGACGAACCGGTCCTGAAGTACCTGATCGGGCTGACTCCGCCCCGGGAAGGTCTGCGCTGCCCGACGCGGTGAGTCCGATCAGCCGTCGGCAACCGCGATCTCGGGTCCGGGCAGGGGGGACAGCACACCGGCAGCCAATCGCTGCAATTGGTGAAGTTGCCGCTCGTGCACAACGATTCGGCGCAGCGCCTCGTTGATGGTGGCGCTGCTCGTCGACGTGCCCATGATGGCGGCCGCGGCGGCGAGCAGTTTCTGGTCGAGATCGATCCGCACGGATTTCATGCGCCCTCCTTCGTACATTCGCCATATTGCTTTATCCGGTCCGCTCATGTCTGGCAAATCGGGCACAACGTCGGAATTCGCATTTGACTAACTACCCTACGGGGGTATAGTTCCCGACATGGAGCACGAGCACGGAACGCCCATCGAACACCACGAACATGCCGGGCATACAGCACATTCCGCGCATGCGGCAGCCGCCGGGCACACTCAGCACGCAAACACCGAGCATCACGCTCCCGCATCCTGGCGAATGGCCGCCCAGGCCACCCTGCACTGCCTCACCGGCTGCGCGATCGGCGAAATCCTCGGCATGGTGATCGGCACGGCACTCGGCTGGAACAACACCGCGACCATGGTGCTGGCGATCGCGCTCGCCTTCCTTTTCGGATACGCGCTGACCATGCGCGGCGTACTGAAGGCAGGTCTGCCGCTGGCCGCCGCGATAGCCACCGCGCTGGCCGCCGATACGGTATCGATCACGGTCATGGAAATCGTCGACAATGCCGTCATCCTCGCCGTGCCCGGCGCCATGGACGCACACCTGGATACGGTCATGTTCTGGGCGACGCTCGCCTTCTCCCTGGTGGTGGCCTTCATCCTCACCACCCCGGTCAACAAGTGGATGATCGGCCGCGGCAAGGGCCATGCGGTGGTGCACGAATTGCACGGTCACCACTGATCACCTCGCCGACGCCGACGCCGGTCCGCTGCCGGTAATAACGCGAAGAAGCCCGCCCAGCTATACAGTTTGACCAGCTGGGCGGGCTTTTGTTGTCGCGAAGACCCCGCGGTGCTTGCATCGACGTATGTTCACCGAAGCTCAGCTGTACTCGCCGGTGACCCGATCCGGCGATGGCGATGTCATGGTGCACTTGAGCGACGAGCACCCCGGCGTGCATGATCCCGATTACCGCGCCCGCCGCAATGCGATCGCCGCGCTGGCGCTGGATTACGCACCGGGTAAATCCTTGCCACAGATCGACTACACCGATGAGGAACAACAGGTGTGGCGGATCGTGTCGGCCGAACTCGCACGCAAACACCAGAAGTACGCCGCCACCGAGGTGCTCGCGGCCGCGGCCCGGCTCGATTTGCCGAGCGATCACATTCCGCAGCTCGACGAGGTCTCCGCGGCACTGGTCCCGCTGACCGGATTCCGCTATGTGCCTGCCGCCGGTCTGGTGCCGCTGCGCGAGTTCTTCGGTTCCTTCGCCGACCGCACCTTCCACTCCACCCAGTACATCCGGCACCATTCGGCCCCGCTGTATACCCCGGAACCCGATGCCATCCACGAGATCATTGGGCACGCCAATCAGATAGCCAGCCTGCGCTTCGCCGCCATCTACGAGGCGGTCGGCGCGGCCGTCGCCCGGCTGACCACCGAGACGGCGCTCAAGTTTCTCGCCGATGTCTTCTGGTTCTCCATGGAGTTCGGCGTGGTCCGGGAGAACGGCGAAATCCGTTGCTATGGAGCTGGATTGCTGTCCTCCTACGGCGAGATCGAGGAGTTCCAGCACGCCGAGCTGCGACCGCTGGATGTGGCGACGATGGGCACCGCCGTTTACGACATCACGCACTACCAACCGATTCTGTATTGCGCACAGTCGATTTCGGAGATCGAGGATGTGATCGGCGGCTTCTTCGCCAGCATGGACGACGATTCGCCGCACCGCGTACTGCACACTGCTGGTAGAATGTGACACATCATCGTTTAAAACTCGAAAGTTGCTGGGAGACATAGGGTTCGGCAAATTCGAACCTGCCGCGACAACCGACCGACCGGCTGTTAGCCTGCCTCGCGTCCGATCTCTTCGAAGGGGCGCGAGCCGAGATGACTGCTGATACAACAGATTCCACAACCGAGACGCCGCTGTGGCTGCAGGGCCGGGACGCGGTGGTCGCCGCGACGCCGACCGAGGATTGGCGCAACGGCGCGCCCGATTACCACCTGACCAGGCAAACCGTGCCGCGCGAGCGCACCACCGAGCACGCCGCGGGCTCGCTCGAGGCCGTCGTCGAAGACCTGGTGCGGGTCTTCGAAATGGAGGTCTCGCACAAGAAGGACCCGGCGACCTGGGTTTCGCTGGTGGCCGAGCACTACCGGGGCCGGGTCAACGGCGGGCCGTGGCAGGACGCCGAGGAATTCGCCAGGATCGGCAGCTACAACATCCTGATCGGCGACAACCCGTACTACGAGGTCGAGCAGGAGACCTTCGAGTCCTCCCATGAGATCTTCCACACCGCCTTCCCGAACGGCTTCTTCTGGGAGGTGCTCGAGGTGCTGGCCGGACCGCCCGCGGTCACCTTCCGCTGGCGGCACTGGGGCCGCTACGACGGCGAATACAAGGGCAACCAGCCCACCGGCGCATTGATCGAGATGTTCGGCGTGACGATCGCCAGGGTCAGCGACGACCTGCGCATTCTCGAACTCGAGCACTTCTACGACAACAACAAATTGCTCGGCCCATTGGCACACGGGTGCCCGGTTACCAAGTCCGGCTAGGATTTTCGGCCGCTCGGCAGCACTACTGCTTGCCGAGCGGTAGCCCCGCCTCCAGGAAATCCAGTGCGCGATTGAGGTTCTCGGCATTCAGCGGGTTGAACCTCGCGATGCCGAGCGCGACTCCCGCGATGGCACCCGCGGTCACGCGTATCTCGAAATCGTCCGCATCCCGGCCCATCTGGTCGGCGAGCAAACCCGCCATCAGGTCGATGCCGCGTTGCAGTTCCAATCCGATGGCCGCGCGTAGCTCGGGCACGTGATACAGCAGCGCCTGACGTTCCTGTTCGAATGCCAGCTCGGCTGCGGGCAGATTCGCGAACACCCCCGCGATCGCATTGCGGAACGCCGTCATCGGCGGGATGTCGTGGGGCTGGGCCCGTATCGCATCGATCATCAGTGGATCGAGATCGTCGGCGAGCACCAACTGTTCTTTGGTCGGGAAATAGCGGAAGAAGGTGCTCGGTGATACCTCGGCCGCCGCGGCGATCTGCTCGATGGTGGTCTCGGTATAGCCCTGCTCACGGAACAGCCGGAACGCTTCTTCGCGAATCGTCCGGCGGGTCCGTTCCTTCTTCCGCTCGCGCAGGCTCTGCGCGACCGTCCCGTCCGCGGGTAGCTCAACCGACATGAGTCGATTCTGGCCCATCGACCGGCACCAGCGCGTCCGGTATCGCCTCCTCATGTTGTGGTGCGGCCGTGGACCGCCCCGGCAGCACCCGCAGTGCGAGCGGCACCGCCACCGCGCAGAGAGCCGCACACACCCACAGCATCGCGCTCATGCCGCCGACGAACGCGGACTGCACCTGCTCCAGCATCGCCGCATTGCCCGTCGACTTCGCAACCGCCACACCGGCATTCACGCTGTCGCGAATCGGATCGACATTCAATGCGCCGAGATCGCCGCGGTACACGGTAGCCAGGACGGTGCCGAGCACCGCCACCGCGATGGTGCCCGCCGCCTGACGCAACGCCTGCACCAGTGCCGAGCCGACGCCCGCACGAGCCACCTCGAGATTGTCCAGTGCGACCGCCATGCCAGCTGGCAGCCCGAGGCCCATGCCCGCGCCGGTCAACCCGACCCATACGGCCACGAACCAGTACGAGGTCCCCACTTCGGTCAGCCCGCCCAAGCCCATGCCGACCGCGAGCACCGTCAGGCCGAGTCCCACCATCAGCGCCGGTCCCAGTTTCGGCTGCAAGCGATCACCCAACCGCGATCCGATCAGCAGTCCGCCGATCAACGGCAGCAGGCGCACGCCGCTGCCCAGCGCATCCGCGCCGAGGACCGCCTGGAAGTACTGCGGCACGGTGAAGAATAGGCCGAACAAGCCGAACGTGATGATCACGGTGAACGCCGCGCCCCAGCGGAAGCCGGGGCTGCCGAACAGGCCCAGATCGACCAGCGGGAAGCTCGCCCGCCGCTGCCACGCGATGAATGCCGCGACGGCCGCGACTCCGCCGAGCAGCGCACCCCAGCCGAGCCCATTGCCCCAACCCTTGTCACCGAGCCGGATGAATCCATAGGTGACGCCGACCATGCCGAGAATCGACAGTGCGACGCCCGGCAGATCCATCGGCCGCTGATCCGGGTTCCGCGACTCCGGCACCAGGACCGCGATGGCAAGCACACCGAGCACCACCATCGGGACATTGATCAGGAATACCGAACCCCACCAGAAGTTATCGATCAGCCAGCCGCCGAGGATCGGACCGAGCGGCAGGCCGAGTGCGGTCGAGGTGACCCAGATGTTCATGGCCTTGGCCCGCTGCGCCGAATCCGGGAACAGCACCGGCAGCACCGCCATCGACAACGGGATCATGACCGCCGCCGCGATGCCGAGCACCACGCGGGCCGCGATGAGTTGACCGGCGGTGGTGGCGAAGGCGCAGGCCAGCGATGCCGCTCCGAACAGCACCAGCGCGCCGAGCAGCAGCTTTTTGCGGCCGTAGCGGTCGCCGAGCGCACCCGCGGGCAGCATCACGGCCGCCAGCGCCAGTGTGTACGCGGTGCTGAACCACTGCAGCGCGCCGGTGTTCGCATTCAGGTCGACGGCGAGGGTGGGCAGCGCCACGGTCAGCACGGTCATATCCAGGCCGATGGTCAGCATTGCCAAGGCCAGCGCCCCCAGCGCCAACCAGCGGCGAGTCGAGTCTGTCTGCATAGCCCCTCCAGAAAATGATAGTTACAACTATTTGATAGTAGCTCCCATTTAGTAGTTCCTGTCAATACTTGGCGCATCCGTGTCTCATTACGGCCCACCGCGCGGCCGGTCAGTAGGCTCGCAGCCGATGAGCACCCGGGATCTTCGCCTCCTCGTCGCACTCTGCCTCGGTTCCGCACTGGCCATTACGGCCGTGACCTGGGGCCCTGCCGCGACCGTTTCGCATGCGACGCCGACGACCACCACCACGACGACGCCGTTCAGCACCCCGAATACCGACAGCTGCCCGCAGAAGACGAAGCCGCCCAACCCGATCGACGAATCCGAGGTCCCCGAACCCGGACAGCCGTCGCCGACCCCGCTGGCCGTGCCGACTCCACCGGTCGGCGGCTCACGCCTGGGTGAATGCGGCGTCGTCATCCCGCGCGGCGCACCGCCGGTGCCGCAAGAAATTTCCGCCACGGCCTGGCAGATTTCGGACCTCGATACCGGTGAGGTGCTCGCCGCCAAGGACCCGCACGGGCGCTACCGGCCCGCCAGCACGATCAAGGTGCTGCTCGCGACCGTCGCGCTGCGCAGCCTCGACCTGAACAAGACCGTCACCGGAACCCAGGACGACGCGAATGCCGACGGCACCCGCGTCGGCATCGGCCCCGGCGGCCGCTACACCAACCGACAGCTCATGCAGGCGCTGATCATGGCGTCGGGCAACGATGCCGCGCACGCCATCGCCACCCAGCTCGGCGGCGACGCCGCAACGGTACAGAAGATGAACGATCTGGCGAAGTCGTTGTATGCCTTGGATACTCGCACCGCCAGCCCGTCCGGCCTGGACGGCCCCGGGATGAGCACCTCGGCCTACGACCTGTCGGTGCTGTTCCGCGAGGCCATGACGATTCCCTTGTTCGCCGAATTCATCCACACCGAGCAAATCGATTTCCCCGGCTACCCCAAGGACCCGAAAAACCCTGACGACAAAGACCATCCGGGTTTCCCCATCGCCAACGACAACCACCTGCTCTACGAATACGACGGTGCGCTCGGCGGCAAGACCGGTTACACCGACGACGCGAGGCAGACCTTCGTCGCCGCCGCCCAACGCGACGGCCGCAGACTCGTCGTGACGCTGCTGAAAGCCGATGTGCTGCCGATACGTCCGTGGGAACAGGCCGCGCGCCTGCTCGACTACGGTTTCGCCCTGCCGAAGAGCTCCACCGTCGGCAAGCTCCCGGAAACCAAGTCCGCATCCACGAAAGGCACTGCGGGACTTGCCTCCCCACCCCCGAAGGACACCGACGCCCAGCCCGCCGATGAATCCGACGACCACTCGGGCACCCGCACGCTATTGCTGGTAGGCGGCGTCATCCTGGTCCTCGCACTCCTGCTCGGAGCCCGCCGCATGAGTCGCCACCGATAGGCCCGCGCCGGGGACGAGGAAAAGCTGCACCCGTTGTCGAGATCCGCTACAGGACCGCGGACTTCCTCAGTCGTTAATCGGCCTGCCGCAGCATTTCTTGTATTTGCGGCCCGATCCGCACCAGCAAGGCTCGTTGCGGCCGCGCGGCCAGACGACGACGTTGCCGGTCTCAGCCAGTACCGCGGCGTATTCGGCCCGTGTCTGTGCCAAAGCCGGGTCCGCGCTGATGGACTCGGCATAGTCGATGAGGCCCGCGACGGTCGCCGCGGCGATACGTGCCGCCGACGGCAGACCTCGCAGCGTACGCTCCACCAGCCCCCGGTGCTCTTCGTGGGTTTCGTACTGCTCACGCAACGCTGGCCAGCGCTTCAGAGCTGCGGCGAATTCGCTTTCCGGCCAATACAACACCGAAGTCGCGGACGGGTGCGCTGTCCCGTAGTGCCCGCCGGTGCCCTGATCGAGCCACCACTGTCGGCCTTCTTCCGCCACGCGATCGATCGAATCCTCCGGCAAGCCCAGGGCGTCGCGAATGCGGCTGCGGGTCATCGCAAGTTCTTGCAGGCCGAGATACGGTTCGGAGTCCGTGTCGTCGGCCAGCGCGAGTTGCCGAGCCAGCCCGGCCTCCAGCCAGCGCATCGCCGCATCGAATTCGCGGCGCTCCTCGAACATTTCGGCTGCGGTCAGGTAGGCGACATGGTCGTCGGTTCCCTCAGCGAACACGGTTTCGAGCAGAGCCAACCCCGTCTGTTCGGCGTTGTCGGTGAGGTCGGTGCCATGATCGATCAGGAAAGTCGCGTACCAGACGCGGGCATCGCCGACAACCGTCCCGCCGTCGGCGACCGCCGCTCGATGCAGCCGCAGCGCTCGCTCCGGATTGTCGGCCATGACCCAATGGTCGGCCGCTTCGGTCAGATACTGCGCCCGCTCAGCCGGGTTGTCAGCCGCCTCTTGTTCGAGCTGGCGCGCGGCCTCCTCCGGGGACTCACAGAAATCGGCGAAGCGATCGGCAAACTCGTCCCGCAGCCGATCCCGTTCCGCGAGCAGCCGCGCCTGCTCGGCAAGCAGGGCCGCGTACTCCGCCCGCTCGGCATCCGCCTGTCCCACCACCGCAGACTCCTCTCGAATCGTGATTTCTCATCGCTGTCACATGATGCGTCCGGTGCGACTGTCAGGATGGGTCACGACAGTAGATTGTCGGTTTGCCACGACCACCTTCTTGCTTTACGAGTCCGGCCGCGCGAAGTGCACGCAGTGCCTTGCGGATGTTCGGGGCCGACAGCGCCAGAGTCGTCTCGAGTTCGTGGACGGTGCACGGACCGACTGCCAGCGCGTCGTAGATCTTCTGCTCGGTCGCATTGAGTTTCGGCGACTGCACAGGTTCCCGAGCGGAGTGATACAGCACGGCTGTGAATCGAATTCCGGCGTCGACGTAGTGGGCGGGCGGCAGTGCCGCCTGTTCGAGCGACTCGGCGACCATGGGCAGACCGGTCGCCAACGCCTCGATTACTCGGGCACCGGTATCCGGGGAACGAACATGCTGACAGATGGCAACCAGCCGTGCGTTACGCGCCGAGGTCACCGCATCACGACCCAGCCGCTCGACCGTAATACCATACAGGCCACCCGGATTGGTGATGACCAATCGGTCCCGCCGCAGGCGGACCTCGATGGCCATCCCCATCGACCAGTGGTCCAGATCCCGATGAACCAACGCGTTGCCGATCAACTCGCGAAACGCGACGAGTGGATACTCCGTCCGATCGTGAACGGTTCCGTCGGCAGCTGTCACGATCGACGTACCGAAGGTGCGTCGGGCCCAAGCCAGCGCTTCATCGAGCATTCGAGGTATGGGCCCCGTGATCGTTGTTTGATTGCGCGCACGGACTTGTGGCGGATCACCCGGCTGCGGTTCAGCCGATGCCTGAATCACGAACCGCGGAAACCATTGCTGTGGATGGACACCCATCGCCAGGATCCCGGCCACCGTCGGGCAGCGATCCGCGGCGAGGACGCCCGCGCGCAACAACAACTCCGTGTCGTCGGCGAACCGCCCGAGCCCGCGCGGATCACGCTCCCGCACTGAGCGCAAGAATTCTCGAACAAGATCGGAGTCCAGATCGGACCATGCCGCGCCCTCCACTGGTTCTCGGTCGAACGGCGGTGGACATCTCGACGCCAGAAACGCCTGCTCCTCCAGTTCCGACATCGCGAAGTCGCCGTCGTAGCTGCGAAGGTAAGCGATCCCGGTTGCGGCGACCCGACACGGCTTCGCCGCACGATCGCATTCGTGGACACGAACGACGACAACGGGTTCGCCATCGACCATGCCATCCTCGACGAGTATCCGGATCGGCGGCGTGAACGAACGTGCCTTTGTCCCCAACCCCTGCTTCAAGCCATGCACATCCCCCAGCGGCACGGGCCGGAACCCGGTCCGCTCATCGAGCCCGAGAATGATGGTGCCGCCACCCGGCAGGTTCGCAAGCGCACTCAACGTGCTGGTCAGCGACTGCGGCAGCCCACCGGCCGCAGACTTGACCTCGACATCGACACGATCGCCACCGGCAGCACGGATCTGTGCGATCAGCTCACTCACATCGACCATGTGGGTAATGTAACCCCATGCAGTTACATTTTCGAGCAAATTAGTTACATTTGCTGTGTACTGCCCCAGCGTGCAATCAGTCACTACGTGAAAGCGTTGCTCGAGTTGCCAGATTTTGGTCATCCAGCTATCCGGTAGTCGAACGCGGGGCAACCGCCGACACGCGAGCGACGGGATCAGGGGATGGTTTGTGCCAGGCGGGTGATTTCGCGGCGGATTGTGGGCTGGTCGCAGGGGGTTATGTGGAATTCGTTGTATTGGTGGCGGTAGTGGTAGCGGCCGTCGCCTTCGATGTCGAACCAGTTCAGGTATTCGGGTGGGGCGGGATGGGAATCGCGTAGGCCGCGAAGGAATTCCACGGTTCCGGAACCGGAGCGCGGGGCGCGTAGCAGGCGGTAGATACGGTCGGACGGTGTTTCTTTGATGCCGGTCCAGGACTCGAGGTTGTCGACCAGGCGTTGGGCATCCTCGGCCACGGCCGGATGACGTCCGGGTGGCACGTCGCCGAGCACTGCTGTGAATACGGCGGGCACGATCGCGGCGGTGCCGACCTCGAGCACTACATTGCCGCCGAAATCGGGGGTAGGGCCCGGCCGTTGCACCAGGGTGACGCCGATGTCGGCGTCGATCGCGCCGAATGCGCGCAATGGGCGTCGCCGAGTTCCGGTGAGTGTCAATGCGATTCGCGGATCGGCCGCCACCCGCAAGGCAGCCGAGAGGTCGGGGTTGGCGTGCAGCGGCAGGCGGCGGTCCAATTCGCGTGTGAGCTGGTCGAATTCGTCCTCCCAGCGCACCGAGGCGATCAGGCGCAGGGGAAAGGGGTAGCGATCCGACCGCGTCTCACGCCAGATGTGCATGAACTCATCGGGCCTGAACTCGAACTTCACCCGCGCTCACCGCTCGGGTGGGCCGCGGGTGCGTCGGCCCCGATCGACTGGGGAACCGCCGGATCGTCCGGGCCGACCAGTTCTTCGTACTGGCCGATCAGATAATCGGGAACCTTGCGGTTCGACTCGTCCTCCCCCGATTTGCGCCCCGTGCCGGGCGACATGCCCGACATACCGTTGCGGCCGGTGCTGGACGCGCTGGTCGTCGCAGTGGAAACCGTTGCCGCGCCGGAATTTCCGGTCGTCGGCACACCGGTGACACTGCGTCCCGGACTCGGTGTGGTGCTGCTGCCGGGCCCGGAGGTACCGCCCGATCCGGATGTGCCGAAGCCGCCCGCATGCCCCGAGGTCGTCGGAGTGGTGGTTGCCGTGGCGGGCGAGGTGGCAGTGGTGCTCGCGGCCGTCGTCGGAGACTGGGTTTGTTGTCCGGCAGTGGAATTCGAGTCGAGACCCGTGGGGGTCACCGTGCCCTGATCGGTCCCCGATGTCCCCGATCCATTCGACTCGCCGTTGTTACCGCCGGTATTTCCGGTGCCGGATCCGGTGGTGGTGCCGCCATTGCCGTCCCCGCTGCCACCGCTCGGCCCGGCAACGCCCTCGTTGCCACCGCCGCCCGGCGACGTGACCGGCACGAATGTCGGAACTCCTGATCCGGCGGGGCCGTAGGACGGTTTGTAGTTGTTGTTCATGGTGTCGATCGCCGTGCGATGCAGCGCCTCGATGCCGCGCTGATAGGCGACCTCCTGACTGTCACCGTCCCCGACCAGCCCCGCGCCGACCGCGGAAATAATGACCTGCGCGGGGTCCAGCGAGGTCGCCGAACCCCTGCTCCCCTGCGCCGCGGACGGTGGCGGCACCGTCATCTTCACCACTTCGGCGGCCGACGCCACGCCCTTTATCCGGTGCCCGCAGGCATTGATCACCTGCTCGACATCACTTGCCTGCCGATAGAACGTCTGCGCCGCAGCGAGAGCCGCATCAGCCATAACCCCCTCGATGCCCGAGGACAATGCTTTCTGAATCGCGAGATTCGCGCCGAACAGTCCACCGCTCAGCGCGGTGGCGATGCTGATCCAGGTATCGGCCTGCTGATGCATGATGCCCGGACTCATCTTCTGGGCGTTGGTGTAGATCTCCTCGTGGGTATGGCCCTCGAACTGCTCCATCCGAGTGATGTACGCCGGATCCTGGCCGTCGGCAGACAGTTTCGTCCCGTACTGCTCCGCACCCTGCTGCTGACTACGCGCGAGCGTGCTCGGCTGACTGGTGTCGGGCTTGCGGCTCGAATCGAATGCACCGAGCGCCGAAGGAACATCGTTGATATCGAGGCCGGTCATCGTCAGTTGTCCTTGCCGATCTCCGGCTCGATGGTGGAGGCGATGTCGGTGATGCCGTCGCAGGGGTTGAGGTTTTGTGGGGCGCGGTTAGTCAGATCGACCGTTATCTGCAAGAACCCGACCTTGGTTCGGACATCGACCTGGCAGCCGCGACGCACTTGGGGATCACGAATCAACAGGGCTTGGCGACCGTTTACAGTTATCGGCTCGCTGTATGAGCCGACCTTCGTCAGGTCTTCCTCCCAGGTCGCGTTGCCGGAGTTCAAAGCCAGATTTCGCGTCGGGGAGGAGATGGTGCAGGTCAGGAAGCTGTACTCCGCCACGAGGTCGTCCAGTCGCTGTCGAGTAGCTGGATCGAATCCCGCTCGCCGGAATGTGTCGTCGCTGATCCAGGTGCACGGGTCGAAGACCACCTTGGGGCGTCCAGTGCTGGTGGTGTATTTGTTGTCCTGCGACGGCGGCTGGAGCTTGGGGTTGGTGAGCGTCGGCCGGACTGATTGTGTGCCTGTGGATGACGTGGTGGTTTGACCAGAGTCAACTGGTTGTGTGGTGTCGCGGTTGGATGAGCAGCTCGCGGCGAGTGGTGCGACGGTCATCGCCAAAAGCGCCAGCAAGGTTTTGCGGATTCCGATCATGACGACTGCACTCCTGAAGTACCGGTGGTGATCGATCTCGCGTACATGGCGTCGGCTTCCTCCACCAACTGACCGGCTCGCAGGTAGGCCGCCGCCATCTTCAAGGCCGCCTCTTTCATTCCCGTTAGAGCATCGGTCATCTGCACTGCTTTGCCGGAAAATCCATCCTGAAGCTGCTTGGCGGAATCGAACCCGCCGAAGCCGGTGAGCCGATGCAAGTTGGCTGATCGCTTGATCTGCGGATCGAGCGTCGTCTCGACGAACCTCGTATAGACCTCGGCGCACCGCCGTGCGGCATCCGCCTCCATCCGGAACGTTCCCCCACTGGCCTGTTGATACAGCGCGTTCGCGGCCGATTGCCCCACTTCCATCGACTGCCCCTCCCTCGCTGTCCGTGCGCTTACTGTACTGGACGCGTGAAACGGTCAATCGGTTCCATTGAGACGCAAAGACAGTCTCGATTGGTTTCGATACTGCGGGTTCGGACCGCTCCAGACGGATTCTGTCCCAGCGTTCCTCCAGCCGTGTGCCCCGACAGAGGTTTATGCCGTGTCGCGTAGCCCCACGGATCGGGATGCGCCGGTGTTGATCTGGACCCGCGAATATGCCATTAGATGCAACTTGTCCTGGGGTTATGTCCTGATCGCATGGAAATCCGCACTGTTACCACCAGCTGGAGTCGTGGCGTGATCTCCTGTTGCGAACAGTGAAACCTGAAGGGAGGCAGGCATGTCGGAGGATGGATCAACCCTGGCACGGCGTCAGTTGGGGAAGTATCTGCGCAACGGGAGGCAGGAACGCGGACTTTCGCTCCACGAGGCGGCCAGGCTGATTCAGCGCAGTGGCAGCACGCTCCACCGCATGGAGAAGGGTCAGGTGGCCGAACTGCGCGAGATCGATATCGACGCGCTGTGCACGATCTACGAGTTCGATGCCGACCACACCGCAGCAATGAAAGCGCTTGCGGTACAAGGTAACGAGCTCGGTTGGTGGTATGAGTACGCCGACCTGCTGCCGAGGAACTTCGACTTCTATGTCGGTCTCGAGGCATCGGCACAACGCCTGACGACCTACGAACCCGAACTCGTACCAGGGTTATTGCAGACGCCAGCGTACGCAAGCGTGCTCATCCGGGCGGTCTACCCTGACGACGATGCCGAGGAGCACGCACGCAGGGTGAGATTGCGAATGCGAAGGCAAGCCAGAATCACCCGCAAATACCTTCCGGCATCGCTCGATGTAATCCTTCGAGAATCGGTCCTACGGGGAATCGTTGGCGGGTCGAATGTCATGGCGACCCAGATGAGGCATCTCGCCGACATGAGCACCCGTCCCAACGTGAATTTGCAGGTCCTTCCGTTCAACGCTGGGTTCCCCGTTGGAGCCGCAGTTGGTCCATTCGTCATCCTGGAGTTCGGCACTGATAGAGATGGACAGCCGATCGAGCCGCCCGTGGTCTACACCGAAAACTTCACAGGTGGCTTGTATCTTGCGAAACCAACCACGGTTCAGCGATACGATCATACGTACGAGAGTCTTCGGCGAAGCGCGATGGACGCCGCTGCCAGCCGAGCTCTGCTCAGGCAGATGGCGAAGGAGTATGCGTGAACAGCGATTTGGCCGGTGCCGACTGGTTCAAGAGTAGGCACAGCGGCGGAGCCGAAAACTGCGTTGAGG
>NZ_BDBY01000054.1 GCF_001613225.1 Nocardia pseudovaccinii NBRC 100343
TCCTTCACCGCCGCGACAACACGCGGCGAGTTCGACCGCTGATCCCAGAGGGACACCGCATGGCGAACGACCCGGACGCGAACTGGTTCAGGAGCAGTCACAGCGGTGCCCACTCGAACTACGTCGAAATCGCGTTCCTCCCGAACACCCTTGTCGGCGTTCGCAATTCGAAGAACCCATCCGGCCCTGCGCTCATGTTCACCTCGGCCGAATGGTCGGCCTCAACTGCCGCGATTACCCACGGCGAGTTCGACCGCTAGCAGTCCCGGCCTGGTTTTACTCTGCCACCTACCACTGGCTGGCGATGCCACAAGCAGAAGGGACCCACTCCCTTCCAGTGGCGTCGACGTGGTCGAGGGCCGATCGACATGGGAAGAAGGCTGCCAGGCAACCGACCTGGCACCCAACCGTATGGACGCCCGAGGTAGAGCGCCGTTATCGTCGGTTGATGAACGCTACCGGGGGGCTTTCCAACCAGAATCTGGCAGTTGTGCCTGATGATGTGCAGACGATCGGCCAGTACGTCTACAACATCGCCGAAACCATGAAGCAGGCCCTCGATTCGGCTGCCCGCGAGGTCGAGACCCTACTCGGTTCCGACTGGACCGGCGACGCGGCCGACGAGTTCTCCACCGGGTGGACCGAAACCCGTGACGGTGGAACACAACTCATGTAAGCGTTGACTTCGCTCGCGGAGAAGCTGGGCGTCACCGCAGCCAACTACAAGAGCACCGACACCGGCAACGCGTCCGGTATCTCCAGCCTGGATCTGCCATGAGCTCTCAATTCAGTGTCGACCTCGATCAACTCGATCAGATCGTGTCGCGCCTCAACGGCCTGGCCGGGTTCTCGCACAATCACCTCGACGAACTCGACCACAAGGTCGCAGCCCTGCACAGCGGCAGCTGGGAATCCGCCGCAGCTAGCGCTTACGCCGAAGCCCACAGCCAATGGCTCGCGGCCGCACGGGAATTCGCCGAAGGCGTAGCCGCCGTGAGTGACGCGGCCCACAAGGCGCACACACGCTACAGCACGGCCGCGGAAACCAATAAGCAGATGCTGCAGGGCGGATAGGCCGTGGGTGACACCTGGGTCATCGACTCCGGCATGTACTTCGATGCCGCCAAGAAATGCCAGTCGCTGGCCAGCGACATCTCGCTTGCGTTGGGGCCGCTGCAACGCGCTCTCGTCCATGACTGCGGCGGTATGGCTGGGGATCACGAGAAGTCCGAGCCGTGGACGACCGCATATGACCGGAACGCCTGCGACATAGTCACTCTCGCCGCCACCCTATGCAATGCACTGCAACGTTTCGGAGACGTGCTGGCCGCCAACGGCTACAACTGGTGGCAGTCCAACCGATCCACGACCAGTGGTACAGAGCCGACCCGCCCGACCCCGTCCGAACCGCTGTACGACTCCGGTATGGCACTGCCGACCACCGCCAAGGGAGCCAACGGCGCCGGAATCGATACCTCGATCACCGGACTGCTCGAACAAGTCGGAAGATCCCCAACGGCGACGTCACCAAGCTCGGCATCGCGGCCGATGCCTGGAAAACATTCGCCAACAACACCAACATCACCGGAGCCGCAGACCGCATCAAAGGCATCGACGCCAAGTTCAGCGGCAGCAGCGACCCGAATATCCGCGACATCGAAGAAAGACTGACAACCCTGCACAAGGCCGCAGAACTGCTGTCGCAGGCGGCGACAGCGTTGGCCGGACCGGTACAGGACCATCACGACGCCCTCAACACGATGCGCAACGACGTCCAAGCCGCAGTCGCCAGCGCCGCGAAGGAACTCGCGGGCGCGGTCCTCATCACCGTCGCCATCGTCGGAATCCTCGCACTCGCATCCGCAGGCACCGCCGCCGCCCCTGCCGCCGCGGGCGGTGTCGCCGTCACCGCCGAAATCGTCACCACCACAGCCGGAATAATCCGCAACACCGTCTCCATCAGCCGCGTCCTGATCATCTTCGGCGCAGTCGTCGCCTCCGGAACCGCCACCGGTGTCTTCACCGCCATCCCCGACCTCACCCAAAACGGCATCAACGCCGCGCTGGCTTCGATCGCCGCAATGACAGTCAAAATCGTCGAGGACGACCACCACGCACCATCCGGCCCCTCCAATTCGAGTAACACCCCCGGAACTCCCGAGTATCAGGCGCGGGTTGAGGAACTGGCAAAGGACCCCGCGAAGAACGGCAAGGTGAGCCCGCAATCGAGGCGAGAGGGCGTCATGATCGACGAAAGTGGCATGACTGCTGAGCGTAAAGCTCACCTTCAGGAGCTGGTCGCGAATAATCCTAAATGGCAAGGAAAGGTGCTGTGGTAAACGATGACCACCGGTCACGGTCGCTCTCCGAGTAGCGTTCGTTGTTGGCCTGAAGATCCGGCCGCGCACCGGGCGCTGTTGGACTACTTCGAGCGCCTCCCGGCTGATCCCGCTGCCGAGCAGACAACCTCGTCGCTTCTCAATGGTCGCGGCCTGGATTTCACGGGTTCGGATCTATCCGGACTGGACCTCCTCGGAGCGGAGCTGAGCGAGTCGACGATGAATCGAGTACCGCTCATTGATGCCGATTTGTACACTGGGTGGCTCGCCGGGGCTCGGCTCCAGGGAGCAGACCTCAGTAGTGCCGATCTTCGAAAGGTCCAGGGGCGTGGCTGCGATGCTCGGTACGCGAGGCTGCGCCAGGCCGACATGCAGCGAGCGGACTTTGCTCACTCGGATTTCCGGGAAGCGGACCTTCGCGGTGCATTGCTGCAAAGGGCAATCTTCTCTGGAGCAGATCTACGTGACGCCGACCTTCGAGAGTGTGTCTTCGGACGAACAAGGCTTTCGGGCGCGCGTATAGGCGGCTGCCTCGTCGATGGTGCCAGCGGTCTCGTGGTCGGGCCAGTAGACGTTGGTGTCGATTCACCAGCATTACTGGACGGACCAGACTTGCAGGCGTGGTTCGTTTCTCACGGCGCACATGAAGTCGAGGTACGCCAGGCCACTTGAACACGTCTCCGCTCGTGGGGGAATCACCACCGTGCGCTCCAACACGAGCGGACCCGGCCGACGAATTCGCCACCGGCAACCGAACCCCGTGACGGCGGAACGCAACTCATAGCAGCACTGACCTCCTCCGCCGAAAAGCTGGGCGTCACCGACGCTAGCTACAGCAGCACCGACACCTGCAACGACGAGCTAACCGATCGAGCGGGGTCCTGGTGTCCGGCATCTGCGGACCGGTCCCGTTCCAGGCGATCTCCAGATCGCGTGCACTGCAATGTTCGACACCCAGGCTGCCACTGTGCCCCATATCTGTCGGCAACTACGGTGAAGGGCCTGAGATCGACAGCGAAGTGGGGGAAGTTTCGATGTTTCGGCGGCTGGCGCTGATCGCGGCACTCATCGTAGTTGTGGCGGCCTGTCAGCATGGCGGGCCGGACGAGTCGGTGGCGGCGGGGCCGCAGTACGAAAAGTTGGTGCGGTTACGCAACACTGACGTGTGCGCGCTGCTGCCGCGTCCCGAACTGGCGAAACTCGGTCCGGTCACCGCGGTCGGCACCAATGAGCTATACGAGTGCGAGGCGAAACTCGGCGAAGACCAGAAGACCGGCCCGCGAGTGAACTGGTCTGTCCGGGCCCTCGACGACGTTGCTATGGATGCGGGTACCACCGTCACGATCGAGGGTCTGACCGTGAATATGATCAGCGACAAGGACACCAGACCGCCGGAGGAGATCGCCAGCGCGCGGTTCCGTACCTGCAGCGCGTTCGCGCAATTGCCCGCCGGAGGCTCGATGTCGCCAACGCTCACGATTCCGCCCGGGGCTGAGCCGTGTGCTGGCACACAGTCCCTGGTCACGGTGGCGCTGGCCGAGTGGAAACGCGCTCCGCGACTGGGCGATTCGCCGGACACGATACAAACGCCTGTGACTGGCGCGGACCCGTGTGCGGTCCTGACGAAGCTGCCGAAGGCGGTGCGGGGCGATACCCAATGGGTCGACCGCTGCTGGTTCGAGCTCGACGGACACTCGATCTATCTCGAGTACAAACATGCCACGGACCGCGAGTTCGAGAACTACCTGCCCGTGAAAGTCGATGGGCGGCAAGCGTATCGGACATCCAGAGACGACAACGCCAGCTAGATGCTCCGAGTCGGCCCGACGTTCGACCCGGCTGCCGACGAATACGACTTCGCGAATGTGCCCGCCGTGGCAATCAACGCGGTCAGCGGCCACAGCCAGGCGACACTGGAGAAGGCCACTGCCGCGGTAACGACCATCTTCCGCTACGCGGCGTGAATTCGCTGCGATGTGCTGCGGCTCCGCACATCCTGAGTTGAGCGAGGCGATCCCACACTCGGAACAAGGCACCGGATTGGGACCGCGCAGCCAAATAACCTCACCGACATGGGCTCCTATGAGGCCGGCACCAGTCTGTCGTGCCCTGGCCGAGGCACCAGCACCGAATCGCCGGCCAGTACCCCGCGGTCGCGCAATTCGAGGGGCTTCCGATCGCCGCTCCAGGAGACGACCTGAACCGAGTCAACAGCCGCAAACCCGTTGGGAATGCGTCGGCCTGTGTCGCGTCGTTGGTCCCGGGAGCTGTCCAACCAGCGAACCAAACGCCTCGTACGCGTCACACCGCCCCTACCAACAGGATTCGCCCCCACACCAAACCACCTCCTGCGCTGTTGGTCGGCCGATCAGGTGGAACTAGTGGCGGCATCGGCCGAGAGAGTGCCGCCGTCAGTTCCACGTGATCACTTGTCCAGTAGTGCATCTCGGGTGGACGGCAGCGGCGGACACGCATGGAATGTGTGCCGGGGTCCGATTCGCCTGCCGTTGAGAGCTATCGGGATCGGCGAATCGCATCACTCCGTTTCGGCGGCGGCGCAGGACTGAAAGGACCAGCGCTGCAGGAGCGCCCGCGCCGCGCCACAGGTCATCACCTCACAGGATCAGGCTGGTGCGGCTTCCACCCGGAAGCTCTACACTGAAGGCAGCGGATCGCTCGGACACGTTGACGCACATGGCTTATTGCAAGCGCCTTCGTGTGAAACTTCACCGCTTCAACCGAGACCGGGGGGTCTTATGGCAGACAGAGTGCACGTCGAGACGCAACAGCTGCGCGCGGTCGGGGGCGATCTCGATGGTGTCGCGGCGCGGATCGATGCCGTGCTGTCGAAGGTCAAGGCGGCCTCTGCGGCGCACTGGGGCAAGTGGGGTGACGACGAGTTCGGGGACGGATTCGCCGAGGGCGACAACGGCTACGTGAACTCCGATCGCAACCTCCAGGCCGTCCTCGAATCCAAATCCGCACTGCTGCGGTCGTATTCGACGGGTCTGACAGACGCCGCGACGCAGCTGGAAGCGATGGAGGCGGCCAACACCGACGGCTTCCAGCACTGAGTCGCCAGGAGATACGCGAAGAGACGAAGTACCTTCGAGTCGTTCGGGGGTGGCAGGCAAGGGGAAGCCGAATGTCGAACGAGATGGCCAAGGCCAGGCTGGCCGAGCTGATGGATTCTGTGCGCAGCGGCATGGAATCGATTGCGCGCGCGCAGGAAGAGCAGGCGCGGCTGACCGCGACAGCCTCCGCGGCCGCCGGACGGGTCACCGTGGTCGTCAACGCCAACAGTGTGGTGATCGAGGTCAAGTTCGCCGACAACGTCGACGAACTGAGCTACGCCGAGATCGCGCGTGCGGTCACGACGGCCGCCCAGAATGCGGCGGCTGAAGTGCAGCGCAAGACTCGAGAACTCTTGAGCTCGCTGAAACGAGGTCAGGCGCGCATGCCGAAGCTCTCGGAGTTGGTTCCCGGCCTGCCTGATGTTCCCGATATGGTGCCGACGCCGCCGGAGGTCTCGACCGCACCCCCGGAATCGCACGACCGCATGAGCACAGGACCGGCCCCAGAGGACACTCCGATGGAGTTCAGCAACGTCGAGCAGTGGAACCACGAAAAGTCTTCGCAGGATGAACCTTCCATTGTCGAACGTTCCTGGTGAGCATCGCGGCGGCTCAGGGTTCCTATGTCATCGATCACCGCACTCTGGGAGTGGATCCCCGACTGGATACTGCAAGGGCTCAACTTCGGGCAGGCATACCCCGAAGGCAGCGAAGACGACCTGTTCGATCTCGGCGACGCTTGGAAACAGGCTGGCGCAGAACTGGAACAGATCGAGCCGGACCTGAAAAGCGTCACCGACGCCACCCAGAAGTTCTATACCGGAGATGGCGCCACCGCGGCCGCCCGCGAATTCGCCACGCTGTTCGACAACGGTCCGAACTCGATCCAGAAACTTGCCGACGGGCTCACCGAACTCGGCCACGCCACCCGAAACGCTGGCACCACACTGGAATACACGAAGATCCAGGAAGCCGTCTTCGCCGGGATCACCGCGTATACCGTCTACACACTGATCGCAAGCTGGCCTTGGGGCGAGGCCGCGGTCCCGCTGGCGCTCGCCGCCGGTCGCGAGGCAGTCACCATCGCCGGTGAACAGGGCGCCAGGCAACTCGCCCTCGAAGCCGGTGCGGTCGGCCTGCGAAATCTGCTGAAGCCCTACCTCAGACAGATCGCCATCGCCGGGCTGAAGGCCGGGGGGTTCGGGATCGGTCTGGATGTCGGCATCCAGGGCTACCAATTGGCGGCGGGGCACCGCGACGACGGATTCGATCTGTCACAAACCCTGAAAACGGGCCTCGAGTTCGGGGCAGCAGGACTCGTCGGTGCGCCGGTGTCGATGGGCTTGGGCAATCTGCTGGGGCGAACGGCCTTGTCGCCCACATTGAGTCGGCTTTTCAGCCACACTCTCGGGGGTGCGGCCGGTGGGTTGGGGATGTACGGCGCCGGAATCGCCTGGCAGGTCGGTGGCCAGTTGGCGCACGGCGGTCTGGACTGGAGCAAGATCGACACCTCATTCGATCCACGCCTGCTCACCATGGGCGCGGCCATGGGAGCTATGGGCGGATTACACGCCCCGGCGCCGCGCGGCGCCCGAGGTACCGCGTCAACCGGCGGCGAATCTCCCCTTACCGCCTCCGAGAAACCCGGTGTCGTCAGCGCGGAATCCAATGCCGAAGGCAAGTTACTGGCTCGTTCCCTGAGTAGGGATACCCATCCGGACAAGTTCGATCATCTTTCTCAGTCCGAAAAGGACCATGCCGCGGCGTTCTATTCGAAAGTCGACGCGGTTCGGACCGATGCGACAACCAACGGCGGCTACAGCGACCAGCATGTCGCTCGGCTCGAGTCGTTGCGCACGGAATGGAACCAGGCGATGCCGTATGACGGCAGTACCGCCCACCCGAGCACCACGGCGCACTCGGCCGGAGAAACCAGCGCAACGACCACGGAATCCCGTGCCGGATCGGCGGATTCGAGCACAAGGGCCACGCCGGTGGATCGAGCACCGGCCGCAACTACCGACAGCGGCGGCAGAGCGATGCCGTCGGCGCGCAACACAGGCCAGGTCGCAGCCGAACGCGCTGGTGGGCCCCGGGATACGACGGCGAACGCGCAACACAGCACTGCCGACGGAACAGTCGCGCGAGCAGGTCTCGGCGATCCGGGGACTTCCGATCGCAACGCCAATATAGCTGCGGCACAACAGGAGAAGCCCGCAGTCTCGGGCGTGGAATCGAAGCCGGTCGCCGCATCGGAAGTGCCCGAGTCCCGAGCCGCCCCGATCGAGTCACCGGTGCGCGAGAGCGAACCGGCCATCGGCTCCGGCGAGCCCTCGCACTCGCGCCCGCCGACCGACACAGCCGTTGCCTCGGACGAGGCCCATGATCGTGCACCGGCTGATCCCGGCACCGGGGACACCCATGGCCTCGAAGGCGACTGGATGCAGTCCGGTGGAGCGCTCCGTCCACGCGACCCCGGTTTCGACGACGCATGGGCGGCCGAAGCCTACGACCGGTTCCGCCGCGACGACGCCGACGTGGCGGAGATCAGCTCGAACCTCGCCCGCGTACCACGCGCCGACGGGTCGACCGGCTTCTCCCGCAGTGAAATCGCGCAGATCAAGAACCACCTGATGCGCGACGAGCACCTGCTGCACGACTACGACAGCGGCGGATTCACCAGGGCCCGGTTCGACCCGTCCGCGGCTCAGGCCGAGGCGTGGATTCGGCTGCGCGCGGGCCGCCCGCTCGAACAGGACCTCATCATGCTCGAGCATGAACTCGCCGAGTCGAACTACCTGCGCGAGCATCCCGAGGCGACCTATCCCGAGGCACATGTGTTCGCCAACCAGCGGTACAACTGGGAGACCGATATTCCGGATCGAACCGGTGAACGATACGACACGCTGTGGAAGGACGACAATGGCGCTGCTGGTGTTCTACGACCGGGTACGGGAGGACACGACTCAGGTCGAGTACCGGTTCGGGACGACAGAGGGCAACCTGGATCGAAATCTGTTGATCGACAAGCAGACCCGGGAATTCCGCACGACAAACAGCCGGGCCGACGGCCTGCTGCGGGCGACGGCAGGCCGGATACTGCACCGGGTTCGGACGGAAGGCAGCTGGCCGAAGGGCGGAATCATCCAGTCCTAGCAGGCGACGCGCAGCGATCGGAAACCCACCGGGCCGGGCCCGCCGCGCTCGATCCCGTCGGCCGGAATACGAAAGGACCGGTACCGGAGGAGCGCCGCACGCCGGGGCAGAACACTCCGGGCGACGATCCACCGGCCCCCGCTCAGAAAACGCGCCCCGCCGAATACGTACTCACCGACGACCAGATCCAGCAGATCTTCCACGAGCAGATCATTCCCGAAATGCTCACCGGTGCAGAGCGCGTCCCTGAATCCGACAGGCCGGAGCTGGTTGTCGTCGGCGGTCAGATGGGGGCCGGGAAGTCCACCGCGATACGGCAACTCCTGGATTCCTTCGAGGGGCGCGGTGGCGCGGTCCATCTCACGGCGGACGACTTCTTCAGATTCCACCCGAAGTACGCGGAGTTGATGGCTGGCACGGATCACGATGGGGTCAGGCACATCACGCCGGAAATCGGCCGATGGTTCCGCATGTCGATGGACCACGCGATCGCGAATCGATATCACGTCGTCCTCGAATTCGCGCTCGCCAAACCGGCTGCCGAAGCCGAGGTCATGCGGAATTTCGTAAGTCATGGCTACACCGCGAAAGCCGAGATACTTGCGGTCTCGGAGCACCAGAGCCGTCTGTCCACCATCTCCCGATATCTGGACGAACGAGAGGACGGTGTCCATCGCTACACCCCGCCGTTCCTTCATGATGCGTCGTACGCCGGTTCCGAGGAGATGGTCCGGCAGCTCGAGTCGCCCGAACCTCCGGTCCGGCTCGACGATTTGAAAATCCGCGACCGCAACGGCGTGCTGCACGGAAACTCCCGATCGCCGGAGGGCAACTGGACCCACCCGCATCAAGCGGCGGAGACGCTGGACCGGGAGCGCAACCGTCCATGGACCGAGGACGAGAAGAACAACTTTCGCGGGCAACTGCGTTCGGTGCGCGATCGGCTGGCCCAGCAGGCCCTCGACCATCCGGACAATGCGCATACCTGGGAGCAACTGTCGCGCGAAACCGATGCGGCCGAGACTGCGGCGCGCCCTTGGCTCGAGGGGCCGGACGACCCCGCACGCCAGCCGTCCGGCGAGCCCACGCCCCTGCCACCGGACGAAGACCTGGCGATAAGGCAGGCAGCCGACAAGGCGGGCTTGCGAATTCTGGTGATGATCGACGAGTGGGGACGGGCCAAGGGCGGGATCGTATCCTTCAATACAGATTTCAGCACCGCGCTCGCGGAGGCGGGCAACGATGTGACCGTCCGCGTCGATCATGACGTCACCGGCAACGAGGGCGGTAGTCGCCTGAGGATCGTCGGACCGCCCCGCATCGAGGACGCGTCGGACCGCGCGGCGCTGCCGCCGGACGTCGACGTAGTGATCGGGCACAGCCGATTCTCCGGGTTCGCGGCCCGGGAAGTGCGCGACGAACTCTATCCGGACGCCAAACTCATACACATCGTGCACATGATCAACGAGTCCGACGGTCGAGTGAAGGGCCGACCAGCCGAGGGGCTGCGCCTTCAGCAGATGGAAATGGACTTGGTGTCGACGTCCGATGTCGCGGTAGGGGTCGGGCCCGCGATTGCGGAGGACGTGCACAGGCTGGCGAACATGTCGGAGAGCGACCCGATCGTGCACGAGCTGATCCCGGGTGTTCCGTTCGCGGAACAGATACCGCCGCGGGAAGGAGAAGGACCGCTCAAAGTGCTACTCGTGGGTCGGGCCGACTCTCCGCGAAAGGGAGTGCTCGAGGGAGCAGAGATGGTCCGGCTCCTCAACGAGCGGGGGCTCGATGTCGATCTGATCGTCCGGGGGGTTCCGCCCGAGCAGGTGGCGCGTACCCAGCACATGCTCTCCGAAGCCGTGGGTAGGCTGGTCGACATTCGTCCATACACGACAGACCCCGCCGACATCCTGTCCGATCTTCGAGACTCGAACATCATGATCATGCCTTCTCGCGGGGAGCACTTCGGTCTGGTCGGAACAGAAGCGATGGGCGCCGGTGTGCCTGTCCTGCTGCCGAGCACGAGCGGTGTCGGTAGGTTCCTCGGCGACCCGAACCTGTTCCCCGGCAACCTCACTCGCCACAGCTTGGTCGAGCAGGGATTCGAAGATGAGATCCCTATCGAGCGCTGGGTAGACCGCCTGGAGCACGAGCTTCGCGACCAACCCGGCTCATGGGAGCGCGCCCGGCGAATTCAGGATTACCTTCGGGAACAGAACCGTACCTGGCTCGCCGCCGCGGAGTCGCTGCTGGAAGCTCTAGCGGGCCCCGCCGAGGTCCCGCGCGCCCGCAATGAGGAACAGGAGGAAACGTAGCCGATGACCGACCCTGCCCCACTCGCACAGCGATACGAGGAGTTGCGCGACGTCGCCATCAGGCTTCTCGATGTTCTCGACGATGCCGAAGGCAACCCGCAGATGTTGAGAAGCGCGCTCGAAGCCATGCACCAGGCCGTCCGCGGCGACGGTCCGCCCGAAACGCCGGATACCGGCGATCCGATTCGGGACCCCGCTCGACATCTGCTGACCCGGTTCGACTACACCCAGGGGACCAAGACACCTGTCACCCTCGACGAAGAAGCCGCGAACATTCGCCGCGAGCTTGCCGGTGATCGGGCAATCGACGATCGTCCACCCGGCGAGCCGGATCGCGAGGTTCGCCTGACGGAACTGCGCGGCATGATCATCGGCGGCCTGCTTCGTGAGCTGGCGGCACGACTGTCGCGCGGATCGGCATTCGGCCCCAGCAGGGCCGGTGAAGAACTCGCCCAGGTTGCCACCGACCTGTCATGGGAAGTGCTCGATCAGACCTTCGTCGGCCGCCAGTAGTGGAGAAGTGGCCACAATGACCCGACCTCAGGCCGCACCGTTCACTGTGGTGCTGTTCGATCGTATCGAGGATTCACGAAAGGGCCCGATCGAGGCGGCACGGATTGTCCGGCTACTGAACGCGAAGGGGCTCGACGTCGGATTGACCGTGCGCGGCGCTCCGCCCGAATGCGTGTGGTCCGCAAGACAATTACTCTCCAGCGTCGCTGAACGTCATGTCGATGTGAAGCCGTTCACCGTCGATCGCGACGAAATACTCGCCGACATCCGCAGTGCCGATCTGGTCGTGATGCCGTCCGGCGTCAAGCATTTCGGCCTCGTCGGCTTGGACGCGCTGGGCTCGGGCACTCCATTGCTGGTTCCCCGTGCGAGTGGGATCGGGCATTATCTCGGCAATCCGGCATTCTTCCCGTCCGACCTCACGGAGCCCAGTTTGGTGGATCAAGATCCGGGCGGCCCGGTGGCACTCGACCTCTGGGCAGATCGGATAGCGGAACTGATCGGCGCGCGGTCGGAAACCTCAGCCCGGGCGGTTGAGTTACAACGGCGCTTCTACCTGCGGAACAGCACACCTGAAGGCGCTGCCGAGTCGATCGCGGATTTCCACCGAGCAGCCGACGCCCTCATCGGAAAGAAACTGATCCACCCCGGGGCTGATGACCCCGGCACGGATTGGGACGACGCACTGTATTACGAAGCAGCCGTGGACATTATCAGCAGCCTGATTGCCGCTTGTTCGGCAAACGAATGGCTGTCCGAGCACGGCGGCCCGGCCGACCTCGTCACATCCGGTGATACGCACGGATCGCGACGAACATATTTGGCTCACCTCGGCGGGCTCGCAACGGCAGACCATGCGTTGATAGCCAGCACGATTCGAACCTGCGGAGGCCGTTTGGCAGATTTGGGCGCAGGACTCGGATCGCGCAGGCGACCCGATCTCGACAGTTATCGACTTTCTCGCGGAGAGCATCGTTGGGTCTTCGAGAGAAAGATAGTTCCGGAGCTGTTCAGCGGCCTGCAGTCGCGTAATCGGCCGACCGCGATCATTGTCGCCGGAGCACCTGGTTCGGGAAAGACCACGGCGATCCGAAAGCTGTGGGAGGGCCGAGCCGATCGAGATGGCGTAGCGGTCATCGATCCAGAACTGTTGTCTGCCTACCATCCCAGAAGCTGGGATCTCGTGCTGGCGGACGACCGCCGCGTCACCGACCTCGTCATGTGGGATGCGATGGGCTGGACGGCTCTGGCCGTCGAGTACGCGATCGGGCAACGTGCCGACGTCTTATTGGAGACCGGTCCCGACGACGCACACAATTTCGCCGCCGCTTTCCGCGAGTCGGGGTATCGAGTCGAGATGGACATCATGGCGATTCCCGGATCGATCAGCAGGCTGCATTCGACGGTGCGCTATCACTGCAAACGCGGAAACTGGCAAGTCCTGACTCTTCCGGACCCGCATTCCAATCGCGAAGGTGCTTGAAAGCCGCCCTGTGCGCCTCTTACCGAGGTGAGGGAACGTCGCGAAGATCTGGATCCGAGGATGTGCACTCCGAAGAGGCGGCATCCGGGCGCTGACAGCATCCGGCTCAGCGGCGACGGAGACCCGAAAGCAGAAGCGCCGCAAGGGCACCCGCGCCGAAGTAGGCTGCTCCCGTACTCATTGAGAGGCCGGGGGCGCTCATGCGGGGCTTGATCACGGCGGGGTCGGGTGGGGGGATTTCGGCTTCGGGCTCGTTCTCCGATGCCGTTGCGGCCCAAGCGGTCGCGAACAAGAGAATCCGATAGGTGGTGTAGCTGAACACCATCAGACCGATGATCGATCCGAATACCGCTCCGGCGGGGCTGTGCAGCACCATCTGCAGGTAGAACGACGCGACGTATTTGAAGAGCTCGAAGACCACCGCGGCAATCGCCGCCGCTCGTGCGGCACTGCGCAGGGTAACCGGCTCGCGGGGCAGGCGCGCGATCATCCAGACGAACACCGCCCACGACGCGAGGAAGCCGAGCAGTATCGAAATGAGCACCAGCATCAGTCGCGCGCCCGGCAACTCCGACAGGCGGAACGTGATCAGCAGCCGCGCGCCGAGGGTGCTCGACGCCAGCGTGGACAGACCGATCGAGACCACGAAGGCCAAGCCGAGCCCGATCAATGCACCGAGGTCGGAGAGCTTGCTGAGGAACCAATTGCCTTCCGGGGTCTTCTGTTCCCACTGTTCGGTCAGTGCCGCTCGCAGGTTGGTCATCCAGCCGAGTCCGGTGTAGACACCGACCAGCAGGCCGAGCGCGCCGACCGTGCCGCGCGATCGAACCGCCTGATCGATCAGATCATTGAGCTGGCCGCCGAGCGATCCCGGAATGTTCTCGATGATCTTGTTCCGCAGTTCGGTAAGCATTTCCGGGTCACCCGACAGCACGGAGCCCGCGATCGAGAAGGCGACCATCAACAGCGGAAACAGCGACAGCACCGTGAAATACGTGATCCCGGCCGCGTAGTAATCACCGCGTTGCCGCTGATAATTTGCGCCCGCGCGGATGAGGTGATCCAGCCACGGCCGCGACTGGATCCGCCGTTCGAGCGCCGCCTTGATGTTGTCGATCACCTGCATCTGTCACGCCCCTTGAACAGAGACCGCGCGGTGACGGTCGACAAGCGGTCGCTAGCGGTATTCCCCCGTTAGCGAGCCAAAAACCCCACCCGGTCGTAAACCTGCGCCAGAGTGTTGCCAGCAATCTCACGCGCCCGCTCGGCACCTGCGTCGAGGATGCGGTCGAGTTCGCCCTGATCTGCCAAATACTCTTCCACCTTCGCCCGCAGCGGAGTGACAAATTCGACCAGCGCGTCGGCGACGTCGGACTTCAGATCGCCGTAACCCTTACCGGCATAGTCGCGTTCCAGCGTGACGATCGGAGTGCCGCTCAGCGAACTGAGGATCACCAGCAGATTGCTGACACCCGCCTTGTTTTCCGGGTCGTAGCGGATTTCGCGCTCGGTATCGGTGACCGCGGAGCGAATCTTCTTGGCGGTGATCTTCGGATCGTCGAGCAGGTTGATCAGACCGGCGTCGGTGGAGGCCGACTTGCTCATCTTCGACGTCGGATCCTGCAGGTCGTAGATCTTCGCGGTGCCCTTGACGATATGCGCCTCCGGCACCACGAACGTCTTCTTGAACCGAGTATTGAAGCGCTGGGCCAGATTTCGGGTCAGCTCGAGATGCTGGCGCTGATCCTCGCCGACCGGCACCTGATGCGCACGGTAGAGCAGGATGTCCGCGGCCATCAGCACCGGATAGGTGAACAGTCCGACGCTGGCGTTCTCCGCGCCCTGTTTGACCGACTTGTCCTTGAACTGGGTCATCCGGCTGGCCTCGCCGAATCCGGTGATGCAGCTGAGCACCCAGGTCAGCTCGGCATGCTCGGGCACCTGGCTCTGCACGAAGAGGGTGGAGCGCTTGGGGTCGATACCGAGCGCGAGCAGCTGCGCGGCCGCCGCCTTGGTGCGCCTGCGCAGTTCCTTCGGATCCTGCGACACGGTGATCGCGTGCATATCCGGGATGAAGTAGAGGGCGTCGTAGTCGTCCTGCATGGTCACCCAGTACTGCAGCGCGCCAAGGTAGTTGCCGAGATGGAAGGACGCGCTGGTGGGCTGGATCCCGGACAGCACCCGCTGTTTGCGTTCAGCGGCCGGGTTCGTCTGAGCAGGACTGGACATGTCCCGATCTTCGCATGCGTGTCACGCGGAATTTCGCGCCGCCCAGTTCCGTGGGGCGACACCGGGCATGCTCGGGCGGCCGGTGCTGTGCAGTTCGCGTTCCCGCTTGGACAACAGCTTGTAGACCGGCGCGCTCGGACCGGCCAGCGTCCCGCGCAGCACCGGCGGAACCAGCGGCGGGGCGATATGCGCGGTGCGCACGCCCTGGGCGAGCGCGCGGAAGGCGATTTGCTCGGGCAGCCCCCAGCGCATCCCGTACATATCGCGGATGCGCGGCGGCAGACTGCCCTGCACCAGCAGGTAGAACGCGTCGACGACCTGGCGCATCGGCCCGCGCTGTGGATAGGGCACGCGCTGACCGGCCAGATACGAACCGACCAGCCGGGCCTCGTCGGTGAGGAACAGCTGGTCCGAGGCGAGGTAGTCGTCGAAGGATTCGCGGAACAGCGGGTAGCTGCCGGGCGCGGCCTCGCGGGGCATGCCGAACAGCTCGCCCCAGCGGACGTAGTCCTGGTACAGGCCCTCGCGTTCGCCGCCGGTCAACGGTCGGACCAGCAGATCGTGCATCACCTCGGCCGAGTCGAAGGCGAAGGCCATGGTCATGTACATCAGGTGCGGGTCGAGCGCGGAGTAACCGGTGCCCGCCGGATGGTGCGGGCCCGCCTCCTCCGGCAGTGCGCCGACGACCTTCGCGTGCTTCTTCGTGGTAAAGGCGAGCGCGCGGTCCGCCTCGTCCTTGCTGCCGAGGAAGACAGCCTCGAAGAGCTTGCCGGTCAATGCGAGTCGCGAGTACGGGGTCATCCGATGCTCGGTGTTCTCGGCGGTTCCGACATACAGCAGCGGATTGACCGCGCCGATCACCAGGGCGCGCTGGCCGTAGGTGAGCCCCACCGCGCGCTTGCTCATGACCCGTCGGGCCATCGAATT
>NZ_BDBY01000055.1 GCF_001613225.1 Nocardia pseudovaccinii NBRC 100343
GGCAATAGTCTCCACCAGATTGTGCCCGCCCTGGATCTGACCGCGACCGAACCAGATCGCGATCCGGTCGGCCGCAACCACACCCGTGCCAGAATCGCGATATGACTGCATCGCAAAGCGGTTCCGTGCGGGGTGGTGGTCGAGCGACGGGCGGACCTGCATCGCGTAGCGATTCGACGGGGGTTGGTGGCCGGACGCCAAGTAAGTCGGCATCGCCCAGCGACTCGGCGAGCAGCAGCGACCGCAGAGCGAGTGGGCCAACACCGCCCAGCGACCCCACAGCAGGCGGCGGCCCCACGACAAGCAGGCCAGACTCGCCAGGCAACTCGGCGAGCAGCAGCGATCGCAGAGCAAGTAGGCCAACACCGCCCAACGACTCCACAGCGGGAGGCGGCCGGACGACGAGCGGGCCAGCAAAACGGTCCTACGGCGGCGTCTCAGCCGACGAGCGCCGCGCCCAGCGACGCGCGGCGCTGCTCGATGCCGCACTGGAGATCATCGGCACCCAGGGCATCGCCAAGCTCACCGTCTCCGGGCTGTGCGCGCAGGCTGGACTCAACGAGCGCTACTACTACGAAAGCTTCGACAGCCGCGACGCGGTACTGGCCGCGCTCATCGATCGGATCGCGGAGGAACTGGCCGGGGCGATCATCGGTGCGCTGCAGACCGCACCTTCCGACACCCGCGCCAAGGCGCATGCCGCGATCTCGGCGGGCATTCATCTGCTCACCGATGATCCGCGCAAGGCGCATGTCGCGCTGGTCGCGGGCATGGCGACGCCGGAGCTGCGCGCCCGCACCAATCAGACGGTGCGGGTTTTCGCCCGCATCGTCGCCGCCGAGGGCATCGACTTCTACGGCATCACCGACCCGAATCCGGAGCCCACCATCGACTTTCGCGCCACCTACCTGGTCGGCGGCCTGGTCCAAACCCTCACCGCCTGGCTACAGAACGACCTCCCCCTCACCCGCGACGAACTGATCGACCACACCACCGACGTCTTCGTCCTCCTCGGCGAGGACCTCGCCCGCCGCCTCACCTGAACGCGCATCGAGTCGAATGGTTGTTCCCCGAGAGCCTGACAGCCACCATTCGACTGTCCTCGGCGCTACGGGCTCAGGCGGACGATGGCTGGGTCGGGTGGTTCGCCTTGGAGGACGACTCGGAAGGCCAGGCCCTTTGTGGACCAGTAATCGGCGGCCTCGCGCATGGCTTCGTTGAACCATGTGCGTTCTTCCAGTTCGTCGATCAGCAGATCGGCCGAATCGCGGATCACGGCAACATATCCGGCGGCGGGGCCGACGAAATCATCGAGATCACGCAGGCATTCGTCGAAGGCGTCCTTGTTCGCGCCGAAGTAGTACGGAAATTGGAACGCGGCCGCGAATTCGTCGAAAACGCGTGCGGTGGTGCGCATCTTGAGCCCGCGCAGTTCACGCACCGCGTAGTCGACGGGTGCGTCGTAGCGCACGCCGCTGAGTGTCGGGGCGTCCACGGGGAGGGCACCCACCACGGCGGTCGGTGCCGAAGGCGCGTCGGTGGGCAGCCGGGCCTCGGGGCGAGCAAGGAACTGCGATAACGGAACTGTCATCAGCGCATCCTCGTGAAGGTTTCGTAGTGGTCACCGGTGTACCAGGCGGAACCGTCGCTGCCGGTGACGATGCGTTCGGCGTCGCGGGAACGGTTGGGCTGCTTCGGGTTCACATCCCATTCCTGGTAGGTGATGGCTTTGCCCGCCGAATCCTTGGCGGCCAGCGTGCCCGCGCGGTTCATCCAGCGCTCACCGCCCTTGGTGCCGGGCGCGTTCGCCGAATCCGGCCAGCGGCCCGCATCGATTTCGACAAGAGTCGCGTAGGCGCGGTCCGGTACGCCGGGGGCTCGAACGGTAGATGTGGTGGTCACATCCGGGCCGCGCGCCGGAACCGCCAAGCTCGCGCTGCGCGTGGTGGAGGTGACCGAGGCCGCGGTCGGCTTGCTTTCCCCACCGCCACGCGAGGCGAGCAGTGCGATCACCAAGGCCAGTAGAGCCACACCGAGCGCGGCGAAGGCGCGAACCCGCTTCGAGGAAATATTCATGCGATCCCGATCTCCAGCACTGCCATGTCGCGAATCATCTTTATCGGGAACTTTATCGGTATTGCACCGTGACCGGCGCGTGGTCGGACCAACGCTCGGCATAGGTGGCGGCGCGTTCGACCACGGCCTGCTTCGCCCGGCCTGCCACCTCGCCGCGGGCCAGGTGGTAGTCGATGCGCCAGCCCGCGTCGTTGTCGTAGGCGCGACCGCGGTAGGACCACCAGCTGTACGGGCCCGCGACACCGGGATGCAGGTTGCGCACCACGTCCACGTATCCGGCGGCGAGCATGCCGTCGATCCAGGCCCGCTCCTGCGGCAGGAACCCGGAGTTCTTCAGGTTGCCCTTCCAGTTCTTGATATCGAGTTCGGTGTGCGCGACATTCCAGTCGCCGCAGATCACGAAATCGGTGGTCTGCGCGCGCATATGGCTGCCGATCTCGTCGAGGAAGCGGTACTTCTCGTCCTGCATCGGCGTATCCGCCTCACCGGTGTGCACATACACGCTGGCCACGGTCAGTTCGTCGAATTCGGCCTCGACATAGCGTCCGGTACCAGCGAATTCGGCGCTGGGATGCCAGGTTCCGTCGTGCCAGCGCCCCAGCCCGATGCGCACGGCCCGGGGTTCGCGACGGGACAGAATGCCGACCCCGGCCCGCCCCTTCGCTCCCGGCTCCGCATGCGTCAGATACCAGCCCGCCTCCAGCGCGGGCGCTAGCGCGGCACGGGTCTGCTCATCGGTTGCCCGAGTCTCCTGCAGGCAGATGATGTCGGCTTCGGTGACCGCCAGCCACTCGAGCATCCCCTTGCCCGTCTTGCCCGTCGCCGCCCGGACCCCGTTCACATTGATCGACGAGATGATATAAGGCACCTGACGACCGTACAATGCTGGTCAGAAGAACTCCCCCGGGACATCGAAGTCCAGGAAGGGGTGATTGACGATGAAGTCAGGCACCACCAACTCCCCCGCCCCGATCAAAGCGCTGCATATCGGATCCGGTGATCCGGTCCTGCTGCTGCACGGATTCATGCTTTCGCCGCACTGTTGGGAACAGGTTGCGCTGCGACTTTCCGCGCATTGCGAGGTGTTCGCCCCCGCCTTCGCGGGCCACTGGGGTGGCGAACCGATCGACGGCTGGTCCACCGATGTCCATGCCCTCGCCGACCGGATCGAGGATCAACTCGACGAACTCGGCTGGCGCACCTGCCATATCGCGGGCAATTCGCTCGGCGCCTGGGTCGGCTTCGAACTGGCCCGACGCGGCCGGGCCCGCACCCTGACCGCGATCGCACCGGCGGGCGGTTGGCAGTCGCCCTCGCTCATCCAGTTCCGCGTCGGCGCGAAATTCCTGTCATTGGTGCCGATCGTCGAGGTGGGTAAGCGGCTCGGCGGATTCGCGATCAACAATCCGATCGCGCAACGCTTCGCACTCCTGCTGCTGAGCAAGAACGCGGCCGCGGTCGCGCGCCGCGATATCGCCGCCGTGATCACCGCCGCACTGCACTGCGATGCCATGATCCCGTTGATCCTGGGCACCGTGCGCTCTCCCGCGCTGGAAGACCTGTCCAACCTCCCGACTCCGGTGCGCCTGCTGATGGCCGAATACGACCGGATCATCCCCAACCGCGTGTACGCCCGCCGCTTCCTGCAGGAACTGCCCGACTCCGCCGACCGCATCCTCGTCAACGGCGTCGGGCACGTCCCCATGCTCGAAGCTCCGGACCGCATCGCGACCCTGATAGCCGAACACATCTACGCCAGCCGCACACACTTGCGCGCAGTCTGAAACACGGCACATGCCGTTCACCGCCGCACACGTGCGGTGCCGACGGCCAGGGGCATGTGCGGTCAGCACTACTGGGCGAGCAGGCCCTTGGCTATGTGGGTGACCTGGATTTCGTTGCTGCCCGCGTAGATCATCAGGGACTTCGCGTCACGGGCGAGTTGCTCCACCCGGTACTCGGTCATGTAACCGTTGCCGCCGAAGAGCTGGACCGCGTCCATGGCTACCTCGGTGGCGGCCTCGGAGGCGTAGAGCTTCATGGCCGAGGCCTCGGCGAGGGTCGGCGGCTTGCCCGCCTTGCCGCGCTCGAGGGTGTTGAAGACCATGTTCTGCACATTGATCCGGGCGATCTCCATCTTGGCCAGCTTGAGCTGCACCAGCTGGAACCGGCCGATCTCCTGGCCCCACAGCTTGCGGCTCTTGGCGTAGTCCAGGCACAGCCGGTGACATTCGTTGATGATGCCGAGCGCCATGAAACCGACACCGATGCGTTCTGCGGTGAAGCTGGAGCGGGCACTTTCCCGGCCGTCGCCGCCCTTGTGCTCCTCGGTCTCGCCGAGCAGCCGATCCCGCCCCAGGCGCACATTGTCGAAGAACAATTCACCGGTCGGCGAGGCATGCAGGCCCATCTTCTTGAACGGCTTGCCCTGGGTGAGGCCGTCCATGCCCGTGTCGAGCACGAAGGTGAGCACCTTGCGCTCGCGCTTATCGCCGCCGTCGCCCTCGTCGAGCTTCGCGTAGACGATCATCACATCGGCGAACGGACCATTCGTGATGAAGGTCTTCTGACCGTTGAGGATGTAGTCCTCGCCGTCGCGCTTGACGTAGGTCTTCATGCCGCCGAATGCGTCCGAACCCGAGTCGGGCTCGGTAATCGCCCATGACGCAACCTTTTTCATGGTGACGATATCGGGCAGCCACCGCTCCTTCTGCGCGAGCGTGCCGCGCGAGAGGATGGTGGTCGCCCCGAGACCGATGCTGACACCCATCGCGGTGACCAGCCCCATGCAGACGCCGGACAACTCCCCGATCAGCACCGCCATCAGCGATTCCTGACCGGCGAACGGGCTACCGCCGGAAGACTTTTCGGACTTCTCGGGCAGCGGATCGCCCGCCGCCAGCGCCTCCGCCTTCTTGCGCTCCTTGGCGAGCAGCCGCTGGACCGCCTCGCCACCCATCGCATCGATTCCGAAGTCGCTGAACAACTTCCGGATGATCGGGTAGGGGGTCAGCTCACCGCTCTCCAGCGCGTCGAGGTGCGGGCGGACCTCCTTATCGATGAAGGTGCGCACCGCCTCGCGGATCATCTCGTCGGTTTCGGACCATTCGAACATCGTCGTTCTCCTAACGTTCCCGCGAGATCAAGGCAGCCGAGCGGCGATATCGTCGATGAGCCAGGCGCCGTCGGTCTCGATGGTCTTCACGTCATGCCAGCCTGCCAGCTCGGAGATGGCGCCGCCCTGGACCGCGAAAACCTTGCCGGTGATCGGGCACTTTTCCGACGCCAGGTAGGCGACCAGCGGAGAAATATTGGCCGGGCTGAAAGCGTCGAAATCGCCGTCCTCGATCGCCGCGGCCTCGGCGGCCATCATCTCGCCCATACCGGGCGTGGCCAGGGTGAGCCGGGTGCGCGCGATCGGCGCGATGGCATTGACCCGGACGCCGTAGCGCGCGAGCTCATCGGCCGCGACCAGGGTCAACGCGGCGATCGCGGCCTTGGCCGCGCCGTAGTTGGCCTGACCCGCATTCGGGATGGTCGTTCCGGAGGCCGACGCGGTATTGATCACCGTGGCATTCGGCTGGTTGCCCGCCTTGCTCTGCGCCTTCCAGTACGCGGCCGCGTGATGCAGCACGGCGGCGTGGCCCTTGAGATGTACGGCGATCACCGCATCCCACTGCGCCTCGTCCATACCCGCGATGAAGGCGTCCCGCAGGATGCCCGCGTTGTTGACCACGACATCGATGCCACCGAGCTCGGAAATCGCCTGGGCGACAACGCTGCCCGCACCGTCCCAGGTGGCGATGTCATCGGTGTTGGCCACCGCCTTCCCGCCCGCGGCGATGATCTCGTTCACGACCTCCTTGGCCGGACCGACATCGGAACCCTCACCGGCATTGCTGCCGCCGAGGTCGTTCACGACGACCGCGGCGCCTTCGCGGGCGAACAGCAGCGCGTGCTCACGCCCGATGCCGCGCCCCGCGCCGGTGATGACGGCGACCCGTCCTTCCAATGCACCCATCTACGTGGCTCCTCAGTTCGGTAGTTGGTCGGCGACTGCGGCGAGACCGTCGCTCAGGACGACGTCTTCGCCGCGGACGGTCTCGAAGGCGTATGTGGTGACGCCGTTTTCGGAGCCCACCCGCCAGATTCGGGTCTCCAGGTCGTCACCGGGGAAGACCATCTTGGCGAAGCGCACCGCGAAGCGCTTCAGCCGGTTGACATCCGAGCCCGCGACCTCGGTGAGCACGGCCCACGATGCGAAGGCCATGGTGCACAGACCGTGCGCGATGATCCCGGGCAGCCCCGCGTCCTTGGCGACCTGCTCGTCCAGATGCAGCGGCACCGGATCACCGGAAGCGGGCGAATAGCGGTAGGTCTGATCGAGATCGACATGCTGCGGCACCATCGCGACCGGCTCCCGCGCCCGCAGGTTCTCGTCGAACTTGTGTGCAGGAGCGCCGACGCCGACCGGCTTCCCCGCGTCGATATTGCGGAAAAAAGCGGTCAGATACTGCTCGTTCACCAATTCCCCTGCCTCGGTGCGGCATTCGACGAGGATGGTGATGGTGCTGCCGTTCGAACGGCTGGCATAGCCGATCGCCTTGGCCCGCGAGACCAGGCGGTCACCCGGCAGGATCGCGCGGTAGAAGTGGAAATCCTGCTCCCCGTGTACGACTCGGCCGAAGATGTCCATCGGCGCGACATCGATCACCGGCATCATCATGGCCTCGAACACCGGGACGATGCCGAAGATCGGCGAGGCCACCTTGCCCGCCAGATGCGCCTCGATCGGATCATTGGTCGCGGCGGCGTATTCGGCGATCCGCTCGGCCGACACCTCGAAACATTCGTCGTCACACCAGGTTTCGAGTCCGCTGTCGTCGAATTCTACCGGCCGCGCCGCGGCGGCCTCCGCTGTCATCACCCGCCTCCTATCAGGCCGAGGCCAGGGCGTCGAGCTGTTCGAGCGACCGGTCCAGTTGCTTGAGACCGTCCTTCTCGACCGCCTTGCCGAGTGCGCCCTTGATCAGCGCGCCCTCGAAGTCGCCCGAGACCAGGATGGTGCTGCCGCCATTGCCCTTGGGCTGGATATCGAAGGTGAATTCGGTCTTCACCCCTGCCATTCCGGTACCGCCGAGGGTGAGCCTGCTCGGCTGCTCGACCGCGACGACGGTCCATTCCAGCTTGTTCGCCATGCCGAGCATGACGATCTTCGCGACCAGCTTGGCCCCCTCGGCCAAGGTAGCGGGCGGCTCTTCTATGAAGCGCTCGTGGATGGTGAACCATTTGTCCCAGGTCTGCGGGTCCGAGACAACCGCCCAGAGCGCGTCGGGGGTGGCGTTGACGTCCTTGGTGGCTTCGATATGGCCCATGAGTTACTCCTCGTCGAGTGAATGTCGTTGCTGCATGACGGCTTTCGCGGAGATCAGCGGTCCGCCCGCTGGTAGGCCGTGACGACCGCAGCGCCGCCGAGGCCGATATTGTGCTGCAGCGCGGCGGTGACGTTGCCGACCTGACGCTTGTCCGCGGTACCGCGCAGCTGCCAGGTGAGTTCGGAGCACTGCGCCAAACCCGTTGCGCCCAAAGGATGTCCCTTCGAGATCAACCCGCCGGAGGGATTCACGACCCACTTGCCGCCATAGGTGGTCTGACTGTCGTCGATCAACTTTCCGGCCTCACCCTCGCCGCAGAGCCCGAGCGCCTCGTAGAGCAGCAGTTCGTTGGCGGAGAAGCAATCGTGCAGCTCGATGACCTGGAAGTCCTCCGGCCCGAGGCCCGCCTGCCGGTAGACCTGCTGTGCGGCTCGGACATTCATGTCGTAGCCGATGAGGTTCTTGGCGGTGTTGTCGAAGGTGGAGGCGAAGTCGGTGGTCATCGCCTGGCCGACGATCTCCACCGCCTGCGCGGCGAGGTCGTGCGAATTCACGAATTCCTCGCTGGCCAGCACGACCGCGCCCGAACCGTCCGAGGTCGGCGAACACTGCAGCTTGGTGAGCGGGTCGTAGATCATCCGCGAGGCCAGGATGTCATCGAGCGAATACGCGTCCTGGAATTGCGAATACGGGTTGTTCACCGAATGCTTGTGGTTCTTGTAGCCGATCTTCGCGAAATGCTCCGCGGTGGTGCCGTACTGCTTCATATGCTCGCGCCCCGCCGCGCCGAACATCCACGGCGCCACCGGGAAAAGCACCTCGGAGATCTCCGCGAGCGCCATGACGTGCTTGGCCATCGGCTGTTCGCGATCGTCCCAGGTGGATCCGAGCGAGCCCGGCTGCATCTTCTCGAAGCCCAGTGCCAGCGTGCAATCGGCCAGTCCGCCCCGAATCGCCTGTGCCGCAAGGAAAAGCGCGGTGGATCCGGTCGAGCAGTTGTTATTGACATTGACCACCGGAATGCCGGTCATACCCAGTTCGTAGACCGCGCGCTGTCCGGAGGTGGATTCGCCGTAGACATAACCGACGTAGGCCTGCTCGACCTCGCGATAGTCGATCCCGGCATCGGCGAGCGCCTTCGTACCCGATTCCCGCGCCATATCCGGGTAGTCCCAAGCGCTGCCGTCCTCGTTCTTACGGCGGCCCGGCTTCTCGAACTTCGTCATGCCGACGCCAACGACGTAGACCTTGTTCGCCATCGAACTCCTTACGTAGTACCTGACCCGGTGCGACCATGCGCCCAAATCGGCAGCCCGCAGTGGCCGATCCCGACCGGATCGAACAGAAACAAACATACAGAGCTGTATGTAAGGCTGCAAGAGTTCGAGGCGATCCGGCTCGATAGATAAGAGAACTCCCAGCTCAGCGCGCCAGGAGCAACATGCCGCGGGTAGCGAACATTGCGCCATCCACCAAGGGGTAAGTCGACGCGCTCGGCGATCGACGTGCAGACGCCGCAGCCAGCAGCGCGCCGGACATGCGGACGCTGGAACCAGCAGGAAGATGATCAACGCCAGACGCTGCTCGCCAGCCCCGCCGCGCACTCTTCCGTGCGATCGAGCAAGTCGTCAGCCTGCTTCGCACGGGATACCTGATCGCGAATCTGCCCGGCGCACAGGGGCATTGCTGAACGATATCGTGAGCTTCTATGCCAACGTCGGCATCGCGTGAATCATTACCGTCGCAACGGATATCGCGGTCAGCATCTGCTGAAGACCTCGCCGAAGCGTCCAAGTTTCGGCGCGCACACGACTGAAACGTCGGCAGCCGACGGGGCCGAAAAGCCCTATGCCGTCAGCTATTCAGCGGGACGCAGCAGCGGTCGCGGAACCAGCGCGGTGGTGGCGATCTCCCGCAGATGCACCGAGGCCCGTCGCCAACGCCGGTGCGCCCGTTCGGAATCCGGATCGATGAAGTTGGAGACCAGGATTCCGCGTAGTGCGTCCATCGCGGTGTAGACGAAATCGCGGGCTTCCTTGCGCCGCATCTCATCCGGTACGAATCGGGCAACTGCCATCAGCACCGCGTTATTGACGAACGGCTCGACCTTCTCCATCGCCGAGGCGAGTACCGAATCGGTGCGGCCCGCCACCCACAGCTCAGCGGTGGCGATGAACAGCGGCCCCTGGTGTAGCTCCCAGAGAAAGTCCAGGGCCGCCCCGACCGGATCGCCGCCGCCCTGAACCCTGGACATCTCGCGCATCGCGGTCTCCGCGCGCAGCTGTGCCAGATGGCTGATCGCCGCGACCACCAGATCGGTCTTGGACCCGAAGTGGTGCACCTGGGCCCCGCGGGTGACCCCGGCCCGCTCGGCGACCCGCGGCGTGGTCGTTCCCGCATACCCGTATTCGACCAGGCAGTCGATGGTGGCATCGAGCAGCCGCGTGCGCATCTCACTACTGCGCTGCTCTTGTGTGCGGCGCTGCTGCTTGGGCGCTTCGGACCTGGTCATTCCGGCAATTCTACACTTACATACAGATCTGTATGTTCAGCACCGCACCAACCGACAAGCAAAAGTGATCACGGGTGGCCGATCAGGCTCGTCCGACGTAGGCGAGCAGCCGACGGTACGTGGGTGCGTCAGCGGGCACCTCGACCTCGGGACCGAACATCCCTGGTACGCGGAAGTTTTCGAGGCCCATCTCACGCATGATCGCCAGCATCTCCGTACACAGCTGCTCGTCGACCAGGCGCTCCTGTCCGGTGGCGACCGCCAGATCGACACCGTGCACGACGAGTTCGGTCAGGTGGATCACTGCCGCCATCGGCCCTGGCACCGCACCGAAGCCGAGACGCACCGTCTGTTCGAGTGCGTCGGGGCGATCCCAGGCCGCGCGGTCGAGCTCGGCCGCCTCGACGTAGGCGCCCTGCGGGTCGGTGCCGAGCCAGTCGTCGTGGTGGTCGCGATCCGGCGTCAGGCCCTGCAGTTGGGCGGCGAAGATATTCATGCCGCCCACCAGGTGGTTGAGCAGCTCGCGCAGATCCCATTCCGGGCACGGCGTCGGCGCGCTCATGTGTTCTGCGGCAATGCCTTTGACGATGCCGCCGGACATATCGATGGCCCGGTCGATGCGGTCGATCATGTTCATGTCGGTCTCCTGGAAGGTATAGAGCAGGGGTAAATCAGGCCCGATCGAAAGTGTCGTCGAGCCAGTCGTAGATGCGAGCGAATGCGAAACGCTGTGCGCCGGACTGGCAATGGGCCTCGGCGCCCTGGTCTTCGGTGAATTGGAGCAATGTCTTCGGGCAGGTCAAGTGCGCGAAGAGGAGCTCGGGCTGGCCCTTGAAGAAGCCATCGTCGGCACCCGCGCACACCAATGTCGGACAGGCGATTTTCTCGGCGATGCCGTCGCGGAGGTGGTAGTCCAGGTAACTCGCGGCGAAGGCCCGCGGTGTGCGCACACCCATGGCGTACATGCCGTGCGAAATCGCCCAGCGCATTACGGGATTCGCGGCCATCGCCGCATCGAGCGCGGCATCGAGTTCCGGATCCGCCGCGGCGCGCAGCCTGCGCTCTAGTTCCGCCCGCTCGCCGGGCAGCCCCGCAGTGGAGATATCGCCGAGATCGTAGATGCCGTCGACGGCGATCAGGGCGGTGATGCGCTGGTCGTAGGCAGCGGCGCGGGGCGCGAGGACACCGCCCATGCTGACACCCAACAGGGCGATCCGGTCGACATCCACCTCGGGCCGGGCGGCGAGGTAGTCGAGCACCGGTCCGACGACGTTCTCCCAGTCCGGACGGAAGGCCAGGCCCTGATGGTGCCTGGTGCCCGGCTGACCGGGACCGTCGAAGCTGAGCACGTGGTAGCCGCGCTCGACGGCCGCGGCCGCACCGAAGAAGTGCATTTCCTCGACCGTGCCGTCGAATCCGTTGTGCATCACCACCGTTGGACGTGGCTCGCCCGAGTCGTCGGCGCGATAGAAGTAGCCGGGCAGCATGGTGTCCTCGTAGGGAATCGACACCGGCTCGATCACCTGGTCCGCGAGTTCGGCCGCGGCGCGAAAACATTCGACCGAGGCGTCGTAAGCGTGCCGGATGCGCGGGTCGGTGGCATTGCCGTGCAGGAAGAATTCGGCGGCGCGGTAGTAGTTCGACGCGCGCAGGAAGCCGTCGCGGGCGCTGACCCGATGCGCCGTGCGCGCCGCATCCGCCACCCGATCGGCCGTGGCCAGCCACTCGTCGTGCCAGCTGTCGTAATCGCCGGGGACGATTCGCTGGACCGTCACCACGACCTCACCGAAATCGGCTCCGCCATAAGCGATGTGACCGAAGGTGCGCAGGGTCTCGTACCAGAACGAGTGGTTCTCGGGAAAGAAGATCGGCTCCATTGTCAGCTCCTAAACGCAGTTTCTAGCGGCGTTAATACCACCGTAGCGAGCCGCTGCCACAAACGCAAGTCTCCACTGCGTTAAGATGGAGACATGGAGGAACAAGCCCGCTCCCGCCGCCCCGGAGGTCGCAGCGCCCGAGTGCGCGCGGCGGTACACCAAGCGGTCACCGAACTGGTCGCCGAACGCGGCTACGGCAACTTCACGATCGCCGATGTCGCGACGCGCGCCGGTGTCGCCGATACCAGCATCTACCGGCGCTGGGGCAATCTGGAGGCGCTGGCCATGGAGGTGACCGTCGATCGGCTCAGCACCGAGTCGGCGATGCCGAATACCGGTTCGCTCGAGGGCGATCTGCGCGCCTATGCCGCGAAGGCAGCGCGCGATGTCAGCGGACCGGACGGATTGGCACTGCTGCGCACAATTCTCGCGCTGCTCGACACCGGTGCGGCGGGCGAACAGACGCGCGACCGATTCCTCGCCGAACGAGTGGACCAGGTCCAAGCCATGCTCGATCGAGCCACCGCCCGCGGCGAACAGGCCCCAGAGGTGCTGGAGGTGGTCGACATCATCCTGGCCCCGCTGTACACCCGCACCCTGTTCGGCACCGGCCCGCTCACCGACGACTACGTCGATACCCTCGTCGACCGGATGTTGCACACGGCAGCGGCGGCCGATAAGCGAAAGTGATCGAAAGACAGTCGAATTCGGCATTGTTCCCGCCGCCCCGCTCTCGCAGGCTGAGGCGGTGTCCGAGATCAAGCCCTTCCGAATCGCGATCCCGCAGGCCGACCTGGACGACCTCGAATACCGCCTGACGCACACCCGGTACGTCGCGGAATTGCCCGCTCGGGAGGTCGCGGGCCGGGTGTACCCAGGAGTGCCGGTTCGGCCCGGCTGGGAGTACGGCGTTCCGCTGTCGTTCGTCCGGCCGTTGCACGAATATTGGCGCGACACGTTCGACTGGCGCGCACAAGAGCAGCGGCTCAACACATTTCCGCAATACACGACCGAGATCGATGGGCAAACCATCCATTTCGTACACGTCACCTCCACTGAACCCGATGCGATGCCACTGCTGCTGGCCCATGGCTGGCCGAGCTCGTTCAACGAATTCCTCGGCCTGATAGGCGAATTGACCGATCCGCGCGCACACGGCGGCGATCCGAGCGACGCCTTCCATGTGGTGATCCCGTCCTATCCAGGCTTCGCCTTCTCAGGACCGACGCACACCGCCGGGTGGTGCCCGACGCGCATGGCCGCGGCATTCGACGAATTGATGAACCGTCTCGGCTACGACCGCTACGGCGTGCACGGCAACGACTGCGGCGCCATCGTCGCACCGGAGCTGGGCCGGATCGCCCCGGACCGGGTCGTCGGCGTGCACGTCACCCAGGTCTATTCCTTCCCGAGGCGCGAGCCGGGCGAGCTGGACGGACTCAGCGAATACGAGCTGATCCTGGTGTACTTCGGAGAGAAATTCCGTCGGCACGCCATTCACAACGCCGCCCAGCAAGCGCAGCCGCAAACCCTCGGCCACGCACTGTCGGATTCCCCGGTCGGCCAGCTCGCCTGGAGCGGCCAAGCGCTGGTGAATGCGCTGAGCACCGACGAATTGCTCACCAATGTGGCGATCTACTGGTTCACCAACACCTCGGCGTCCTCGGCCCGGTTCTACTTCGAGCACCATCGCGCACCCACGGCGATCGAGCCGACCACGGTTCCGATCGGTTTGGCCTCGTTCGGATTCGACTTCAAACCGCCGCGCAAATTCGCCGAACGCGACCATCGCAATCTCGTGCAATAGCACGAATACGACCGCGGCGGGCACTGGGCCGCCCACGAGGCCCCCGACCTGTTGCTCGCCGACTTGCGCGGATTCTTCAAAAAGGTGATCTGATCGGTCCGCCCATCGGCGACGATTACCTCGACCCGATCTCTCGATCCGAGGAGTGCAGATGGCCAACGATTGGAACCAGAACATCATCGCGGAGTTCCGTGCGAACGCGGGCAAGGTCGGCGGCCCGTTCGAGGGCAAGGATCTGTTGCTGCTCACCACGACCGGCGCGAAGACCGGGCTGCCGCGCACGAATCCGGCGGCCTATATCCGCGACGGCAATCGTTTGGTGATCATCGCGTCCAAGGCGGGCGCACCCGATAACCCGGACTGGTATCACAATCTGCGGGCGAATCCGAAGGTCACGCTGGAGATCGGCACCGAGACCATCGAGGCGACGGCCACCCCGATCACCGGAGGTCCGGAACGCGATCGGCTCTATGCGGCGATGGTGGCGGTCATGCCGGGCTTCGCCGAATACGAGACCAAGACGGATCGGGTGATTCCGGTCGTCGCGCTGGAACCCAGCACCTAAACCGCGCAGCGGCGACCGGTCCAGACGGTCACCGTGAACAGCAGAACGCCGAGCACGGCCAGCCCCGCCCCGACGGTCGCGGGCGCGGTGTAGCCGAGACCCGCCGCGATGACGAGTCCACCCAGCCACGAGCCCGCCGCATTGGCGATATTGAGGGCCGCGTGATTGAGCGCAGCGGCGAGGGTCTGGGCGTCGGCGGCGACATCCATCAGCCGGGTCTGCAGACCGGGCGCGAGCGCCGCACCAGATGCGCCGATGAAGAACGCGCCGATCGCCGCCGTGTACGGATTGTGCGCGGCGGCAACGAATCCCGCCAGAATGACGACCATCGCGATCATCGCGAGGTAGATCGCCCGGTCGACGCCGCGATCGGCCAGAATGCCGCCGACGATATTGCCCGCGACCATTCCGAGCCCGAAGAGCATGAGCACGAACGGCACCAGGCCGAGCCGCAGACCGGCCACATCGGTCAGCGTGGTGGTGATGTAGGTGTAGACGGCGAACATGCCGCCGAAGCCGATCGCGCCGACCAGCAGGGTCAGCAGCACCTGCGGGCGACGCAGTGCGCCGAGTTCGGTCATCGGATTGGTGATCCGGATACCGTGCAGCTCCGGAACGAATCGGATCAGCGCCGCGACGGTGGCGACACCGATCACCGCGACCACCACGAAGGCATCGCGCCAGCCGAGATGCTGGCCGAGCCAGGTCGCACTGGGAACGCCGACAACGTTGGCGGCGCTCAGTCCCAGCATAACCGCGGCAACCGCCTTTGCGCGCTGCCCGATCGGTGCCAGAGTCGCGGCGGCCAGCGAGGCGACACCGAAGTACGCGCCATGCGGCAGGCCCGAAACGAACCGCGCGATGACCAGAGTCTCAAATGTGGGTGCGATAACCGTCGCGGCATTTCCGACGGTGAACGCCACCATCAGGGCGACCAGCAGACGTTTGCGCGGCACCCGCGCGGCAAGTGCGGCGATCAGCGGAGCGCCGACGACGACACCGAGCGCATAAGCCGATACCGCATGCCCTGCCGTCGGCTCGGAGACGTGCATGGCGCTCGCGATATCGGGCAGCAAACCCATCGTGACGAATTCGGTTGTACCGATTCCGAATCCGCCGAGGGCCAGCGCCAGCATCGCCGGAATGTGCCAGTCCGTCCGCTCGGCCTCGGCGGGTGCTGGGGTCTGCGTGGCAACGGTACTGGTCACGTATTCATGTAACCGCCCGGCGACTGCCTACGCTTCCCGCGCTGACGTGAGTTCCCCCACGATATTGCGATCCGACTGCTTCGCATCGGAACGACGACGACAGTGACACGAGTCGTGAAACAGTGCGGGCACCCGTACCACCGATGTGGTGCGGGTGCCCGTATGTCGCGCCCGGCGCTGGCTCTCGTACCCAGCGCCGGGTATTCGGCGAACCGGTCAACGCAGGGGCGCGACCGGCTCGTGGCCAACCGGTCAGCGCAGGGCGCGGGCCAGGTTGGCGTCGAGCGCGCCGAGGAACTCCTCGGTGGTCAGGTAGCCCTGATCGCCGCCGACGAGCAGCGCAAGGTCCTTGGTCATCTGGCCGCCCTCGACGGTCTTGATGACGACATCCTCGAGTGTCTGCGAGAAGCCGATCACCTCGGGGGTGTTGTCCAGCTTGCCGCGGTGCTCGAGGCCGCGGGTCCAGGCGAAGATCGACGCGATCGGATTGGTCGAGGTCGGCTTGCCCTGCTGGTGCTGGCGGTAGTGCCGGGTGACGGTGCCGTGCGCGGCCTCGGCCTCACAGGTCCGGCCGTCCGGGGTGAGCAGCACCGAGGTCATCAGGCCGAGCGAGCCGAAGCCCTGGGCGACGGTGTCGGACTGCACGTCGCCGTCGTAGTTCTTGCAGGCCCAGACGTAGCCGCCCTCCCACTTCATGGAGGAGGCGACCATGTCGTCGATCAGGCGGTGCTCGTAGGTGAGTCCGGCCGCGTCGAACTGGGTCTTGAACTCGGCGTCGAACACCTCCTGGAAGGTGTCCTTGAACATGCCGTCGTAGGCCTTGAGGATGGTGTTCTTGGTCGACATGTAGACCGGGTAGTTCTGCTGCAGGCCGTAGTTGAACGACGCCCGCGCGAAGTCCTCGATGGACTTCTTGAAGTTGTACATACCCATCACGACGCCGCCGTCCTCGGGCATCTGCACGACCTCGTGCACGATCGGCTCGCTGCCGTCCTCGGGGGTGAAGGTGAGGGTGACGGTGCCGCCCTGGAACACCTTGAAGTCGGTGGCGCGGTACTGGTCGCCGAACGCGTGACGGCCGATGATGATCGGCTTGGTCCAGCCGGGGACCAGACGCGGCACATTCGAGATGATGATCGGCGCCCGGAAGATGGTTCCGCCGAGGATGTTGCGGATGGTGCCGTTGGGCGAGCGCCACATCTTCTTCAGGCCGAATTCCTCGACCCGGGCCTCATCCGGAGTGATCGTGGCGCACTTGACGCCGACACCGTGCTCCTTGATCGCGTTCGCGGCGTCGATCGTGACCTGGTCGTCTGTCTTGTCCCGATATTCGATGCCGAGGTCGTAATACTCGAGGTTCACATCGAGATACGGGTGGATCAGCTTGTCCTTGATGAACTGCCAGATGATCCGGGTCATCTCGTCGCCGTCGAGTTCGACGACGGTGCCTTCAACCTTGATCTTGGACATGGATCTTCGTGTCCTCCTAGGATGGTGCCCTTATTGCACGGCCAGGCGAACACGCTTGTGAGCGGACCCCAGCTGTTCCAACAGACAACGTATATGTCCCGCGTTGTCCGCGAGACGAGTGGTGCAAACAAGACAAGCGTACTGCTGCCATTGTCCTCACCGCGCGGGCAGCCCCCCATGTGAAGCCGCCCGAAATTGTTACCGACAAGTAGGTCGGACCCTGCCGAAATAGCGATGTCCGGGCATCCCATCGGACACCCGGACATCGCTAATTCAGGATCAGACCGCGACCGGAATCCGCGCCTCCTCCTCGGATCCCTCGATCAGGTTTTCCGGCTTGTCCCGAATCATCAACGCGATCACCGGAATTGCCGCGAGGAAGAATCCGGCGCCGACATAGAACGCCACGTCGTAGCTGTGGATCGAAGCGCGGGCCATCAGGTTGTCCATCGCCGGATTGTTCTGCGCGAAGGTCTTGGCCGTCTGCACCGAGATGGTGGTGAGCAGTGCGGTACCGACCGCGCCGCCGACCTGCTGTGCCGCATTCAACAGCGCACTGGCCACACCCGAGTCCTCCTCCTCGACCTGATGCAGCGCGACGGTCTGCATCCCGACGAACAGCGGGCCCATACCGAGCGCGATCAGCACCTGCGCGGGCAGCACGCTTGCCGCGTAGCTGTCGCCGTAGCTCAGCTGCGCCAGCCACACCAGCCCCAGCACACCGAGCACGGCCCCGGCCACCATCAGCGGGCGCGGGCCCAGCTTCGGCAGCAGCGCGCTGGTGACACCGGCGGAGATCGCGATGCCCGCCGGGAACGGCAGGAAGGCGAAACCGGCCTTCAGCGACGAGTAGCCGAGGGTGATCTGGAAGTAGTAGCTCAGGAACAGGAACATCGCGAACATCGCGATCGGGATCAGCAGCGCGGCCAGGAAGGCGCCACCGCGGTTGATCTCACCCGGAATATGCAGCGGCAGCAGCGGATTCGACGAGCGACGCTCGATGACGACAAAGGCGATCAGCAGGGCGACGCCCATGACGAGCAGCCCGAGGGTGCTGCCGGCCAGCCAGCCGTCCTCGGCGGCGCGGCTGAATCCGTACACGATGGCGATCAGACCGAGCGTCACGGTGACGGCGCCGGGCACGTCATAGCCGCCGGTGCGCGGTGTCGGCACATCCTTGACCACGAAGGCCAGCGCGCCGAGCAGCGCGAGCAGCGCGATCGGAGTGTTCACCAGCAGGCACCAGCGCCAGGAGGCGTATTCGGTCAGCGCACCACCCGCGATCAGGCCGAGTGCCGCACCACCCGCGGAGATACCGGCGAAGACGCCGAACGCGGTCGCACGCTCCTTGGCCTCGGTGAAGGTCACCGAGAGCAGTGACAGTGCCGCGGGCGCGAGCAGCGCCGCGAACGCACCCTGCAGTGCCCGTCCGGCGAACAGCTCAGCACCGTTCTGCGCCAGACCCGCCACCGCGGACGCACCCGCGAAGCCGACCAGGCCGACGATGAAAATCCGACGCCGCCCGAGGTAGTCGGCCATCCGTCCACCGAGCAGCAGCAGCCCGCCGAAGATCAGCGTGTAGGCGGTCAGCATCCACTGCCGATTGCCGTCGCTGATGTCGAGATCCTGCTGGGCGAACGGCAGCGAGATGGTCACGATGGTGGCGTCGAGAACCACCATGAGCTGGGCCAATGCGATCACCCCCAGGGCCCACCAGCGTGCCGAACTCGTTTGCTTCTCCAGAACTTCCACCGCTGTCGCAGTCTCGCTCACCTTGGTCTCCTCGTCCGAAGTTCGTGTAGCCATCCTGTCATTGGCAGACATTTGTCGTCAAGAGAAAAATGTCGCACTACGACATTTGACTGTTAAAGACACAAACCGTCCCGATTGCGCTAACATGAGGGCATGCTCGAGTCATCGACGCCGATCGGCGCGAGCGCCACAGCCGAGGACGCTGTGCGCGCCCCAGCGAACCCAGGGCCCGGTGCGCCCGGCGGCCTGGGGTTGCGCGAGCGCAAGAAACAGCAGACCCGGTTGCGCATCATCGAGGTGGCGCTCGACCTGTGCGACGCACAGGGATTCGACACGACGACGGTCGAACAGATCGCGGACCGCGCGGATGTGTCCCCGCGCACGATCAACCGGTATTTCGACAGCAAAGAGGCCATCGTCCTCGGGCCGGTCAAGGACTTCGGACTCGCGATCGCTGCATGCCTGCGTGGACTCCCGGTCACCGGCAATGAGCTGCAATCGCTGCGCGAGGCCTTCCTGCTGGTCGTCGACCAGGCCGCGGTGAACACCGAGGGACCGCTGTCGTTCCGGCGCTTCCAGCAGATGCAGCGGATCCTGCGCAGCAGCCCGACAGTCAGTGCGCAGAGCATGGAACTGGCCGACGACAAGAATGCCGCGATCGCCGACGCGATCGCCGAGCGGCTCGGCACCCAGCCCGACGCGCTGCCGGTGCGACTGGTCGTCGGCGCCTGGCAGTTGATCGGCCACCTCAGCATGGAGTGCCAGAACTCGATCTTCGACGCGGAGGACACCGCTGCGGCCGCCGCGGAGGCCCGCACCGGATTCACCACGTCGTTCGACGAGTTCATGCGCGTATGCACCGGGCAGCCCGCGACCGAACCGGTGGACAACCGGTAACGGATTTCAGTCGCCGACGGCGCGGCGGTTACCATGTCCGTCAGGTCATGAGTGCCAGCGCGAAGCCCCGGCTTGCTGGACGGCAACCCTCCAGCAGCGGTGGGGTGCTCCGGGTGATGACCGGGCTTTCGATGGTCGAGAGCAAGCGCGCACTTCAGGAGGTATTTCCGATGAGTTGTTGTCCGTTACCCAGATCCCGATAAGACCTGCTGGCGAACAACCCTTTGGAGCACGACATGAGTGACCCCATCGCGTCCGCGGCCACACTCCCGGTCTACCGGACCGCGGCCCGGTTCAGTCGGGTAGCTAGCATCGAGGATGTGCGTTCCCTCCTGATTCCCCCGGCATCGGCGACGCACTGTCCTCAGCGGGCTGGTGTCACGGCGGCGACGACGTGAGCGAGCGAACCATCAACACAGCACCCTCGGTCGCGACGGAGCCGAGCGCCAGCGAGGCGGAGGAGGCGGAGTCGTGACCGTGACCGACCCTCGTACCGCGCGTTCGTCCGCGGCGGCACTGCCAACGCCGGACGGCAGGCTCGGCATCATTGCCATCGGGGACGTGCGACTGGAGACCGGCGCGGTCATCCCGGACGTTCATCTGGCCGTGCAGCGCTGGGGTGAACTCTCCCCCGCACTGGACAATGTGGTGCTCGTCGAGCACGCGCTGACCGGCGATTCGCATGTCGTGGGGGTGCCTGACGATATCCATCCGCTGCCCGGCTGGTGGGACGGCATGGTCGGGCCGGGCGCACCGGTGGATACCGACGAATGGTGCGTCATCGCGACGAATGTGCTCGGCGGCTGCAAGGGCAGCACCGGCCCCTCGACGCTGGCACCGGACGGAAAGCCTTGGGGCGCAAGGTTTCCGGAGATCTCGATCCGGGATCAGGTAACCGCGGAAGCGGCGCTGCTCGATCTGCTCGGCATCGAACGGCTGGCCGCCGTCGTCGGCGGTTCGATGGGCGGCATGCGGGTGCTGGAGTGGATGGTCGGCGCGCCGGAACGGGTCGGTTCCGCACTGGTACTCGCCGTCGGCGCACGCGCCACCGCCGACCAGATCGGCACGCAGACAACGCAAATCGCCGCCATCAAGGCCGATCCGGACTGGCAGGGCGGCGACTACCACGACACCGATCGCGCCCCGACGACCGGCATGGGCATCGCCCGCCGTATCGCACACCTGACCTACCGCACCGAGGGCGAACTCGATCACCGCTTCGAGAACAACGCGCAGGGCGACGAGGATCCGCGCAACGGCGGCCGCTATGCGGTACAGAGCTATCTGGACCACCAGGCCGAAAAGCTTTGCAGCCGTTTCGATCCCGCCACCTACGTGCTGCTGACCGAGGCGATGAACCGACACGACATCGGCCGCGGGCGCGGCGGCATCGCGGCCGCTCTCGCCGCCACCCCGGTGCCGTGCGTGGTCGGCGGCGTCGACTCGGATCGCTTGTACCCGTTGCGAACTCAACAGGAACTGGCCGACGGACTGCCGGGCTGCGAGGGCCTGGAGATCGTGCACTCCCGCGACGGCCATGACGGCTTCCTCACCGAAGCCGCCGCCGTATCCAAATTGCTCACCGAAACAATGCGACTGGCGCGAGTCGGTCGCAACAGCTGAAAGTTCGGCGTCCCGTCATTCGGTCGACTGTGCGGCGGGGGCGCCGACGAGCAGTTGGACGATGGAGTGGACGAAGTCTTCCAATCGCTCGCGCGGGTACTCGTCCGGCGCGCTGACAGCGAGCCTGCCGAGCATCTCGGCGACGCTCAGCACCGCATTGGTAAGTAGTGCGGAATCCATTCCCGCCCAACGTGGATCGAGTGCGATGCCCGCGCGGACCAGGGATTCGGCTTGGGTGAAGACGCCGGTGCGGGAATCGGCGAGTGCCGCACGGTATTCGTCGGGGGCGCTGCCGGGAGTGGCGAGGATCAGGCGCCAGCGCGTCGGATTCTCCAGTGCGACACCGACGAACGCTTCGACCGTGGCCGAGGCCGCAGTCACCGGATCGGCACCGAGCAGATCGGTGGGCAGGGTCGCGGCGACCTGCTCGAGACCGCGTTCGCGTTCGCGTTCCAGCAGTGCCGCAACGAGTTCCGCGCGAGTCTTGAACACGGTGTACAGCACCGGTTTCCCGACGCCCGCCTCCTGTGCGACCGCCTCCATGCTGAGCTGGTGCAACTCCACCCGGCTCAGCACCGCGTAGGCGGCGTCGAGCAGTTGGACGCGGCGCTCCCCGGGAGGCAGGCGTGGCGCGTATCGCCGTCGCGGCCGGTCCGGCGCGGTGCGCGATTCCGTCACTGTCGATTCACCTCCATTCGCGTCCATCCTGTCAGCATCGGCCTCCGGTTGCGGAATCCGTCCGAGAACAAATGCTACGGGGCCGTTGTATTGCATGGCGGCAATTGCTACGGTTGCGTTGCATTCGCCGATTCAGGAGGGCGAGCAGGCAAAGGAGCAGCAGATGTCCTTCGATCCGACCACTCTTCGCCGGGACGACTACGGGTTCTTCGGCCCGGATT
>NZ_BDBY01000056.1 GCF_001613225.1 Nocardia pseudovaccinii NBRC 100343
CCGACCGCCGTGATCGGCTTTCAGCGCGCGGTGGTCCTCGAGCACTTCGACCCGTTCCTGACCGCGGCAGTCGCCGATTCGCAGGGCATCTACGCCGACCCGCGCAGCCGACTGGACCACACCTTCGCCTACTTCCTGCTCGTCGCGATCGCCGACGGCCGCACAGCCATCCAGGCCTCGGAACATCTGATGCAGGTGCACGCGCCGATGACCGGCATCGAACCGATCAGCGGCCAGCGCTACAGCGCGAACAGTCCGGAAACCCAGCTGTGGATCCACATCACTGGATGGCATTCGGTGCTCAAGGCATACGAGGTCTTCGGTCCCGGCCCGCTCGCCCCGGAGGAAGAGGCGCGCTACTGGCGCGAGTGCGCGATCGCCGCCGAACTACAGACCTGCAAGCCGGAGGATGTGCCGCGCTCTCGCGAGGAGGTGCGCGCGTACTTCGCGAAGGTCCGCCCGAACCTGTGCACGTCCGAGCGTGCCGAGGAGGGCATGCACCACCTGCTGTGGACCTCGCCACGAAACGGCGCGGGCATCAGCTATGCCCTCGGCAGTCGGCTACTGTCCCTGGCTTCGGTTGCCACACTGCCGAAATGGATGCGCAAGCTCGGCCGCTTCGATCGCTGGGGAATCGTCGATCTGCTGGTCCGACCGGCCGCCAAGACGATCGTGTGGGGCAGCGCCGCATTCAATTCGTTCGGCCTGATCACCACCGCGCCGTTCATCGCACCGATGGCGGGTCAGATCCTGGAGCAGCACCTGAAGGGCGAGCCGCCGACACGACTGGAGACGATTACGCCGAGCGAGGCGCGACGGTTGTACGGCGGGCGTGGTCGGCGCGCGATAGCCGAGGTCGGCTAGCGCGGCTTCGATGCGAAGGGTGAGCCACCATTCGACTGCGCTCGATCGTACGCTGCCGTGTCGGTGGCCGGGTCGGCGGGCGCCGACGAAAGTTGTTGCGCCTCAGTCGACACCGAGCTCCGAGCGGTGGCGCATAAGGTTGACGTCGACCGATGGACGTCGCCTTGACTCGGAGTGTCGCCGATGTGCAGACTGGCCGACATCGCACCCGTCTCAGTGTGGCGGGCATTCCGGTTCATGGACGACATCGGGGGTAGACCATGCGTATTCATCGTGTCGTACCGATATTCGCGCTGCTCGGCGCGATGTTGATCGGTACTACGGCGTGCTCGGACGAGCCGACCGAGACCGCCCGGCCCGCGGCGTCCACGACCACCCTGCCACCGGCGCCGACCGTCCTCGGCCCGCTCGGCTTCGGCAAACTGCGGCTCGGGATGAGCCGGAGCGAGGCCGAGGCCACCGGTGAAATCGCGGCCTTCGACGACACCAACGATCCGCCCGGCTGCGGCCGCTATACCGCACGAGCGGGTTGGCAGGGTTTCACCAACAAGGGCGAGATAGTGGCGATCATGCCCGGCAAACTTCCGGTCCGCACGTCCGAAGGCATCGCTGTCGGTTCCACCGTCGACGAAGTGCGCGCGGCTTATCCCACGCTCGAGATCGGCTACAACTGGAGTTCCGCCGCGGTCCCTGGCCAATCGGCGCACTACGGCTTCCTCGGCATCTACCGGAATATGCCCGCCGATGCGAAGGTCACCCAGATCATGCTCTACAACGACCGGGACACCTGCCACAACTGATATGTAGGCCTGTTCTGTCAAGGGGCAGCTGAAAGCGGTCGAATACACAATCCCTTGCCGCAGAAGCAGTTCGACAATCGGTGCCGGGCCCGCATCAGATCACCGCGCGCGTCCTCGCGGGCACGGACCAGATCACGAGCCGCTTCCTGGGCCACGGTCGGCACCGCCACCGCCACGATCTCGCCCCGCCGTAATAGCCGCGCCAGATGCAGGGCGTCGCGGGCGTCGGTTTTGATCCGGTCCCCGGCAGGGCGTTGCAGTTTCGACGGAGCGGCCACGATGGTGGCGATCCCGGCCGCGGTCAAGGCCCGGTACAGGCCGAAGCCGGTCGGCCCGGCTTCGTAAACCACTCGGACCGGCCTCGCCAGGATCTGTCCCGGATCCGGGCACAACCGCTGTCGCTTCAGCTGCCCGGTCTCGTTGTCGATGGCACACGCCACCACCGATAACGCGTGCACATCCAGCCCGACACTCGTACGCTCGATACTCACCGGAGGCCCTCCTGACCTGCAAATGTAGCTCTACCGAAGTGAGTTTCACCCCGGCAACCCACGCGGTTTTGCAGAATCGAGGCCTCCGGCCCCCAATCTCAGTGGGCCTTCATACCGTCTAGCGCGGGGCGGCCTCAGCCGACGCCGAGCGTATTGATCGTGGCGGCAATGAAGACGATGGCGGTCCCGAGCAGGCTCAGTGCGGCGACATCGAACGGCTTGCTGCGCACGGCGAGCAGTCCGACCCGGGCGGTCGGCAGGCAGAGCCGGAAGGTGGCCGCGAGCAGGGCCGCACCGCCGAAGAACAGCGCGCCGCGGCGCCAGCGATCCCAAGCCACGAAGACGACCGCGAGCAGAATGACCGCCGTCACGACCAGCATGGGCAGGTGGCAGCGCAGGAATTGCGCACCCGGGCTGGTCCGGTCGGACTGCCGTTCGGCGGCAGACGAGTCAACGTCGGTCACGCCCCGATTCTTGCAGACGACATGCGGCCGCTCACACCAGTGCGACGCGGCCGCGTACTCACACGGCGAGCCTCGAGGCAGGGCTACTGCTCGGCAACAGATTTCACCGCTCGGCGGCGCACCCGCTCAGGGATTGCCTCCAACTACTACGCGGCGTAGTTTCAGGAGAAAGATTCATCCGGCACAAGGGGGTACGGACAATGCGAGCGCTTACCCGGATTCAGCACTACCTGCAAGCGGTCCAGCAGGCGAAGCGGAACCGATCCGACCTGTTCGGCTGGCTCGCCCGCCGACCGCAGATCCTTCTCGGCACGATCGGATACGAAACAGCGCTGCTGTTCAGCAACAGACTGGATCCGAAGCTCAAGGAACTGGCCGAACTGAAGACGGCCGGACTCGTGAATTGCGAATTCTGCCTGGATATCGGCTCGGCGCTGGCGCACTCCAGCGGACTCACCGAACAACAACTGCGCGACCTGCCGCGCTATCGCACCAGCGACGCCTACAGCGACCTGGAAAAACTCGTCATCTCGTTCGCCGAGGCGATGACCGCCACCCCGGCCATCGACCTCGCGGACCTGCGCACCGAATTGCTGACGCACCTGTCCAAAGGACAGTTCGCCGAACTGACGGCCAGCATCGCCTGGGAGAACCAGCGCGCCCGTCACAACCAGGGCCTTGGCGTGCGCCCTACCGGGATGGCCGAGGGCATGGCATGTGCCATCCCGGAGCGGGCCGCTAGCGAGGGTTGAAGTAATGGCCCTGGTCGAGATCCTCGATGAGGCCGGGGTGCGTCGGCTTCCAGGTGAGGAGTTCCCGGGTCCGCACGCTCGAGGTCGGATTGTCCAGCGCGACAAGGGGACCGAGGAAACCGAAGTGAGCGTCCGCCTGCTCCGGCGGGATGCTGATCACCGGCAGATCCAGATGGCGACCGATCGCTTCGGCGATCTCACGGAAGGGCACGCCTTCGTCGTCGACGGCATGTAACCGCGACCCAGCGGGTGCGGTTTCCAGCGCCAAGCGGTACAGGTGCGCGGCATCGAGTGTGTGTCCGGCGGGCCAGCGGTTGTTCCCGTCACCGACGTAGGTGGCGACGCCCTTGTCGCGGGCTATGGCGATCAAGATCGGGACGAAGCCGTAATGGTCGAGCGAACTGTGCACGGTCGGTGGCAGCCGGACGACAGCCGATCGAACACCGTGATCCGCGAGCGCGACCACCGCATTCTCAGCGTCGACCCGCGGCCCCGCATCGAGTGCGTCGGCCTCGGTGCCCGCGCGGGTCAGCCCGGCTGACGCGAGCGTGAGCGTGCCCGATGTGCCCACGAAGGGTTTGCCGGTGCCCGCGAGCGCAGCGCCGATCGTCTCGATGGCGCGCAGATCGGCCGCGATCGCTCCGGCGTAGTCGCCGGTCTGCATAGCTTCATGTTTGAAGGCCAGGTGGATGACGCCGTCGGCCGCGGCAGCGGCTGCGCGTAGGTTGTCGAGATCGTCGAGATCTCCGCGGTGCACGTCTGCACCGGCTTTTGCCACAGCGACGGCAGCTTCATTCGAGCGAGCCAAGCCGACGACCTCATGTCCGGCGTCGAGAAGTTCCGGGATGACCGCGGAGCCGATATGTCCCGATGCTCCGGTAATGAAAGTCCGCACGGAAGTACTCCAAGTCTCTTGATGCCCTCGCCTGCGCGAAGACAGTGATGTCAGTGACTGTCATCAAACGTACACGCGATGACAGTTGCTGTCATCAGATAAGATCCTGCACATGGGTCGATGGGAGCCTGATACGCGCGGTCGCCTCGAAAAATCGGCTCTGGAGCTGTATCGCGAGAACGGATTCGAGAGCACGACCGTCGCCGAGATCACCAAGCGTGCGGGGCTCACCGAGCGAACGTTCTTCCGGCATTTCGCGGATAAGCGCGAGGTCCTGTTCGCGGGGGCGAGCGCGCTCCAAGAGGCCCTCGTGCGCGGGGTGCACGACGCGCCCGCCGCCATGCCGCCGATCGAGGCGATCGCCACGGCGCTCACCGAGGTCGCCGAAACCGTATTCGAGCAGCGCCGCGAGTTCGCCTGGCACCGGCAAGCCGTTATCGCGGCCAATGCCGAACTTCGAGAGCGCGAGCTGATCAAGCTCGCAACGCTCGCCGCCGCGCTGGCCGAGGCGCTACGCGGGCGCGGCGTGACCGATCCGGCCGCGAGTCTGGCCGCCGAGGCCGGGATCGCCGTATTCAAGATCGCCTTCGAGAGCTGGGTCGACGGCGAGCGCACCCTGTCGCAACTCATCCGAGAATCCGTCGACGAACTGAAACTCGTGACCGGCGCGCAGGACCTGCCCGATGTCGTTCCGGGCTAGCTGGAGCGACCTGGTTGACTGCACGGGTGTTCCGTTTGATGTTTCACGAGCCCGCGATTCCCGGAAATACCGGCAATGCGATTCGACTTGTCGCGGGGACCGGGTGTGAGCTGCATCTGGTCGAGCCATTGGGTTTCGAGCTCTCGGAGGCGAAGTTGCGGCGGGCCGGATTGGATTACCACGATCTGGCCTCGGTGACGGTGCACAAGAACCTCACGGCGGCATGGGAAGCGGTGCGGCCCGAGCGCGTGTTCGCATTTACGACCCAGGCGAGCACGCGGTATACCGATGTGACCTACCGCGAGGGTGATGTTCTGCTATTCGGCACCGAACCGACGGGACTGCCGCCGGAGGTGCTCGACGATCCGCACATCACCGATCGACTGCGCATCCCGATGCTGCCCGGCCGCCGCTCGATGAACCTCTCCAATGCCGCCGCCGTCACCGTCTACGAGGCCTGGCGCCAGTTCGGATTTCCCGGCGCCGTGTGACCTTGTCGCTCAACCCGATTCGGCGACGGCGGCGCGGGGCTCAGAGGTCCAGCTCGAAGCGTTTGAAGCGGGAGGTTGCACCTGCGGCGAGGCGGACGGCGGATTTGGGTACGCCGTAGTGGTCGGCGAGGAGTTCGATGGCGGCCTTGTTGGCCTTCCCCTCCACGGCGGGGGCGCGGACGTACAGCTGCAGGGTGCCGTCATCGAGGGTTTCGACGAGTGGACCCTTACGGCTGTTCGGTTTGATCGTCGCCCGTACGACCGTCGGCACACGTATCTCCTATCGTCCCAGTGCCTTTCGCTGTACCAGCACCTTTTCCGGTCTCAGCGCCTGAACCAGTTCCCGCACCAGCACCGGTCCCGCACCAGCGCCAGTCCCGCACCAGCGCCAGCGCCAGCGCACCAGTGCCAGTCCCTGCACCAGTTCCCGCACCCGCGCCACTTCCCGGACCCCGCCACCGGTCTCAGCACCCGCACAGTCTCAGCACCGGCAGTCTGCCCGGTCCCTCTACCTGCACCGGTTCCCGCGCCAGTCCCAGCGCACCAGTGCCAGTCCCTGCACCAGTTCCCGCACCCGCGCCACTTCCCGGACCCGCACAGTCTCAGCACCGGCCCGGGTCCAAGTCCAGATCCCTACACGCACCAGTCCCCACGCCCGCGCCAGTCCCCAATCCCTGCACCAGTTCCCGCACCCGCGCCAGTTCCCGGACCCCGCCACCGGTCTCAGCACCCGCGCTAATCTTCAGTGCCTGCACCAGTTCCAGCACCCGCGCCAGTTCCCGCACCCGCGCCAGTCTCAGCACCCGCACAGTCTCAGCCTGCAGTACCGGCCCGGGTCCAGGTCCCCACACGCACCGGTCCCCGCGCTAATCTTCAGTGCCTGCACCAGTTCCAGCACCCGCGCCAGTTCCCGCACTCGCACCAGTCTCAGCACCCGCACAGTCTCAGCCTGCAGCACCGGCCCGGGTCCAGGTCCCCACACGCACCGGTCCCCGCGCCAGTCCCAGCACCCGCGCTAATCTTCAGTGCCTGCACCAGTTCCAGTGCCTGCACCGGTTCCAGTACTCGTGCCAGTCTCGGCACCTGCACCTGCACCTGCACC
>NZ_BDBY01000057.1 GCF_001613225.1 Nocardia pseudovaccinii NBRC 100343
GACGAATGCTTCCGGCCTCGCACCACCCGCACGACACCCCACGCCACCGCGCCGATCACCACGACGAATCCGAGCCATGGAATCGCCTTGCCGGTGAACACCACCGCGTCCTGCAGCCAATCGACCAGTGAATGCCAGCCGGAGACGATGCCGTCCCAGAAATTGGTCGGCCCCTCGTCGGAATCCTTGTCCTCGGTGATGATGTCGATGGTGAGCGTGGACAGCGCGACCTGATCGTCGAGGTGCCGCTTCTGCGCGGTGAGGCTGTCGAGCTCACCCTGCCGACTCGACAGAGCCTGTTCGGCGGCAATGAGATCCGCGGTATTGGTCGCACCGGAGATGAGCGCGCGCAACCGGTCGACCGAGGCCTGCAGCGCCTTGATCCTGGCGTCGAGGTCCTCCCACTGCATGGTGACGTCGTCGCGGTTGGTGCTCATCCGGGTGACCCGGCCGACCCCGCCGAGGCCGTCGATGAATTTGTCCGTCTTGTCCGCGGGCACCCGCACGGTGAGCGTGGCCTGCGGATCGGTGTCATCGGTGCCCGGCTGTTCGGTGCGGCTGTCGACCCGGCCGCCGACCTCGCGCACCTGATCGGTCACCTTGCCGCCCGCCTTGATCGGATCATCCGCGGTGATGTCGACGCTGCCGGTGATGACCTCCCTGCGCGCTTCGACGGTGGTCCCGCCGGTATCCCCCTTCGCCGGGGAGCCCTCGCGCAGACTCGGCGGCGGCGCCATCGGCGCGACGGTCGCCATGCTGGACCGGCCCGGACCGGCATTGTCGTCGTTGTCATCACCACAGCCGACCAGCAACGTCAAACCCAGCAGGCCGATCACCAGCACAGCAAGCTTCCGCATGAACGCAGGTTAGCCGCTGCGGCGAATTCGGTCACGAAACTCGATGCTGGACATTCCCGAATTCCGAAGGGACGCCGACGAGTTTCACGAGAAATCGCTCGATCTGATCGGCGAGCGGCGGCCAGGTCTGGCCGGGTTCGTTGAGCCGCATCGATACCGCGCCGTGCACCGCCGCGCGCAGGTCGAGCATGACCGAGACCGGGTCGTCGACGGGTACCAGACCAGCATCCATACAGCGCCGGATCGCGGCGGCCGTGCCTTCGGTCAGTTCCCGTTTGAACGGCATGTCCACGCGCTGGTTGAGGGTGCTCTCGTGCAGCACCTTGTACATGCCCGGATGTCGATAGGCCCAGTCGCCGAGGACGCGGATGCGAGCGCGCAGCCTGTCGACGGGATCGTCGATGGCGGCCTCCGCGTCATCGATCGCGCGCACCAAATCGCCGTGATAGCGCTCCAGCGCGGCCGACACCAGCGCGTCTCGATCGGCGAAATGCAGGTAGACCGACGTTGCGGCACTGCCGATTTCGCGCGCGACCGCGCGCATGGACAGGGCCTGATCATCGCCGAGTTCATCCAGCAGCCGAATCGCGGCGTCGACGATCTCCGCACGCAGTCGGCCGCCGTGGCCGCGCGGATTGCGACCGCGCCGGGTCGTCGGATCCGAGGTCATCAGGGAATTGTAGCCGGACACACGTAGCGCTACAGTTGTAACGCTACAGCTGTTCAGTTATCGCTAGCGACTGCTTGCAGGCCGCTCGAAGAGATCAGAGAAATGCTCATGACCCGCACTTTCGTCGATCCGAAGCTCGAATCGAACAAGCAGACCGTCCTCGCGTTCTACGAAGCCGCGTTCAATGCCAAGGATTTCGAGGCCACCACCGAGTTCTTCGGTGCGCGCTACATCCAGCACAATCCGGAGATCGCCGATGATTTCGACGGACTACTCGCACGCCTCACCGGCCTGAAGGAGGGCGCTCCGAAACTCCGTGTCGAAGTGAAACGCGTTGTGGCAGAGGGTGATTACGTGGTCGCCCATGTGCACGGCGTGCGCGAACCCGGTGACCGCGGGCTGGCGATCATGGATATCTTCCGCCTCGCCGACGGAAAGCTGGTCGAACACTGGGATGTCATCCAGCCGGTTCCGGAGCAGGCCGCCAATGCGAACGGAATGTTCTGAGCCTCAACGGAAGTCGCGGGATCTGGAATCGACGCGCAGGTCCATGCGCTGCAGGTATTCGGCGACGACACTGACCGCACCCTCGGCATTCTGGACCCGGCCGCGGATGAGCAGGGCGGGCGCGCTCTGGGCCAAGCGACGATAGCGGGTCCACAGACCCACCGAGCAGACGACGTTCACCATGCCGGTTTCGTCTTCCAGGTTGAGGAAGGTGACACCGGCGGCGGTGGCGGGGCGTTGCCGATGCGTGACGGCGCCGCCGACCAGAACACGGGAGCCGTCGGGCACGTCGAGCAAGCCTGCGGCGGGGATGACGCCGAGCGCATCCAGTTGCGGGCGTAGGAATTCGGTGGGATAGCTGCCCGGGGAAATGCCGGTGGCCCAGACGTCGGCGGCGGCCAGTTCGAGTTCGCTCATGCCGGGCAGAGCGGGGGCGGTGGTGGCGGCGCCGGTGCCGGGAAGTCGGTCGGGACGTTCGCCCGCCGCGGCCCCCGCCGCCCACAGCGCCTCGCGTCTGGTGATGCCCAGACAACCCAAAGCGCCTGCGGTGGCGAGGGATTCGGCTTGGGCGACAGTGAGTTCCACGCGACCGGTCAGGTCGAGGAAGGAGGTGTACGGACCGGACGATCGGGCGGCGACAATGCGCTCGGCGAGGTCGGTGCCGATGTGACGGACGGTCGCCAGGCCGAGCCGCACCTCGTCGCCATGGTTTTCGACGGCGGGTTCGGCGCGGCTGGCATTGATATCGGGTCCGTGCACCCGGACGCCGTGCCTGCGGGCGTCGGCGACCAGCGACTGCGGTGAGTAGAACCCCATGGGCTGAGCACGCAGCAATCCGGCGCAGAAGGCGGCCGGATAGTGCAGTTTGAACCAGGCCGAGTAGAACACGATCGAGGCGAAACTCTGCGAATGACTCTCCGGGAAGCCGAAATTCGCGAACGCATACAACTTCTCGTAGATGCGGTCGGCGACTTCGCCGGTGATGCCGTGCAGATCGCGCATGCCCTGATACAGCCTGTCCTTGAGGCGCTCCATGCGTTCGGGTGAGCGTTTGGAACCCATGGCGCGGCGCAACTGATCGGCCTCGGCGGCGGTGAAACCGGCGACGTCGATGGCCATCTGCATGAGCTGTTCCTGGAACAGTGGCACGCCGAGGGTGCGCTTCAGCGAATTCTTCAGCGCGTCATGGTCATAGGTCACTTCCTCGTCCTCGTTGCGGCGACGGATATAGGGATGCACCGAACCACCCTGGATCGGACCGGGTCGGATCAGCGCCACCTCTACCACCAGGTCGTAGAATTCCCGCGGCTTCAGCCGGGGCAGCGTGGCCATCTGCGCCCGCGACTCCACCTGGAACACCCCCACCGAGTCGGCGCGCGAAAGCATTTCGTAGACAGCGGTTTCCTTCAGGTCCAGCTTGTGCAGTTCGACGGTTTCGCCCTTGTGCTCGCGCACCATATCGATCATGTAGTGCAGTGCGGAGAGCATGCCGAGACCGAGCAGGTCGAACTTCACCAGATCTATCGCGGCGCAATCGTCTTTATCCCACTGCAGTACGCTGCGGCCGGGCATGCGCGCCCATTCGACCGGACAGACATCGGCGATGGGCCGGTCACAGATCACCATGCCGCCGGAATGGATGCCGAGATGTCTTGGCAGACCCTCGATTTCGGTGGCCAGCTCCAGCACTTCGGCGGGAATATCGGTGCCGGTTTCGGCGCCGACTCCGGTCCAGCGGCTCACGGCTTCGCCTCGCTGGCGCTCGGCTATGCCGTTCGCCGAGGGCGCTGTGCTTTTGGTTCGCTCGCTGCGCTCGCTCACCTGCTTACTCCAGGCATCCTGCTGTCCAGGCGAAAAGCCCAGTGCGCGTGCGGCATCGCGAACCGCTGACTTACCGCGATAGGTGATCACATTCGCCACCTGAGCGGCGTATTCGCGACCGTATTTGGCGTAGACGTGCTGGATCGCCTCCTCGCGGCGATCGGATTCGATATCGATGTCGATATCGGGCGGGCCGTCGCGCTCCGGTGCGAGGAAGCGTTCGAACAGCAACTCGGCGGCGACCGGGTCTACATTGGTGATGCCGATCGCGTAGCAGACGGCCGAATTGGCCGCCGAACCCCGGCCCTGGCAGAGGATGTCGTTCTCCTTGCAGAAGCTGACGATATCGTGCACCACCAGGAAGTAACCGGGAAACTTCATCTCGTCGATGATCGCGAGTTCGTGCTCGATCTGCCGATACGCCTCGGGGTTTCCCGACGGCGGACCGTAACGCCGAGCCGCGCCCGCAAGGGTGAGTTCACGCAGCCAGGACGCCTCGTCGTGGCCGTCGGGCACGTCGAACGGCGGCAGGCTCGGCGCGATCAATTTCAGATCGAAGGCGCATTCGCGGGCGAGCGTCACCGCATTCGCCACCGCCTCCGGACAGGCGGCGAACAACTGCGCCATCTCCGCGCCGGAGCGCAGGTGCGCGCCACCGGTCGGCGCCAACCAGCCCGCGATATCGTCCAGGCTCCGGCGCGCCCGGATCGCCGCGAGCGCCATGGCGCGCCGCCGCTGAGCGGGTGCGGCGAAATGCGCTCCGGTGGTGGCCACCACCGGCAGACCGAGACGATCGGCCAGGGCGATGAGGTGGGCGTTGCGTTCGTCGTCCTCCGGAATGCCGTGATGGGTGAGTTCCACGCTCACCCGGTCGGCACCGAAGCGCTCCGTCAGGTCGCGCAGGGCGGCCTCGGCTCGCCCGAGACGGGCGTCTCCCGCCTGCAGATCGCGCTCGAGAGCTCGGCGCACATGACCTTTGCGGCATCCGGTCAGGATGTGCCAGTGCCCGGACGCCGCCGCGGTGAGCGCGTCCAGGTCGTAGCGGAGGATGCCCTTCTCCCCCGCGGCCATGTGTGCGGCCGCGATCTCACTGGAGAGTCGGCGATAGCCCTCTTGACCGCGGGCGAGCACCAGCAGATGCGGACCGGCCGGGTCCGGCGAGCCGGTGCGCGGCGCCGAATCGGGTGCGCCGACATGGCCGAGCGAATCCCCGAGGCGCGGTGCGTCTTCCGCGGTGCCCAGCGACAATTCGGCCCCGTAGACCGTCGGGATCCCCCATTCCCTCGCCGCCTCGAAGAAGCGCACGGTTCCATAGAAGCCGTCGTGGTCGGTGAGCGCGATCGCCGCCAACCCGAGCCGCACCGCCTCCTCCACCAACTCCTCCGGCTGACTCGCACCGTCGAGGAAGCTGTAGGCCGAATGCGCGTGCAACTCCGCGTACGGCACCACCGGCCCGCCCGGCGGTGCGACCGGTTCGGGCTGATAGTCCCCGCGCTTGCGCGACCATGCCGGACTGTCGCCGCCGTCGCCCGGATACATCGCATCCGGATTCGTCGGTCCGGGTCGACCGGACAGCACCCGCTCCAACTCCGCCCAGGTAGGCGGGCCGTTGCTCCAACCCATGACACATCACCTCCTCACATAGTCGAACATACATTCGAACTACGGAAGAGGTGTGGGCACCCGCCGAATCAGGCGGCCGGGAGCGGATCCATCGACTTCTCGCCCAGCGCGGCCTCGACCTTGTCCAGGCTGGTGCGGATCACGGCGCCATAGGCGTCGTTGGCAAGGACATCGAGGTGGCCGCGAGCGATGGTCAGCTGCATGTAGGCCACATCGAAGTCGCCGACGCGGCGGTGACTGTCGGCGAGATTGAGATAGAGCGAGGGCAGGAATCCGCGTAGCCCCTCATCGAGGGGCACACCCGGGCCGAACACCGCGGCCAGCGCGCGTTGATCCCAGCGCAGCGCACCTTCTGCCGTGCCCTGCAGATCGGCGAGGTGATGCGCAATCACGCAGCGCTGCAACGGATCTCCACCGTCGCCGAGCTCGTCCCACAGTTCCGCCAGCATCCGCCGCGCCGCCTCCGGATCACTGCCGGAGAGCCGCACCGCGGCAAAGATTTCCGCCATCCGATCGTCCGCCATGCGCAGAGTATCGCACATATGTTCGATAGATTCGAGGCCGGTTCGAACACCTCGGCGTGGCTCGATTCGAACGCTCGACATGACGAAGCGCACTTGGCAGGTAAACTTACTTCAGAGTAAGTTCATGCCGACTCGACCTGCAAAGGAGCAGCGATGACCCGGGCTTCCGCTGACGACGCCGACCTGCGCGGGCAGGTCCGGCGCAATCGCCGCAACCGCGACCTGACGGGGCGGCATGTGCTCATTACCGGCGCGTCCTCCGGCATCGGCCGGGCCGCCGCGCTGGCCGTCGCGGATAAGGGCGCCATCGTCTTCCTGCTCGCCCGGCGCGCCGACGAACTCACGACGGTGGTCGAAGAGATCCGCGCCGAGGGCGGCAGCGCCTACGGATATCAGTGCGACGTAACCGATTCCGACTCCGTCGACCACGCCGTCAAGACCATCCTGGACGAGCACGGCCACGTCGACATGCTGGTGAACAATGCGGGCCGCTCGATCCGTCGCGCCATCCACCGCTCCACCGACCGGCTGCACGATTTCGAACGCACCATGGCGGTCAACTACTTCGGCGCCGTGCGATTGACGCTGGCGCTGCTGCCGCAGATGCGCGAGCGCAAGTTCGGCCACATCGTCAATATCAGCAGTGCGGGCGTGCAGGTGGCCGCGCCGCGCTTCGCCGCCTACCTCGCGAGCAAGGCGGCGCTGGATAAGTTCGCCGAGGTCGCGTCGGTCGAAACCATGGCCGACGGCGTCACCTTCACCACCATCCACATGCCGCTGGTGCGCACCCCGATGATCACCCCGAGCGGCGATCAGGGTCCGTCGGAGTCTCCTGAATGGGCGGCCGCCACCATCGTGCGCGCACTGAGCGAGCGACCCAAGCGCATCGATGTCCCGCTCGGCACCTTTGCCGAATACGGCGCACTGCTCACCCCGAAGCTGCGCGACCGCATCCTGCACCGCTACTACCGGGCCCTCCCCGACTCCCTCGCCGCCAAGGGCGAGCAGGCGGATACCGAGGAACTGGCGCAATCCCCTGCGCCGCAACGTGAACCGCGTCATCAGTCGACGGCCCGCCGGGTCACCGGCACCGCCCTGCGCCGCGCCGCCCGTTGGGTACCCGGCACCCACTGGTAAGCCCGCGACCTTCATCCCGCAGGGGGCGATAAAGGTCGCCGCGAACGGGATATGGCTGCGGCGGATTTGCCGCAACCATTTCCCGTTCGTCGTTTCGATGGAGGACGAGGCGGGGCTATTCCCCTGTGGTCAACGGCTGGATCCGGTCGGCCACAATCGCGGTGACCGGTTTCGGGGCGGCACCGCAACTGGCTTGGCGCGGCGGGAATCCGACGGTGCGAGTCGTCACACGCCAGCGGCGGCCGTCGCGGTGGGTTACCACGGCCGGTACGGAATCGGTTGCGGCGGAATCGGTTTCGAGGTGGGCGGTGAGATCGTCGAGACGTGCCGAAACCTGTTCGCGGACTGCGATTTCCGCGACCTGCTCAACAGGATGATGACCGCTGCGACCACGCAGTCCGTCCAGCGAAACCGCGCCGCGCCGCACGGCTTCGACCGCCGCGATGGCGGCCGCGGTATCGACGCGACCATAGGTCAGCCCGGAGGGCAGCAGCACCATGGCGGGCGCGAAGCGATGACCGCCGGTGTGCGAGCACTCCCAGACCCGGTCCGGATAGTCGGCGGCCATATTCGCGGCGATCGGACGACCGAACAGGGCGCAGCACTGATCGCGCTTCCCGTGCGCACACACCAGGATCAGCGGATCACGCACGGGCGCGCCGATTCCCGGCGGTGCACCGTTCAGCAGGTTCAGGTCCAGGTCGAGCAACTGTTTCAGGTCGGTGATCTCGAAGCGTTCGCACCAGGAGTCCCGCGGACGCGAGCTGGCGATCAAAACCGTTCGGACACCGGTGAATTCGTTGCGGCCCGGCCGCCGGATCAGCGTCGGACGAACCTTCGCGGCGGCGGCGCGGGCGGCGAGTTCGGCGGTGATCTCCTGACCGAGCACCTCATCACCGATCACGTCCCGACCCCACGCGCCCGGCTGCTCGACGCACAACCACCCTGTCACCCGGGTTGCCGTGCCGGGCAAGGGCACATCGACCGCGGCTGCCGCCGAGCAGAGCATCCCTTCGAATCCGGTCATCAGCCCAACGTCTGTCCGTCGGCGAGCGCCACGTCCCAGCGGCCGTCAGCCTTGGCCCGATCGATCTCGGCTTGTCCGGCCGGATGCATCAACCCCTGCCAGACCCGTCCACCGAGGCATGGTTGGTCAGCAGCCAGTCGCGGAACGACTGCTCGTCGGGGAAGAACAGAACCGGACGGTCTTGCGCGGGCACCGCTTCACTCTAGATAGCCGCGGGTGAGAGCGTCGCCAGGAACGGCAGCACGGTTGTCTCGAATTCGCGGTAGCGATCGCGGTGGATGCTGTGACCACAGGTGAAGGCGGTCACCGCGCAGTTCGGGATGGCGTCGCGCAGAATCGCCAGCTTCTCCGGATCGACCATGCCGCCGGGACCGCCGCGCAGCACCAGAGTCGGCGCGGTGATGTCGCTGAGCCGATCCCACCACTCCGGATTCGGCTTGCGGAACTGTTCGAGCGCGGTCCGCGTCATCGAGCGATCGAAAGCGAGCACCGCGCGCGGATGCCGGATCAGGCTGGTAGTGGCGTGCCAGAGTTCCGGAATGGTCGGGAAGCGACGGGTCAGCTTCACCTCTTCATCGCCGGAACGCAGCGGCATCGGGCACTCCTCGATGACCAGCCGCCGCACCAGCTCGGGCCGTTCCTGCGCGACACAGGAAACCGCATAACCGCCCAGCGAATGTCCGACCAGATCCACCGAGTCCAGCTCCAGGTAATCACAGAGATTCAGCACGTCCGCCCCGAATTCGGCGAACAGATAGGACTCGGTGTGCGCGCTGCGTCCGTGCCCGCGCAGATCGGGAATGACGACCCGCCGCCCGGCCCGCATCAAGGTGTGCGCGAACCGATCCCAGGTATGCCCGTCCCCGCCCATACCGTGCACCAGCACCACCGGCACGCCATCGCCCACCACGGAATCCCGATAGGCGATCCGCACGCCGTCGAGCACAGCCCTGGTCACCGCGAGATCCACGATTTCCGAGAGTACTGTGTCTAATTT
>NZ_BDBY01000058.1 GCF_001613225.1 Nocardia pseudovaccinii NBRC 100343
GCGAGACGGGCCGCGAACGTCGCTCGTAAGACTCGCTCCGTTGTGGTCGCCAGGGCGGTATGGTCCGGGCGCGCCCCACTGCGCGGCAGGCGAAGTTATCCGGTGCCGAAATTGTCTGGCGAAGGCCGGGGTATTGCGACAATACTGCGGCCATGCCCTCCTTCGCCGACTTCGATCGCCGCAACTATCGCACCGTTGACGTCGCCGCCGGGTACGACGGATGGGCACCGACGTATGAGCAGACCGTCATGGACGAGATGGATCTCGCACTGCTGAATCGGCTGCGGCGACCGGACTGGGGTGGGGTGCGACGCGCCGCGGATCTCGGCTGCGGGACCGGGCGGACCGGAACTTGGTTGCGAGAGCGGGGAATTCGCCATATCGATGGCGTCGACGTGAGTGCGGGCATGCTGGCGCGGGCACGCGAGCGCGGGGTGCACACCACACTCGCCCAGGCCGATGTGCGTGACACCGGATTGGCACGTGGCGCATACGATTTGGTGATCTCATCGCTGATCGACGAGCACCTGGACGAGCTGACGCCCTTCTACGCCGAAGCCTGGCGGCTGGCCGCACCCGGCGGCACCTGTGTCACGGTCAGCTATCACCCGCAGTTCATGATGGTGACCGGCATGCCGACGCACTACACACCCGCGTCCGGAGAGCCGGTTGCGATCAGCACGCATCTGCACTTGATCAGCGAGCAGGTGTCGGCGGCATCCGCGGCGGGCTGGGTGCTCACCGAGATGGCCGAGGCGCTGGTGGATGACGCATGGATCGCGGCCAAGCCGAAATGGGCGGAGCTGCGCGGACATCCGTTCACGCTGGCGCTGGTGTGGTCGCGCACGTAGTCAGTCGTAGAGTCCTTCGGCACGCCAGGTCTGATCGTTGTAAATGAGCAGCAGGACACGGACGTCAGCCGGTTCACCCGCGAGCTGCACCTGGATGCGGGCGGCGATTCCGGCGCAGAGGGTGGCGGATTCCGGGGTCCACCAGTGTTCGTCCACCGGCCACGGACCTGCCCAGCCCGCAAGGGGCCACTGCTTGCTGCCCCAACGCAGCAGGGCCGGGTCGGCGGTGAAGAGGCCGCGGTCGGTGACCTGCACGGGGGTTCCGTCGGCGGCCTCCAGCCGCACCACCGGACGGTTCACCAGGATCACCGCGGGTGCGGGGCGGGGCAGGCGGCCGGGCCACGGCAGGCCCGGATCGGCGGCCGGAATCGGCTCGTCACCGAGGGCGACCATGGTGATGCGTTCGGCGGGTCCGCGGCCGCCGCTGAGCACACCGACCCGGACCGCCTCGCCGCCGAGCAGACCCTGCACCCGGATCAGGGCGCGGCGGGCCCGCTCGTCCTCCTCCCCGACACCGCCCCACAGACCGAGCTGAAGTGCGCTCGCCGCGACGACTTCGACGGGTTCCAGGCGCAGCAGTGTGATCGGTGCGGTGGGACGGTCGCGGCGGGTGAGCCAGCCGTCCAGCTGCCAGCGCACCCGATCCGCGGTGCCCTCCGGAGTCAGCGGTTCGGCGCACCGCCAGATGCGCGAAAGTTGTTCGCCTGCCTCGGTTTCCGCGAGCACCGATAGTCGGGTGCAGGCCATCGAGGCATCGGACAGCGCCTCGTGCAACTGGGTGGCGAGCATGCGCCCCGCGAAGGCGGCGGCATCGACCCGATCGATCGGCGGCTCGCAGCGATACTGCACCGCCAGGTCCTTCGGCGGACGACGTGCGGACGGCGGACGTTCCGGCACGGCCCTGGCACAGCGATGCGCCAGCACGGCATCGGCGCCGAAGCGCGAGGTGACCTCGATCGGGGTCAGTGTGGCGAAATCGCCGATCCGCCGTAACCCCAAGCGATGCAGCAGATCCACCAGCTCGATGCGTTCCGGTGCGGACAGGCTCGGTTCGAGCGCGAGTTCGCGCACCGGCAGTGGCGCCAGGAATCGCGCACCGTCGCCGGGCGGCACGATCGCGGCGAAACGCGCGGCGATCACCGCCGTGGACAATTCGTCGGCAATACCGATCTGCGCCTCCACCCCCACCGCGGCGGCCGCGTCGACGAGCCGCTCGGCCGCGGCCTCCTCGGACCCGAAAAACCGGGCCGCACCCCGCGCACCGAGCACCAACAGCCCAGGGCGCAGCACCTCCACTCCCGGCACCGTCGCATCGATGGCCGCCACCACCGGCTCGAACAATCGCGCATCCCGATCCGGATCCACCTGCGCGACATACACATTCGGACACCGCGCCTGCGCCTCCCGCTTGGTCAGTCCGCGCCGCACCCCCTCGGCCCTGGCAATGGCCGAGCACTCCACCACCTTATTGGCGAACAGCACCGCCACCGGCCGCGTCGCAGGCACCCGCGCCACCGCCGCCGCCGTCACCGCCGACCAGTCCGGACACCACAGCGCCAGCACCCGCATCCCACCCACCCGACTCGGCCGGATCACCCCGGCACCCCGTGTAGCGACCGGGCACCCGCTGTCCGAAGTGCCCGGTCACAAGACAGGATGTCCGGACGAATCTCGCTGCCGAGCGGCGGCGCGGGTGCCACGAGATCCCGCGCATCGAGGCAGGGGCGGCCGACCCTGGCGTGCTCACCTGCACACGGCCCGCCCACCCGTGCATTGCGAAGGCGAATCATGAGGCTGCACAGTCCACCCTTGTTGCCGACCGGCGACGCGCCTTGGTCGGCAGCGCAGGTTTTCGTGTGACGGAGCTGCGGCGCGAAGTCCCGCGCTTCGAGGTAAGAGCGGTCGATCCTGGCGCGCTCGCCTCGGCACCGATGTGCACACGGCCTGTCCACCCGCGTATTGCGAAGGAGTATCAGGACGCTACACAGTCCAGACCTGGGGCCGACGTGACAGTCGGCCGTTATCTCCCGACCACCGTCAATGCGACAGTCGACCGTTACCCTCGGACCGCCGTTGCTTACAGCGGCGAGCGTCACTGCGCGCGGATCACGCCGACGCACCGCACGCACGGAACGTCACCTCACTTGCTTCGGCCTCGCCGCCGAGTCGAAAACCCGAAAACCCGCTTCGCGCAGCTGAGCATGGCATGACGGCCCGGCTCATGACGCCGCACCGCGCGCCTCGACGGTCACTTCATCGGCCGCGGCCACCGATTCCAGTGCCACCCATTCCACTCGACTCGCACTGGGGCGCAGTTCGATTCGGCCGTGGCAGGGTGGGCCCGCCTTGCCGCGGACCGCGACCTCGAGGCGGAGCGAGCGAAGGCGGCCACGCCCCGCGCCGAGGCCGCCGTACCCGGCGATGCGGGTGTCCACGCGCAGGGACGGATTGGGCCAGCGGCCGTCGGTGACCACCAGGGTGGCCCCTTTGCTGCGCGCGCGGGCGGCGATGACGCGGGTGCGGGACGGGGCGACAGCAGCGCCTGCGAGGCCGAGCACCACCAGATCGAGGCCGTCGAGCAACACGGCGGCCACCTCCACCGGATCCGGCCCGGGATCGGCGACCACGGCGAGGCGCTGCAATTGCGCACCCATCTCGACCGCGGCGAGCAGCCCGAGCCGGGGCACCCCGACCACCGCGGCATGTCCACCGCCCTCGGTCACCGCGGCGAGCAGCCCGGCCAGCAGCGAACTCGCACCCGAATAGGCCACCACCGACCCCTTGACCAGGCCGCCATCAGGCAACAGCTCCGCAAGGGCGGGCGGCACCGCGAGTGCTTCCCTGCGCAATTCGGCGGCGTGCGGAATCCGGTCGGCCGCCGCTTCCCCGCGCCCGGGTATCGCCGCCATCCGTCGGCGCAGCTCATCCAGTGTCGGTTTATCCCTCGGCGGCATCCCATCCCGCCGTCTCCCCGCCCCTGAATCCTCATCCGAACCCATCACAACCACCTACTTCCAACGATGGACCCGAGGCGAAGCGCGGCCCGAACCTCCACGATCAAAGATTCAGCACCGATCCAGCTATCGATCGATATCGAATATACGTTCGATACCCGCCCAGTAGAAACCCGCCCCCGATTTCCGTCAAGTACACGCGATCACTTCGTTGTTTTTGAGTTGAACTCAACTTAGGATCGGGAGTCATGAACGAGCAAGAATGGTCCGGCCGCGGCGCGACGGCACGCAGGCGACTGCTGGAGGCGGCGCATGCGGAGCTGAGCGAAACCGGCGAACTCGAGGTGGCCGCCGTCGCCCGCCGCGCCGGGGTCAGCGTCGGACTGCCCTATCGATACTTCGGCTCGCGCAGCGGACTGCTCACCGCCGTCATCACCGACTTCTACGACCGACTCGGCGAAACCGTCACCTATGCGGAATTCGCCGGAAAGGATTGGCGCGAGCGCGAACACGCGCGCGTGGTGGCTTGGGTGAACTTCCTTTACGACGATCCGCTCGCCCCCGTCGCGCTCGGACGATTCGGTGACGCCGAGGCCGCGGGCGTGGAACGGCAACGGCTGCAGCAGGCGGTCGAGGTCGGCATCCGAAATATGGCGCAGGGCCAGCGCCAGGGCATGGTGCCCGCGGACCGTGATCCGGAACTGCTCGTCGCGGCCGTCCTCGGTGGCGTGCACATGGCCGTTGCGGTGGCGCTCACCCGCAGTCCGCGCCCGGACCGTGCCGTCGTCGCCGATCAAGTATGGGAATTCGTGGCCGGCGCAACCGGCTCGGGGAAGGAAGAACAATGAGTAATGCACAACCAGAGGTCGAACGACTCGAGGACCTCGCAGGCGACCTGTCCCGAACCCATCGCACGGTCCACGAATTACGCGACGTCCCCGCCGCGCAGGTGGACGCCGATCTCGCCGCCCTCGATCGCGACGGCTACGTAATTCTCGAGGGCCTGCTCGACTCGGCGCAGTGCGCGGCACTTCGCGAAGAACTCCTGCCCTTACTCGGCCCGAATGGGCGAAATACGTTCGAGGGACACCGGACTCAGCGGCTCTACAGCGTGCTCGGCAAGACGCGCATGGTCGATCGGCTGGTCGACCATGCCCGCGTGCTCGCCCTATTGGATCGACTTCTGCTGCCTGGATATCTGCTGTCGCAGTTGCAAATCATCAATATCGCCCCGGGCGAAAATGCCCAACTCCTGCATCCCGACGACGGCTTCTATCCGGTGCCGCGACCACGAAAGGCATTGTCGGCGGCCACCGTCTGGGCGATCGACGAATTCACCGCCGAGAACGGCGCGACGATGCTGATCCCGGGCAGTCACCGCTGGCCGGACGGTCGGATACCGCAAGAGAACGACGTCCGCGTGCCCGGTGTCATGCCCGCCGGATCGTGCGTCTTCTTCCTCGGCACCCTCTGGCACGGCGGCGGCGCGAACCGCTCGGCGAGCCCGCGGTTGGCCGCCACCGCGCAGTACTGCGAGCCGTGGTTGCGCACCCAGGAGGCCTTCACGCTCTCGACCAGTCGCGATACGGTGCGCGCGGTCTCGCCCGAAATCCGGCGCATGCTCGGCTACAGCATTCACCCGCCCTTCATCGGCATGGTGGACGGAATGCACCCGGATCGCCTGCTGACGCAATAACCGGCACGGCGCGAATCAGGCCAGCTGGCCTCGTTTTCCGCTACCCTCGCACCGTGACCGAACGCGCTCGTCCCATTGTCGGCCCCGATTATCTGGTTGCCGGCCGCTACCGTCTGCAGTCGAAACTGGGCGGCGGCGGTATGGGCGCGGTATGGCTCGCACACGATCGTCTGCTCAACCGGGACGTCGCGATCAAACAGGTGCTCTCCACCGCCGGACTCCCGGAGGCGCAGGCCAACGAGATCCGCAACCAGATCATGCACGAGGGCCGGGTCGCGGCCAAGCTCTCGCACGAGCACGCCATTGCCGTCTACGACGTGGTGCTCGAGGCCGGCGAGCCGTGGCTGGTGATGGAACATCTGCCATCACGCAGTGTCGCAAGGGCATTGGCGCTGGTGAACGCACTGCCGCCGATCGAGGTGGCGCAGATCGGGGCACAGGTCGCCGATGCGTTGGCGGCCGCGCACGCCGCGGGCATCGTGCACCGCGATATCAAACCGGGCAATATCCTCGTCGCCGACCGCGGACCCGTCGTCGGCATGGCCAAGCTCAGCGACTTCGGCATCTCGCGTGGTGCGACCGACAACTCCGACGAACCGGACGGCGTGATCACTGGCACCCCCGCCTATCTCCCCCCGGAGGTGGCGCGCGGCGCGCAGCCGACCACGGCCAGCGATGTGTTCTCCCTCGGCGCCACGCTCTACACCGCGATCGAGGGGCAACCGCCGTTCGGTATGGACGACGACACCGACGCCGTGGTCTATCGCGCGGCCATGGCCCAGATCATCCCGCCCAGCCGCAGCGGCATGCTCACCAACGCGCTGCTGCACATGATGGAACCGGCCCCGCAGCGCAGGCCGACCATGGCCGAGGCACGTGACGAAATCCTCACCGCCGCATTCGGTCCCGGCACCGGTCCGTATATTCTCGGCGCTCCGGTGCGCACCGAGGACGGCACCATTCCGGCATGGGCGGCGCGCAATTCGGCATCGGGGCTGCGCAGTCCGCACTCGACTCCGCTGCCGCGCCCGCATCGCGGCAACCCGTCGGGTCCAGCGGCCGCCGCACCCCAGCGCCCGAAGGCGAAGTCGAAGTCGAAGGAAGCGAGCAATGCCCCGCTCGCCATCGCCATCGGCCTGCTGATCGGCCTGATCCTCATCATCGCCGTCATCATCGCGATGATGTGATCGCTGCGACCGGAATCTGCTGCGCCACAGCTTCTTAGTTGCCGCGCGACTTCAGCCGCGCACACGAACCAGCACGC
>NZ_BDBY01000059.1 GCF_001613225.1 Nocardia pseudovaccinii NBRC 100343
GGCGCGAACCAGCACGACACGAACCAGCGCGGCGCGAACCAGCGCGGCGCGGATCGGCGCGGCGCGGATCGGCGCGGCGAAACCGTGCGCGGCTAGGAAATGCGCGGCAGCCGGAATGCTTGCGGCTCAGTCGATGCGGCGGCGGTGCGCCCAGCGGGTGAGCGCGTTGCGGTTGGACTGCTGAGTCTTGCGGAGCACGTTGGAGGCGTGCGTCTCGACGGTTTTCACCGAGATATAGAGCTTCTCCGCGATTTCCCGATAGGTGTAGCCGCGGGCGAGCAGCCGCAGCACTTCCAGTTCGCGCGGGGTGAGCGAATCCAGTTCGGGATCCAGCGGCGGCTCCGGGACGGGCGACTTTCCGGTGAACGAGTCGAGGACGAAACCGGCCAGCCGCGGACTGAACACCGCATCACCACCGGCGACCCGCCGAATGCCATCGGCCAGTTCGGATCCCGAGATCGTCTTGGTCACATAGCCGCGCGCACCCGCGCGGATCACCGCGATCACATCCTCGGCGGCATCGGAGACGCTCAATGCCAGGCATACCGGACCGTCATCGATGCCTGCCAGCACCGCGACCCCACCGCCATCGGGCATATGCACATCGAGCAGTACGACATCCGGACGCGCGGCATTGATTCCGGCGACCGCCTCGGCCACGCCCCCGGCCTCTCCGACGACCTCCATATCGGTCTCCCGGCTCAATTCGGCCCGCACACCCGAGCGGAATACGGCGTGATCATCGACGAGAAAGACCCGCACGGTCACCTACTTCTCCTCACCCTCGGTGGGTCGACCCACCCTGACGCGCGGACCGCCCGCAGGCCGTCCGCACTTCATCGGTACCACAATTGCCACCGCAGCCGTCGTCATCCGAGCTACGACCCGCGTCGCATCATCGGGGCGATCACTTGGCGTTGCGAACTGTCTGTCGTACTCCGTCGACCTGATCGTCGCCGACCGGCTGTTCCGCCTCGGCCCGGTCCCGATCGGCACCGGAGTCGGTGCGCGGCATGATGATCCGCACCTCGGTGCCCCGACCGGGCGTGGACAGGATCTCCACCTGACCGCCGCGCCGCTCGATTCTGGCGCGAATGGATTTCGCGACACCCCGCCGATCCTGCGGCACCGCCGCGATATCGAATCCGGCCCCGCGATCGCGCACGAAGATGCTCACCTGATGCGGTTCCGCCTCGGCGAACAGATCGATCTCCGGGACGCCCGCATGTTTGGCGGCATTCACCAGCGCCTCCCGGCTCGCGCCGAGCAATGCGGTGAAATGCTCCTTCGGCAGGCCGGACCCGCTGTCGGCACCGTCCATCGTCACATCGCCGACGGTGACCGGAGTCACCTTCACCCCGTGCTGATCCTCGACCTCGCCCGCGATCGTGCGCAGCGCCGCGGCCAGACTCGACTGCGCGGGCCCGGAATCCTCGAAGAGCCAGCGGCGCAGCTCCCGCTCCTGACTGCGCGCCAGCCGGGCCACCTCTTGCGGATCGTCGGCCTGACGCTGGATGAGCGCCAACGTCTGCAACACCGAATCATGCAGGTGGGACGCGATTTCCTCGCGTTCCTCATTGCGAATGCGGGCCGCGCGCTCGGCATTCAGTGCGCGCATCATGCGCAGCCACAGCGGCACCGTCAGCAGACCGGCGCCGATCAATGTGACCGCCACCGCGATCAGCGCGGAGCCGAGCGAGCTCAGATCGATCCTGGCCAGCACCACCACGCCGAGTCCGAGCACGATCATGGTGATCCCGGCGACGATGCGCGACCAGGTCACCACCGAGGGTCGCGCGGGCAGCCCGAGCAGCGAGCGCGGGCCGTCGGTGTCGTACTCGCGCCACACCAGCGCCGCACCCACCGCCACCACGACGATCGGGACGATCACCTTCGCCGCGGTACCGCTGAACAACCACGACACCCCGACCGCGAGCCCGAGCCCGAGCAGGGCCAACCCGATCGCCTGACGGCGTTCCTTACCGGTCGGCTTCACCGCATCGTGGCCGCCCGGGGTGAAGATCCACAGCATCCCGTAGGCGACGATCCCCGCCCCCGCCAGCGCGGACAGCAATACGAACGCCATCCGCACCTTGAACACATCGAGCCCGAGGTGGTCGGCGATACCGCCGGCGACACCGCCGACGATCCGGCCCCCCGAACGCCGCACCATCCGCGGATACGGCGGTGTCGGCGGCAGGGCCGGTGCGGCGCCGAAGCGGCCGGGGCCTGGCGCGAACCCGGGCGCGGCGCCGAAACCCCGGGGATCGGCCCCCCGAGCAGCATCGAACGCGGGCACGGACGGGTACATGCCTTCGATACTGGCACGACCCACCGACACCGACCATCAGGAATCACCCTGATCTTGGGCTCAGGAAACGCTCGGTAATGCCGAATTCCGTGCGTATGAGTCACGGTGGAAAACGGTTCGAAGACTGCGATGTGTGTGATTTAGCATCGCCGAGTGGCGGAGACGGTGAACCGGCAGTGGATTTTACGGAGGCGGCCCGAGGGGGCGTTGCGGGATGGGGATTTCGAGCTCGGGAGCGTTCCGGTTCCGGTTGCGGGGCCGGGGGAAGCCTTGGTCAGGGTGCATCGGCTGGGTATTGATCCCACGCAGCGTGGTTGGCTCAACGATGCGGACAACTACATCGATGCGGTCCCGGTCGGCACGGTGATGCGGGGTAGCGGGGTGGGGCAGGTGGTGCACTCGAACACTCCGAGCTATCCGGTGGGCAGCTGGGTCGCCGGTATGGTCAGCTGGCAGGATTACGCCGTCGCGTCCGAAGGTGGCTTGTTCGGGCTGAACGTGGTGCCCGACGGTGTACCCCCCACGATGATGCTGAGCCTGTTCGGAGCGCCCGGCTTGACCGCGTACTTCGGCATGACGGATATCGGCCGGCCCGAGCCCGGCCAGACGGTGCTGGTGTCGGCTGCGGCCGGTGTGACCGGATCGATTGCGGGACAGATAGCGAAAGCCTTGGGCTGCACTGTCATCGGCACCGCAGGCGGTCCGGACAAGTGCACCTGGATCACTGATCGCGCGGGCCTGCATGCCGCCATCGATTACAAACATGATGACATCGACGCCTGTTTGACCCGCATGGCTCCGGACGGTGTCGACGTCTTCTTCGATGGTGTCGGCGGCCGCGTTCTAGAGCATGGTCTGGCGCACCTGGCGCCCGGCGCTCGTGTTGTTCTGGCCGGTGCCATCTCTTCCGGGTATCAAGGTGCGGACCCACAGTGCGGGCCGCGGAACTACATGCAGCTGGCCATGCGCCGGGCACGCATGGAAGGGTTCATCTTTCTCGACTATCTCGGCCGTTTTCCGGAGGCGTTCGCGGCGTTGCGCGAGTGGCACGACAGGGGCGAACTCACCATCGCCGAAACCGTAAGCAGCGGTTTGGAATCCGCACCGAGTGCACTGCGCGCCGTCTTCGAGGGCGGCAATCTCGGTAAGCAGTTGGTCGACATCGTGGAGTCCTGAAACCCCGCCGAGAAACCTGGCATCACACGCCAACTGCAACTGGGAAACGGGCGGAAACCGGCACCTCACCGTCATCTATAGCTGGAGCCCGCACACGCCTCGGCCGAGACGCGGTGAAGTCCTCGGTGGTTGGTGAAATCGCTGGAAATGATGATCGCACCGTAGATACTGCCGGTGCGCAGTTGTTGTGTCGCTGCCTGCTTCGTGGAGTTGCCGGTCACGGCCCGAGGAATATCGCGATCTACGCCGCGCCATCGCACAGGGAGTTGCACAGGCATCCCCCACCGCCGACGCGCCGAGCCACGCGATGCTCATCGTCGGCGCCATACGCGGAGCCGTCTACCAGTCACTACTGGACCCCGAGGCCGTCCCGATCGACTCCGCACTGCGCGAGGTGACCCACCTCGTCGATGCTCTGCTCCCTGGCCCGCCCCACCGCAGTGATCCCGGTGCACCTGTAGTCACACCGATGCCGTCCGGTCCGGACAAAAAACCCGCGCTGAACTGTCGTTCTTATCCGCCGCTCAGCCGTCCCGGGAGGCGCCGAGCAGACCGGATGCCGATTCGTGCTCCGCCGGACCGGATAACTGGTCCCGAATGCATCTACCAGCACTTTTCATACCTCCCACTGGACAATGGCCGCGGCGGCGCACGACCGCGCGCGTACGTTTCTTCCGGGGCGGAAACGTCCCACTGAACGCAGGGGACTCGTGCCGCAGGGGGCCGAGCACAGGTTCGGGGAGGAATCATGCACATCAAGTCGGTACTGCTCACCGCCGCCATCTCAGTCGGAATCGCATTGGCGGGCACGCCATTCGCCGCCGCCCAGGGCACGGCGCCGCACGAGAAGAACTACTCGGGCCCAGGGGGATTCGAGCTCACCGTCGGCCATATGGACGAACAGTTCCGCCCGGTCCCCCCGCCCAATGGAATGCCGACCAACCGAGAGGTGTTCCTGGACAACACCTTCTACGGCACCATCCCGGCGAATGCGACGGGCACCATGAAGGCGGGCTATCTGGTCGCCTGTGCGGTCGATCTCGATCTCACGGTCGATATCCAGGCCGGGATCGGCTTCGACGCCGGGTTCAGCATCGGTGTCAGCGGCAGCGGCGACTCGACGTCACCGAACTTCGATGCCAGCATCGGCCCGAAGATCTACGCCGGTGTCAGCCTCGACATGTCGATCAGCCCCGGCGAGATCAAGCCGATCGAAGTGGGCACCAAGGCACTGGCTCTCGGCGGCACCGGCTATCTGGTCAGCCACGACTATCACCTGGTGGTCAAGAACTGCGGCGGCCCGCTCACCATCCAGTCCTATGTGACCCTCACGGCCGACACACCCGAGGTCACCGCCGCCGACGCGGTAACAGGAGACCGGATCTTCCTGTAATCCGGCAGTGCAAGGGCGGCGGTGCGATCGACGATCGCACCGCCGCCCGATCCGTACCTGTCCTCGAACCGGCTAAATTGTCCCTATGTTTGTGTCGCCCAAAAAGATCGGGCGCACGTGGTAGCCGGGGACAGCACCGCCGAGGCCCGGGGGGAAATCCGATCACCGCGTGCGGTTTTCGCGCAACGATTCGCCGATCTCTATGCGGCCGCGGGCAATCCGACGCTGCGACGGGTGGCCACGGCGGCCGGAGCGAGGATGCGGGCCGCGCAGGGGACGCGGGCTGCCGCGAGTGCTTCGGTGCAACGGATCAGCGATTGGAAGGCGGGGCGCAATGTTCCGGCTCGCTTCGAATCGCTGCTTCCGGTGGTGCTCACCCTGATCGACCTGGCCAAGAAGGCCGAGACGCAGGTCAGTCGGCAGTTGCTGGAAGTGCGTGAGTGGCAACGGCTCTGGCAGGCCGCCATAACCTGGACACCGAATGACGAGGACGACGCGGGCTGTCCCTACCTAGGACTCACCTCGTATCGCAAGCAGCACCGGGACCTGTTCTTCGGCAGAAGCCGATCCACTGCCGAACTCGTCGATTTGGTCCAGGGCGCCGTCGCCGACGCGGATGGCGTCGTCGTGCTGATCGGCGCATCGGGTGCGGGCAAGTCCTCGCTGTTGGCCGCGGGGCTCATACCCGCCGTCACCGACAACTGGTCGACCGCCACGATGACACCCGGGGCGAGGCCGCTTCGCGCGCTGGCCAAGGCTTTTCACGCGGATAACACGATAGCCGAGCCATCCGCCGACGAGGTGTGCACGGCGCTCGACCAGTGGAGCGCCGACCAACGCCGACTGCTCATCGTGGACCAGTTCGAGGAACTGTTCACCGCCTGCCCGGATGAGCGCGAGCGCGAAACCTTCCTGAATGTCTTGGACCGCTGCGCCACTCGGGCCGAGGATGCCCTCACTGTCGTCATCGCCCTGCGCGCCGATTTCTATGCCCAGTGCCTCGACTACCCGATCCTGCAGCACGCTCTCGAACACCGGAGCTATCTACTCGGCCCCATGCGGCTGGACGAACTGGACCGAGCACTCATCGGGCCGGCCAACCACGCCGGGCTCGAACTGGAGTCCGGCCTAGCAGAACTGGTGATCACCGAACTCTGCGGACTCGGTGATCACGAGAACCGCCAGAGCTACGATCCAGGCGCACTCCCGCTGCTGTCGCACGTCATGGCCGCCACCTGGCAGCACCGCGAAGGCCGCAAACTCACCGTCGCCGGATATCGCAAGGCGGGCGGTGTCATCGGCTCCATAGCCGCCACCGCCGAACAGGCATGGAGCGAACTATCCGACACCCAGCAGTCCTCCGCGAAGGATGTCCTGCTCGGGCTCGTTGCCGTCGCCAATGATTCGCGCGATACCCGGCGCATCGCCGTCCGTCCGAACCTGCTGCAACGCACCACCGACCCGATATCCGCCACGGCCGCACTGGAACTGCTTGCCCGCACCCGCCTGATCACCCTCGACTCCGACTCGGTGTACCTGACCCACGAGATCGTGCTGGACGCGTGGCCGCGACTGCACACCTGGATCGATGAGGACCGCGTCGGCTACCTCGTCCGGCAACGGTTGGAAGCCGATGCCGCGGAATGGGATTCGACCGGGCAGGATCCCTCACTGCTCTATCGGGGCACCCGGCTCGAGACCGCACTCGGTCATGTCGATCCGCCTACGGTCGGCGGCCAGATCCGCACTTTCCTCGAGCATTCCCGAGCAGCGCGAACGCATACCCGCAGACGGTCGTCGGTGACCCGCGTAGTCCTCGCCATGCTCGGCGTCGGCCTACTCGTACTCGGCACGGTCGCCTACGCGCAGGCCGAGCTCACCAAACAGCAGCGCAACGACAAGAACTTCGGATCCGTACTGGCGGAGGCGGATCGACTACAACAAATCGATCCATCGCTGTCCGCGCAGCTATATCTCATCGCCGGACAACTCAGGCCGGGCGATCCGGAGGTGCGGGCACGGTTGCTCGCGACCCAGAACCTCGCCCTCGCAACACCATTTGTCGCACACGACGAGGGAATCAGGACCATCGCGTACCGACCCGATGGCCGGGTGCTGGCTTCCGCGAGCAACGACAACACCATCCGTCTCTGGGACGTCGCCGATCCGCGACATCCCCACCCGCTGGGCGAGCCGCTACGCGAATCCCCTTCCGGGGCGACGTCCATGGCATTCAACCCGGATGGCACGGTGCTCGCGACCACCGGCACTTCGGCGCGACCGCAACTGTGGGATGTCCGTGATCCGGCGCATCCCCGGCTGTTCGGATCACCGCCGACGGCCACCGGCGACACGGGTTATCTGGTGTCCTTCAGCCCGAACGAACGGACGCTGGCAGTCGGGTCCATGCGCGACAAAGGCATCACCCTGTGGGATGTCGGCAACCCGGCCGCACCGATCCAGGGGCGGTTCATCCCCACGCCGCGCGACCGGGACCTGTCCGCGTTCGCGTTCAGCGGCAATGGGCGGTTACTGGCGGTCGCGACCAGCGACTGGGACCGCAGTATCGCTACGGTCGAATTGTGGTCCGTCTCGGGCACGGGGGAAATCACCCGCGCTGGAACACCATTCGAGGTGACCCATGATGTCGAAGCAATCCGGTTCAGCCCTGACAACATCGTCTTCGCTCTGGCCGGTCCACGCCTGACCGTACGACACACCTACGTCAGCGTGACCCAGTTGTGGGCCGCCGATGATCCCGCCCACCCGCACCCGCTCGGAAATCCGCTGGTGGATAACGTGGTTCAGCAGCCGGTCCCCCTGCTCGCCTTCAGCCCGGACGGCCACACACTGGCGACCGGCGGTGCCACCGGAGCGAAACTATGGAATATCGCCGATCCCGCCCAGCCGACCCCGCTGGGCGCCCAGCTGTCGGCGATTCCATCCCGCTGCCTCAACGACGCGAGAATTCCCACCCGATGTACCGGTGAACCGACGGGGCTGGCATTCAGCTCGGATGGAAAGATTTTGGCCGTCGGTGGCACCGAGGGAGTCGTGCGGCTGTGGTCCCTGGCTCCTGCGGTTCTCGATGGACACACCGACTGGGGCCGGAGTCCGATATTCGATGCCACCGGCACCCGAATGGTGAGCGATTCCAGCGACGGCACATTCGTCATATGGGATACCGGCAACCCCCGGGAACCAGTCCGGATCGGGGAATTCCGGGCGAAACCGGGATCATCGATCCGGGCCCTGAGCCCTGATGGAAAGTCCCTGATAGCGCGGGACGGTCCGACGGGGCCGATGTTCCTTGTCGACCTCTCCGACCCGAAGAACATTCGGGTATCGGGCGACTGGCAGGCCGCGTCGTCGCAATGGTCGCGCCTGAGCGTCAACCGCGACTGGACCCTGGCGGCGCAGACTCTGGATCCCAAGGTCGATACTTTCCAACTCGCGAACATTGCGGACCGCTCCCGGCCGGTGGTACTCGGAGCACCGACATCAGTGGCTCCCGCGCAGGTCCAAGCCATCGGATTCAATCCGACCGGGCCCACCCTCGCGATCATCGAGTCGACCCTGTCCGAACCGAGTTCACCGGCGATGGCCCTGCGAACCAGGCTGACACTGTGGGACATCTCGAACCCGGACCGCCCTGTCCGGATGGGTACGTCCCCGCCGGAGCACTCGCCGCTGATGCTCGACGTGATCATGCACCCCGACGGCCGCACCGCCGTCACCGTGGCGAACGAAACCTTCCAGGTCTGGGACATCAGTAACCCGGCATCGCCCGAACCGATCGGTGACCGGGTCACCGCACATAATCTGGCGATCATCTCGACCTCGTTCAGTCCCGACGGCAAGACGATGGCCACCAGCGGAAACGACGGATCGGTGCGGTTGTGGGACTTCACCGATCGCCGTCATCCCCGCCTCATGTCCAGTTCCATCGCACCGCCCGGCCCCAACGTCTGGTTCATCCAGTTCCATCCACAGGGCGACTATCTGTCCGCCTCGAGCAGCGGTGGCGAACGTCGACTGTGGGATCTGGACGAACAGCACGCGATCGAGCGCATCTGTCATGCCACCGCCACCCTCATGACACCCGAACTCTGGCAGCGCTACCTGCCCCAACTCTCCTACCGTCCGCCCTGCGACTGAACAAGAGACCGCTTGGTCCAAAGAGATCAGAGATTTTCTCAGGGTTCCCCCCGATGCGCCGAAGTGCTGGTCAGCACGACCATGGAAACCATGACGAAAACGAGCTTCGGCGATCAGATTCACCAGATGTGGCAGTCGCGGCCCGTCCGGTTGCCGCGGCAAGGTCCGATCGCGGGCGTCGCGGCCGGGTTCGGGCAGCGCTACGGGATCGATCCGGTGCTCGTGCGGGTCGCGCTCGTGGTGTCGACAATTTTCGGCGGGGCAGGCATCGTGCTCTACTTGCTCGCCTGGCTGTTGTTCAGCGAGGCGGGTGATCAGTCCTCGGCAGCCGAGTCGCTGTTCGGCAAGGGGCACAGCTCGCAGTCGCAGACCAAGACCATCGTGTTGATCGTGGCACTCGCCATCGCGGTCAGCACCATCGGACCGGTCGGCGTCGGACTGGCAGGCTCGGGCATGATCAGCATGTCGCTGCTGCTGGCCGGTTGGTGGATGCTGCATATGCGAAACCCGCAGCCGCCGCCCGGCACGAGTTCGCTCGGCGGCTTCGACGGCGGTCTCACCGCGACCGGCTACCCCGGGGCCGTATTCCCCCCGCGCACGATGCCCGGTGACTTCTACGCACCTGATGTGCCGCCGATGTACACCCCCTACACGAAGTTGCCGGACGCATATGTTCCGGATGCTCCAGCACAGGCAGCACCGAATACCTCGGCGCAGCAGGCAGATCCGGACACAGTTCTCTTGCCCGATGCCGAAAATGGCGACGCTGAACCCGAATTGATCGAAAAGGGCGGCACGCCGATCGTTGCGGGCACTACGCCAGCCGATCCCGATACCGTCCTGCTGCGTAAGGAAGATGCCGATACCGTCCTGCTCGACAAGGGCCAGGCGGGTTTCGAAGCGCCTCCCGTAGGGACCCCAACGCCCGGCAACGGAACAACGCCGGGAATTCCCGCCTCCGAATCGCCGCACACGCCCGGCGGGACCACGACGTCCAGCGGCGACACCACACAACCTGCCGCTACGTCCGGCGCGAGCGACACCGACTCGGAAAGCGGCAGTAGCTCATCGCGAACCGAATCCACCTCGCGCACAAGCACTCCCCCATCCCGCACAACGGCCACGCCTCCTACCGCCCTGACCCCACCCTCCTGGGACCCGCTCGGCGTAGCCCCACTCGCCTGGGATCTCCCCGAACCCACTCCGACCCGCACCATCGTTGCGCCCCCGCCGAAACGGCCACGCTCCCGGCTCACCCCGGTGGTGCTCGGCCTGGCCATCCTGGCCGCCGCGGGTGCGGGTGCGCTGGCCGCTTCCGGCGTCGAATGGATGACACCGGGACGCATCGGCGCGGTGGCGCTGGCGGTGATCGGGTTGGGTCTGGTGATCGGCGCATTCCTCCGTCGCGGCTTCGGCCTGCTGGTGTTGACCGCGCCGCTCGCCGGATTCGTGGTGCTGGCCTCGATGCTCGGCCCGATCGAATTCGACAGCGCCACCGTCGGCGATCGCACCTGGGCGCCGACCTCGATGGCCGACCTGGCCCCGAAGTACGAGTTGACGGTGGGGACAGGCACATTGGATCTGCGGTCGCTGAACCTGACCGAGAGCCGGACCGTCGAGGTCGCGGTCCGGCTCGGCGATGCCAGGATCCTGCTGCCCGAGGGTATGGCGGTGCGCACCGATTGCACCGTCAATCTGGGAGATGTCAACTGCCCCACCGGTATTACCGGCCCGCATGCCGACGGCGCGCCGGTGCTCGACCTGAAAGTCCACGTCCGGACCGGCAATGCGGAGGTGCACCGTGGCTGACCCCACCGATGACAACGTCACCAAGCGGGGGCCGTCCGTCTCCCTGCTGATCGTCGGACTGCTCGCCCTCGGCGTGAGCATCTGGGCCTTCATCGGCCCGGCCACCATGACCGCCACCGGTGTGGCCTCACTCGGCTGGGTCGTCGTGATCGCCGCCATCGTGGTCGGCATCTTCCTGGTCATCTCCCCGCGCAGACCCCGCTGATCACCCGAATGGCCCGTCCCGCGGACGGGCCATTTTCTTTACGGAGGAGCAGAACGCCAATGCCCATGGAACAGTTCGACACCCACGACGAACCGACCGACCATACGGGAATCCCGATCGGCCGTTTCATGCCGCTGACACCGAGCCGCAGTTATCTCGGCGGCGGCTTATTACTCGGGCAACTCATCCTCGGCCGCACACCGCCGCCCACAACCACTACTCCAAATAGGCCGGACAGCCCAATTGTTCACTGATCCGGTCGAGTAACCGCTGCATACTCACCCGCTGCTTGCCCTCGACACCACGCGCGATCATCGGCACCATCCACCGCCCACTGGTCGCCACGTTGAACATCTGCTGGATCACCCGAGCGCCCTTCGGATGCGGCAGCACTCGACATTCGGCGCGAAACCACCGCTGCCCCTCGACCGCGAACATCGCCTGCGCCCGATCCACCTCGACCCGAATCCCATTGAGATCCCCGGCGATCGCGGCCCGGAATTCGTTCGGGCCGCCGCGCAACTCGATCCCCGGGCCGGGCCCGTCGACGAGGAAGAAGGCGTTGTCCGGACCGACCGGGCCCGCGCTCACCGTGGTGAGCAGCGCGGCGACCACCCCACACGGTGCCTCGACAACCGCGTGGAAGGTGCAGAGCGGCTTCTTCGCTGCCATCCGGACCCCCTGGGGAACTGGTCTATCCGGCTGACGGTACTCCCGAAATCCGGCAAATCAGTCCCGATTGCGGGGTCACTCCCATTCGATGGTGCCCGGCGGCTTGCTCGTCACATCGAGGACAACCCGGTTGACCTCGGCCACCTCATTGGTGATGCGGGTGGAAATGCGCTCGAGTACGTCATAGGGCAGCCGGGTCCAGTCGGCGGTCATCGCGTCCTCACTGGAGACCGGACGCAACACGATCGGATGACCGTAGGTGCGGCCGTCGCCCTGCACGCCGACACTGCGCACATCCGCGAGCAGCACCACGGGACACTGCCAGATCTGGCGATCGAGTCCGGCGGCGGTCAACTCCTCGCGTGCGATGGCATCGGCCTGCCGCAGCGTCTCCAGGCGGTCCGCGGTGACCTCGCCGACAATGCGAATAGCCAGGCCGGGCCCCGGGAACGGCTGGCGGGCAACGATTTCC
>NZ_BDBY01000060.1 GCF_001613225.1 Nocardia pseudovaccinii NBRC 100343
CCACCGGATTCGACGACATCCGGGTAGAGCGTGCCCTGCACCAGGAACTCGACCTCCGGCTTGGTGCCACCGCTCTGTTCCACGACGACCTCGGAGACCGCATCCTCGAACGACCGAATGAACTCCCGGCCGATGGTCTTGCGCTTCTCCTCCGGATCGGTGACGCCCTTCAGCTCACCTAGGAACTTGTCCACCGCGTCGACGGTCACCAGCTTGGCGCCGGTCGCGGCGACGAAGTCCTGCTGCACCTGTTCGCGCTCCCCCGCCCGCAACAGGCCGTGGTCGACGAACACACAGGTCAGGCGGTCGCCGATCGCGCGCTGCACCAGCGCTGCGGCGACCGCGCTGTCCACACCGCCGGACAGCCCGCAGATCGCATGGCCGTCGCCGATCTGTTCGCGCACCGAAGTGATCAACGACTCGGCGATATTGGCCGGGGTCCAGGTGGCGGGGATGCCCGCGAGTTCGTGCAGGAAGCGGCTGAGCACCTGCTGACCGTGCGGCGAGTGCAGTACCTCGGGGTGGTACTGCACACCGGCCAGCTTGCGGGCCCGGTTCTCGAACGCGGCGACCGGAGCGCCCGCGCTGGTTCCGGTGACCTCGAAGCCCTCGGGCGCGTCGGTGACCGCATCTCCGTGGCTCATCCACACCGGCTGTCTGGTGGGCAGGCCGCCGTGCAGCAGACCGCCATCGATATCGAGGTCGGTGCGACCGTATTCGCGGGTGCCGGTATGCGCGACGGTGCCGCCGAGCGCTTGCGCCATGGCCTGGAAGCCGTAGCAGATGCCGAAGACCGGAATGTCGAGATCGAACAGCCGCGCGTCGAGCTGCGGTGCGCCCTCGGCGTACACGCTGGATGGTCCGCCGGACAGAATCACCGCGAGCGGCTGCTTCTCGGCGATCTCGTCGACCGTGGCGGTATGCGGGATCACCTCCGAATACACACTCGATTCACGGACCCGCCGGGCGATCAGCTGGGCGTACTGTGCGCCGAAGTCGACGACGAGGACCGGTCTCTGAGTTTCTGCCACTCGAACAGTTTAGTGAGCGAGCGCAGCGAGCGAACCATCGGCACAGCAGCATCGCTGGCATCGGAGCCGAGCGCCAGCGAGGCTTTGATGCCAGCGGCGGAAATCCTCCCGCGCGCCCCCACACTGCTGGTTATCCTCATGCCGTGCCCTTCGCCCGCGCGATAGACGCCGACATTCACTACGAGGACAGTGGCGGCGACGGTCCGGTGGTCTTACTAGCGCACGAATTCTTCATGGACCGGACGATGTTCGCATCCCAAATGGCCGCGCTCGCACCGGAATTCCGGATCGTGTCCTGGGATGCGCGCGGACACGGCCGCACCAGGGACCAGGGGCTACCGTTCACCTACTGGACCGCCGCGCGCGACGCCCTCACCGTGCTCGACCATCTCGGCGCCGAACGCGCCGTGTTCGGCGGCACCGCGCAAGGGGGATTCACCGCGCTGCGCACCGCGCTCATCGCACCCGAGCGGGTTTCCGCACTGATCCTGATCAGCACCGAGGCGCACGGCCCGACACCCGAGCAATCCACCGCGACCCAGAAATTCCTGGACGAGTGGTACGACGACGGCTCCCGGCAGGAGGCCGTCGAACAGCTCGCGTATTGGCTGATCGGCGATGACGAGTGGTACCGGGCGATCTGGACCAAACGCTGGCTGGTCCGCGACCGCCAGGGCATCGAGGTCGCCGCGGGCTGTCTGCTCGGCCGCGATTCGGTTTCGGATCGCTTATCCGAAATCACCTGCCCCGCCTTGGTGATTCACGCCGCCGACAGCGGCATCGCCCGCGAGCGCGCCCAGCAGCTGGCCACCGATCTCACCGCATCGACCTTCGTCGAAATCGCGGGCGCGCGCCTAGCAGTAACCATGACCCACCCCGAACCAGTGAATCACGCCATCCAGCAGTTCCTCCGCGCCCGTTCCATACCCACCCACACCCACTGACCCATAGTGCGCCGACGGTAGTCGAATGGCGGCTGCGAACTGCCTCGACGACCACCATTCGACTACGCTCGACGAGCCGAGGGGGTGGGGTCAGGCGCGGACGCTGAGGCCGACGCGCTGGAATTCCTTGAGGTCGGAGTAGCCTGCTTTGGCCATCGAGCGGCGTAGGCCGCCAACGAGATTCAGCGAGCCGAACGGGTCGTCGGAGGGGCCGTACAGGACACGCTCCAGGCTCGGACGCACCGACTCGCCGGTGTCACCGGACAGCTCGCCGCCCAGATCCCACGGATCCTCCACGTGCAGCAGCGAACCGCGCGGCACCGACGGATGCGCGGCCGAGGACGGCCAGTACCAGCCGCGGCCCGGTGCCTCGGCGGCCAGCGCAAGCGGGACGCCGAGCATTGCCGCATCGGCGCCACAGGCGATCGCCTTGGCCAACTGACCCGAGGTGGCGATATCACCGTCGGCGATCACGTGCACATAGCGTCCGCCGGTCTCGTCCAGGTAGTCGCGACGCGCGGCGGCGGCATCGGCGATGGCGGTGGCCATCGGCACCCCGATGCCGAGCACCTCGCCGGTGGTCGTCGCGCCGGGGTAGGAGCCGTAGCCGACGATGACGCCCGCGGCGCCGGTGCGCATCAGGTGCAGCGCGGTCTTGTGATCGCTCACGCCACCGGCCACCACCGGCACATCCAATTCGGCGATGAACGTCTTGAGGTTCAACGGCTCACCATCGCCGACGTGTTCGGCGGAGATGATGGTGCCGTGCACCACGAGTAGGTCGATACCGGCCTGCAGCAGCGCCGGGGTCAGCGCGCGGGCGTTCTGCGGGCTCACCCGCACCGCCACCGTCACACCGGCGGCCCGCACCTGCGCGACCGCGGCGGCCAGCAGATCCGGCTGCATCGGCGCGGCATGCAGTTCCTGCAGCAGCCCGACGGCCCGCTCATAGCCGCCCTTGGCGACGAGTTCGAGCAGCTGGTCGACCTTCGCGGCGACATCGGCGTGCCGGGCCCACAGCCCCTCACCGTTGATGACGCCGAGTCCGCCGAGCCTGCCGAGTTCGATGGCGAACTCCGGCGAGACCAGCGCATCGGTCGGGTGCGCCAGGAACGGGATCTCGAACCGGTAGGCGTCCAACTGCCACGCCAGCGATACCTGCTTCGACGAACGAGTCCGCCGCGACGGGACGATATCGACATCGTCCAGTTCATAGGTACGCCGGGCGGTCCGACCCATACCGATCTCGACCATGTCGCGCACGCTTGCTCCTCTGTATCTTTGGCCGCGCCTGCGGCGCGGCGTGTTCGCGGGCTC
>NZ_BDBY01000061.1 GCF_001613225.1 Nocardia pseudovaccinii NBRC 100343
CATGTAGCGACGACAGCTTTATGCCCGATATCGCCCGCTTCGCTCGACCAATGGTTCAGTGTCGCGAAGGACAGCAGACAAGCCCAATCATGCCCGGACCGTTCCGTCCAGTACACAAACGTCAACCGGGCTAGCCGCGACCAGTGTAGTTGGGCGCCTCGACGGTCATCGTGATGTCGTGCGGGTGGCTCTCCTTGAGCCCCGCGGCGGTGATCTGCACGAACTGCGCCTCCTGCAGATCCGCGATCGACTGCGACCCGGTGTAGCCCATGGCCGCCCGCAGCCCGCCGACGAGCTGATGGATCACCTGGTTGACCGGTCCGCGGAACGGCACCCGCCCCTCGATGCCCTCGGGCACCAGCTTGTCCTCGGCGAGCACGTCGTCCTGGAAGTAGCGGTCCTTCGAGTAGGACTTGGCCTGGCCGCGGCCCTGCATGGCGCCCAGCGAGCCCATGCCGCGGTAGCTCTTGAACTGCTTGCCGCCCACCAGGATCAGCTCACCCGGCGACTCGGCGGTACCGGCCAGCAGCGAGCCGAGCATCACGGTGGACGCGCCCGCCGCGATGGCCTTGGCGATATCACCGGAGAACTGGATGCCGCCGTCGGCGATCACCGGAACGCCGTACGGCTTGCAGGCGGCGACGGCCTCGAGGATCGCGGTGATCTGCGGCGCGCCGACACCGGCGACCACGCGGGTGGTGCAGATGGAGCCGGGACCGACACCGACCTTCACCGCATCCGCGCCCGCCTCGACCAGCGCGGCCGCACCGGCCCTGGTGGCCACATTGCCGCCGACGATCTGGATGCGATCGCCGACCTCGGCCTTGACCTTGGTCACCATCTGCAGCACACCGGCCTGATGGCCGTGCGCGGTATCGACGATGAGCACGTCCACCCCGGCGTCGGCCAAAGTCATGGCGCGCGACCAGGAGTCCTCACCGACACCGATCGCGGCACCGACGAGCAGGCGGCCGTCACGGTCCTTGGTGGCGTTCGGGTACTGATCGGTCTTGACGAAGTCCTTGACGGTGATGAGTCCGCGCAGGCGGCCGTTGCCGTCGACGATGGGCAGCTTCTCGATCTTGTGGCGACGCAGCAGACCGAGCGCGGCCTCGGCGGTGACGCCCTCCTGTGCGGTGATCAACGGCGCCTTGGTCATCACATCGGCGACCCGCCGGTTCTGATCGACCTCGAAGCGCATATCGCGGTTGGTGATAATGCCCACAAGCGCGCCGGTCTCATCCACCACCGGCAGGCCGGAAATGCGGAAGCGGGCGCACATCGCGTCGACCTCGGCGAGGGTGTCGGTCGGGCGACAAGTCACCGGGTCGGTGACCATGCCCGCCTCGGACCGCTTGACGGTCTCGACCTGCGCGGCCTGATCGGCGACGGCCAGATTGCGGTGCAACACGCCCATGCCGCCCGCGCGCGCCATGGAGATGGCCATCCGCGCCTCGGTCACGGTGTCCATGGCGGAACTGCAGAGCGGGGTGCGCAACCGGATCTCACGGGTCAGCTGGCTGGAGGTTTCCACCGAGCTCGGGATGAGATCCGAAGCGGCCGGTAGCAACAGCACATCGTCGAACGTGAGGCCGAGCATGGCGATCTTGTTCGGATCGTCACCACCCGTAGGAGGGCGGACCGCGATTCGTTCGCCCGATACGGGATTACTCATTCGGATCGACCCCTCCTGGACGTCGAAAGCAACGAACGCCGGGTTGGCCGGCGTCGTGGAAGCTGATGGGATGGACGGTGGCGGCTCCGCCAGCGCTGTCGGATACTGGCCGGGGCCTGTTCCCATGGTATCTGCCCCGCAAACACGGCTACGACTGCGCCTCGCTGACGCTCGGCTCGGTCGTGCGCGTGGGCGCCTGTGCCTATGGTTCACTCGCTGCGCTCGCTCACGGAACTGAGGCCACCACCGAAACTGGCGCGCCACATAGCTGGCGAAGAGCACCCTGTTCTGCGTACCGTGGGGGTGTGCGTGACCATCTACCACCTGGCTTGCCGCCGGATCCGTTCGCCGGAGACCCCTCCGACCCGTCCGCCGCGCTCGATGCCATCGAGCCCGGTGAACCGCTGGATCCCCACGAGCGCCTTGCGGTCGAGGAGGATCTCGCCGACCTTGCGGTGTATGAGGCACTACTAGCGCACCGTGGCATCCGAGGACTCGTGGTCAGCTGCGAAGACTGCAGACAAGATCACTACCACGACTGGGATATGCTGCGCGCCAACCTGCTTCAGCTGCTGGTCGACGGCA
>NZ_BDBY01000062.1 GCF_001613225.1 Nocardia pseudovaccinii NBRC 100343
CCGGTCGGCGATCGGTTCATGCACCACAATTCGAATGTCCGCGCACCCACGCACGCGCGGAAGTGGCGGATATGCATCCGCCACAGCGCTTCTACTGGATCGAGCGCTTCTCACGAACCAAAGCGCTGTTGGAGTATCGACTCCGATTAAGTGGTCGGCCCCGATCCGGGCAACCCTGGCAAAGACGGCAAACCGGTGGGAACCACGAAGGTCGGCGGCTGCTGATGAGTCGGGGGTTGCGCGGGCGGGCCGGAATCCACGCTCGGCACGACCCCCGTGGGCTGGGTTCCCACGGTGGTCGGCGGAGCCTGAGTCGGATGACTGGGCTGGGTGGGCTGTTCGGGAGCGGGAGTGCTTACCGGCGGCGCGGTGGTCGGCGGTGTCGACTTACCCGGTGTGTTCGGTTCCGTCGTCGGCACCTTCGTATCGACCGGCGGCACCACCGAGGAGGTAGAACCAGCATCGCCGGAAGGCTTGGTGGTCGGTGAGCTGGTGCCATCGGTCGTTGCCGGATTGGGTGTCGTCGTCGGTGTCGTGCTCGCCGCGAGCGACTTCCCGATCTCCGGAGCGATCTTGTTCAGCTCCGCGAGCAAGGCGTTGAACTCGTTGATTCGCTTGTCCCGCTTGACCGGATCGTCGATCAGCTCGGCATTCGCCTTGGCGCCCTCCAGCTTTGCCCTTGCCTGCTCCGGATTGTCCTGAGCGAGCATCGTTTTCGCGTTGGCCAGATCGCTGTCGGCGCGCTGCACCACGGTCGACTGCGCCTGTTCGCTGAACACGACTTCCTTGACCCGCCAGAGTGGATCACCAGGAGCGGCGCCGTAGGAGAACGCCGAAAGACCACCGATGACCAGCGCCAGCGCGGCAGCCGTCCCGAGAATCGGGCGGACAAGCCGTAGTCGCCCACCGGACTGCGCACCGATCCGGACCTGCCGGGCACCGATCTCCTGATTGACCGCGGCAACGATCTCATCGAGATTCGGTTCAGCGGGCAACGGCGGAGAAATCAGCTCCGCTCGCCAGTCCGCCAGCAGCGACGCGAGCTGAAACTCCTCCGCGCTGTCGGTCTGTACCGGGCCGCTGCTAGCAATGGCATCGATCAGCGCATCGTCTCTGCGCACCGCCGCGATGTCCACCGGACCGGTGTCACCACTCCCGGCGTAGGGACCGCTGTTTCGCGATCCACGTCGCGCCTTCCAGTCGCCCCGACCGCGCTCGCCATCCCTAGCCATACATTTCACCTGCCCTCGCCACTTGTGACTTCAGTTTCGCGAGCGCCCGGTGTTGGGCGACGCGTATCGCACCCGCCGTACTGCCCACGGCGACTGCGGTTTCTTCTGCTGACAAACCCATGACCAAACGCAGGATCAGAATCTCTCGATGCTTCTCCGGAAGCGTCGCGAGCAGACTGTTCATCTGCCTGCTCGTTTCGGACTCGAGAGCTCGCTGTTCCGGCCCCTGGTCGGTGGATATGACATCTGGTACTTCGGCCATTGCCTCCGCCTTGTTACGGGCGGCGTTGCGATGAGCGTCGGCAACCTTGTGCGAAGCGATTCCGTATACGAAGGCCATGAAGGGCCTGCCCTGGTCTTGATACCGGGGCAGAGCTGTCATCACGGCCAGACATACCTCCTGCGCGACGTCGTCCGCAGAGAGCTGTCCACGCTCCGCGGCGCCGATCCGCGCGCGGCAATAGCGCACCACCAACGGGCGGACCAATTCGAGTACCTGAGCTAAAGCGGATCTGTCGCCCTGCGCAGCGGCAGCGACGGCGAGGTCCAACTCTTCGCCCGTGTTCGTCATCGTCAGAGAATTTCCTGGCGTTACAAGTGGCACCGGCGGTGATGACCAGTGCTTCCGCCGAAGGGGCGGAACGGGTCTAACAATAGCGATACAACCCGTGGATCCGGGCAACACGGTGGTGTCTTGATCAGACTCGAGAATCACTCATGGGACGAAAGTGCCCGCCACGACGGCCGATTGCCTGCGCGCACTGCTGCGCATCAGTCGCGGCCGCGCTCGCGCGAGCCCCCGTGGACACCCCGGAGCGCAACATCGAACTGGCCCAACGCAATGGGAGCAATCCGTGCGCGCGGCACTGCTCGGCGACCTCATCGGCGAGCGTTCGCGCATGCTCGACATCACCGGCTGCCGCGGCGGTCGCGGCGACCAAGAGCCGGGACTTGACCCGGTGCCGGACGGATGGCCCGTCCTCGGCCAGCGCGAGGGCCGTCGCGGCATGGGGTGCGGCGGTGTCGGCGGCACCGCCAGCGAGTGCGGTCTCCGCGCAGACCCAATGCCACCGGATCAGCGTTCGCCAGCCGTGCGGCGACCGCGCCTGGGTCATCGCGTCATGACTGCGCCGGAGCAGGCGGGAGGCGAGTGCCAGACGGCCGGTGCCGAGCGCGTCGGCCGCGAGACCGGTCAGCGCGTCACAGATCGCGTCCACGCGTTCCGGACCGACCGCATCCCCCGTCGGCACGATCAACGCGGCCGCGCGACCGTCGTATCCGGCGGCGCGGGCATGCCAGCCGAGCTGACGCAGAAACGAGCCCTCGGTACTCGCGGCCAGCGAAAGCAGCACCGGATCGGTGGTCCGCGCGCGCAATACCCGCAACTCTTCGCGTGCCGCGGCGTAGCGACCCTGACCACCGAAAATCACCGCCCGATGCCACGAATCGAGCGGGTTCGCGGCGGTTGGCAACTCGGTAGCGGCACGGCCGGGGCAGGCGCCGAAAGCCGCGTCGGCAAGCATGGCGGACTCGATATACATGGGGGAAGCAGGCACGAGCACGCCGAACTCTAACCCGAGTGCCGCAGGGGATCGCGCAGCGAGAAACCGGCCGTCAGGTACTTCCGGCTAATATTGAGCATTTCACCGCCGTCGCCATGTTTCCATCAAGTAAAAGTACTTCCGGCAATCACATAGCGTGTGCGACCGGAATTCACATGCGTTTCGCGCAATTAACCTCAGCGCCCCGTTTCTGCCATCTCCGGGCGACCGGACATCGTAGCGGGCCGTCGACGGTGTGATAGGACCCACGTCTTCGCCTACTGGCTACCACACGGGGATGCAACCATCGACCCGTTCCCACCTGCGGGAATGCGGAATACTGACGCCATGCGAAGACATACCGGCCTCTGGCCAACCGATCAGTATTACCGGACGGGACCGAAAAGTAAACAGCTTCGAGGTTAATTTTCGCAGCTTAAGATTTAGAAAACTGCTGCATCGAACTATTGACGGAATTTCGCGGCTGGACCTAACGTAACTCATCGCCACGGTCGGCGCCGCGCGAAATTGCAGCGACCGCAATAGGCGAGCCCATGGCACGCCGCCGACCCAGCGCCGTGGCCACAACTGTTGCAGAACAACTGCTCGACAACGCTGACGAGCTCGCACCACGAGGAGTTCACCATGCCCATGCCGACCCACCTCCCCGGACCGAACGCGGACGTCTGGGACTGGCAGATGCGAGGATCCTGCCGAGGTCAGGACTCCGCGGTGTTTTTCCATCCGGACGGTGAACGCGGCCGCGCCCGCACCGCACGCGAGATGCGCGCCAAGGAGATCTGCCGAGCCTGCCCGGTGCTCATGCAGTGCCGCAGCCACGCGCTCAAAGTCAGCGAGCCCTACGGCATCTGGGGCGGTATGTCCGAAACCGAGCGGGAGATGCACGCTCGACGCAACCGTCGTCGGATGGCCGTTTAAAACCAACTTCTTCCCATCCAGGTGGCGCGGCGCGCCGAATGCCTAGCAAACACCCGGCGATGGCCACAAGCCGAAGTCGGTTGTAGATACGGCGTTTCGCGAAACCGACGGCGTGTCACGGCGTGTCCCCTCCAGAAGCGCCTGGTGTGTCGAGGTTTACCGGGAAGTTGCCGACCCCGTATACGGTTCGCGGATACCCCGCCGCAGGGGATCCGATAGCGGCCAGCTACCGTAGTGACCGATGACACAGAATGGAGCGTTGTGACAACGCGGCCGCCGGCCGCAGAGGGCGACTCGTTCCGAAGAGAAGCCATCCCACCCACCATTACGTCCAATCGGGTGGAATCTGCGGTAACGGCACGCGCCGCCGAAAGTATCGAGCTCGCCGCACTTCTCGAACGTTGCGGCCGGTCCGACCAGGAAGCATTCGCCGAGCTGTACGACCGAACGTGTGCGCGCGTGTTCGGCTTGGTGCTACGCGTCCTGCACGACCCCGGCTACGCGGAGGAGACCACCCAGGAGGTGTATCTCCAGATCTGGCGGACCGCGTCGAGTTTCGACGCGACCAAAGGTTCCGCGGTGACATGGTTGATGACCCTCGCCCATCGCCGGGCCGTCGACCGGGTCCGCGCCGAACAGGCCCATACCCTGCGCGAAGTCGCTTATGGGATAAGGGTTCTCGGCAACGAATTCGATGAGGTCACCGAAGAAGTAGAGCGAAGGCTCGAGCAGCAGGCCGTCCAGCAGGGTCTAGGGACATTGACACAGACTCAGCGGGAAGCCATTTCGCTCGCCTACTACGGCGGGCGAACCTACGCGGAAGTCGCCGACTTCCTCGGCGTAGGGTTACCGACCGTTAAGTCCCGTATACGGGACGGATTGACACGACTGAAGAAAAGTTTGGGGGTGACGTGAGATGAACGAAGCCCGGATCGATCTCGCGCACGCCGTCGCGCTCGGATCGATCGACGACGAAGACCACAATGCGGTGCAGGAAGTGCTCGACGGCGAGGATCCCGTACTACGCGCGGAATTCATGACCGAAGTCCAGCAGACGAAGGAAGTCATCGGCACTCTCGCGGAGGCGACGGCGGCCCAGCCGCCCGCCGCCCTGCGTGCCAGATTGCTCGCCGCCATCGCCGCTGAGCAACCACCCGTCGCCTCTTAGAACTTCGCCGACCCGAGTCGGAATCAGTTCTCGCGATTGATATTTTTCGACTTGTTGCGCGCCATTGCGTTCATATTGTTCACAAGACGAAGGCCCCCGGGACGTGCGGTCCCGGGGGCCTTCTGCCGTGCGGCCTGCGCTCAGTGCGCGTGACCGTGGTGGCTGTGGTCGTGCTCCTCTTCGGCGGGCTTGTCGACCACGGCGCTCTCGGTGGTGAGGATCATCCGGGCCACCGACGCCGCGTTCACGACCGCGGAGCGAGTCACCTTGACCGGGTCCACGACACCGTCGGTGAGCAGATCACCGTAGGCGAGGGTGGCGGCATTGAAGCCCTCCTTGCCGTCAGCGACCTTGCTGACCACCACGGAACCGTCCACACCCGCATTGGTGGCGATCCAGAACAGCGGCGCCGACAGCGCGGTACGCACCGCCTCGACACCGATGGCCTCGTCGCCGGAGAGCGAGTCGCGCAGTTCGACGAGCTTGGCCGCGGCGTGCACCAGGGCGGTGCCACCACCGGGCACGATGCCCTCGTCGACGGCGGCCTTGGCCGCGCTGACCGCGTCCTCGACCCGGTACTTGCGCTCCTTGAGCGCGGTCTCGGTGGCCGCGCCGACCTTGATCACCGCGACGCCACCGGCCAGCTTGGCCAGGCGCTCCTCGAGCTTCTCCCGATCCCAATCGGAATCGGTGGCCTCGATCTCGCGCCGCAACTGCGCGCCACGGGCCGCGATGTCCTCGGCGGTGCCCGCACCGTCGATGATCGTGGTGTCGTCCTTGGTGACGACGATGCGACGCGCCTTACCGAGCACCTCGATGCCCGCCTCGCGCAGCGAGATGCCCAGATCCGGGTTGACCACGGTGCCC
>NZ_BDBY01000063.1 GCF_001613225.1 Nocardia pseudovaccinii NBRC 100343
TGATCAGCACCGGCTTGCCGGATTCGGCGATCTTCTCCAGCAGCGGGAGCAGATCGGGCAGCGAGCTGATCTTCTCCCGGTTCAGCAGGATGTAGGCGTCCTCGAGGACGGCCTGCTGGCTGTCGGCGTCGGTGACGAAGTAGGGCGAGAGGTAGCCCTTGTCGAACTGGACGCCCTCGGTGACGACGAGTTCGGTCTGCAGCGTCGAGGACTCCTCGACGGTGACCACACCGTCCTTGCCGACGGTGGTCAGCGCCTTGCCGACCATTTCGCCGATCTCCTCGTCGCGCGAGGAGACGGTGGCGACCTGTGCGATGGCCTGCTCGCCGGAGACCGGGGTGGCCAGCGCGAGCAGCGCCTCGGAGACCGCGTCGGCGGCCTTGGCGATGCCCGAACCCACCACGATCGGATTCGCACCCGCCGCAACGTTCTTCAGACCCGCGCGCACCAACGCCTGGGCCAGCACGGTGGCGGTGGTGGTGCCGTCACCGGCAACATCGTTGGTCTTGGTCGCGACGCTCTTGACCAGCTGCGCGCCGAGGTTCTCGAACGGATCCTCGAGGTCGATATCGCGCGCGATGGTGACACCGTCGTTGGTCACGGTCGGGCCGCCGAAGGCCTTCGCGAGCACGACGTGGCGACCACGCGGCCCGAGGGTGACCTTCACCGCGTCGGCGAGCTTGTCGACGCCGCGCTCGAGAGCACGACGAGCCTTCTCGTCGAACTCGATCTGCTTTGCCATGTTTTTGTCAGCTCCTGTGTGTTCTGGGCCGAACGCACTCCGCCCCGGGTCGCGAAAGACACCGGGGCGGAACGCATGTGCCTATCGGCTACTTGGTGACGACGGCCAGGATGTCGCGCGCCGACAGGATGAGGTACTCCTCGCCCTGGTACTTGATCTCGGTGCCGCCGTACTTGCTGTAGATGACGACGTCGCCTTCCTTGACGTCGACCGGGATGCGGTCACCCTTGTCGGTGACGCGTCCTTCGCCGACGGCGATGACGGTGCCCTCCTGCGGCTTCTCCTTCGCCGTGTCGGGGATGACCAGGCCGGAGGCCGTCGTCGTCTCGGCCTCGTTGGCCTGGACGAGGATCTTGTCCTCGAGCGGCTTGATGTTCACGCTCGCCACGTTGAGCCCTCCACTTTCAGGGGATTTACGGTCGTCCGGAACTGTTGTCCCGGACCATCGGTATCGGTTTGTATCGAGCGACCCGCAAGCAGTCGCCGACGGTCACTCGAACTCGACCCTGCGCATCAGCCCCGTCGTCGCGGGTGCCGGGACCCCTGCTCAGTAGTCGAACTGGCACACGCACATCACACAGTGCCGACTAGCACTCTATACATGAGAGTGCCAGCGCTCAAGGTTGGACGGTGCCAAAACCGTTGGTCCCCGCCTACGCGGGTCGTTTTCCGACACGCGTGCGCCACGCCACGCCCAGATGTCTGAGGGCTTCCCAAGACTTCGGCAAATCTGTAACGTTCGGATAACGGATTGTGACAGTATTGACGACGGCCGTGCTCCGCTCGCCGTGTTCGTCACGAACCGGCGCCGTGGGGGGAGCACCAAGCGTCACGAAACACCCAGTGCCACAGAGCAATACCCGCTCCGCAAGAGCAAGATCAACGTCAGTACCAGCGTCACGACACCAGCGTTTTCAAACGAGAAGCTTCACCAGAGGGCAAGACCACACGTGATCCATGGCCGTCCCAGCGACCCATCCGGACAACGGGTCGGCCCGGTCCCGCGTCCGGATCGCTCGCCATCCACGCGAGCTGTCCGGCTGTCCATTCGAGATGGTCGGCGACACCATGACCATCCGCTCGAAGGGAGGTGACATGCGAACATCCCTCGGCATATCGGCCGGTAACGAGGTCGTGTGCTCGGCGCTGGTCGCTACCGCGTCCAATGGCGCGCAGAGTTTCGACTATCGAGTGGTTTCCGCGGACGCGGCCCACTCCGATCTCGGCGATCTCGTCGCGTCCTCGATCGAGCTCATGACCACCCAGCTTCCGACCACGCAGCTCTCCTATGACGTGGCCTTTCCCACGCATCCGGTCGGCGCGCGCTTCGCCGGTGCGAAATCGGTCGGTGTCGATTCCGCCGCCGGTCGCCCGCCCACCAGCGTCGCGGTGGCTTATCGCAGTAAAGAGCAGGCGCAGGTGATCCGATCGGCCACCGGCAAACAGCGCGATCTGCGGCTGGTTCCGGAAGGTACTGCGGCACTTACGTATTTGCGGCACACCGGACTCGTGGACCGCTACGAGACGGTCGCCATCGTCGACCTCGGCGCGACCGGTCTCAGCGTCACCGTGGCCGACCAAGCCGACTGCTCCGTCCTTCGCACCGAACGCACCGCAGCGATCAGCGGCAACGCCATCGACGAGCTGATCTATCACCACCTCGTCGATCTGCACTACGCCCGGCGCGGCACCCGCCCCAACCGGGGCATGCTGACGAACCGCGGCCGCGCCGCCAAGGAACACCTATCGATCGCGCCCGCCGTGACCATCGATCATGTCGCCGGGCAGCCGCTCAAGCTGACCAGGGCCGACTTCGAGGAACTGATCTCGGATCTGCTGCGCGAGACCGCCGTTTTCGTCGCCGCGGTTTTCGCGCGGGCGCCCACGTTTCCGCAGGCCGTCATCGTTATCGGCGGCGGGGCCAATATTCCGGCCGTCCTGTCCACCCTCGAACGCGCGCTCGACATTCCGGTGCACACCATCGACGATCCGGAGGCGGTGATCGCGAAAGGCGCCGCGCTGGTGGCGGATTCGGTGCAGCCGTCGGTATTCCCGGTCGTCGGCGCCGCCGACGCGCCGGTCGGTACCTTCACCAAGGTCGTCGGCACGCTGGCGGGTGCGATCGTGGTGGTCGGGCTGGTCATCGGCTACGGGGTGAAGACCTTCGCACCGACCGGGGACGACGAGATCTCCCCCGCGGGCACCACTAGTAGTGCCCAACTACCCACGGCGCCGGTGACGGTGGTGCCACCGACCGGTGCGGGCACTTCGACCACCGGCCCGAACCGGGAGAGCACCAACCGGCCCTCCGGCGCCAATATCCCCTCGCTCACTCCGGACCGCGGCCAACCGGCCACCTCGACCGCCTCGTCGACCGTCGGGACCACCCCGTCCGCGCCGACGCTGCGCCCGGATCCGAACCTGCCGCCGATTCCGTTCCCCGAGTTGCTCGGACCGCTGTTCGGAAATCCGAATTCGCCGGGTGCCGGGTCGTCGGGGCAGGACCGCGGTCCAGCGTCATCGCCGCCGCAACTGGAGCCTCCGCAGACGCCCGCACAATCGCGGATTCCGTTCCCGCCCAAGGCGAATTCTGGATCGAGTGCGGGGCTGTCGGGGCATTTGGTCGGACCGCACGACTGAAAACCAACTCCCCCCAAGAACTCACTCCCCCACCACACCCCATCCACCGTTCCCACCCCACCCGGCGCGCCCGGCTGGTCGAATGATCACGTGGAAACCATGGCGGCAAAACGCGAGAGATGACCGCCCTCAGTGCCACCTGATCTTGATTGCCTCCGCGCTCCCCTAGACTTGGCTGACGGAGACCGGGAGGCCGGGGTCGGTGGCGACGGTCAGGGGGGATGGGGGTGCGCCGCCTGCGATTACGTGGGCGCCGAGGGCGGCGATCATTACGCCGTTGTCGGTGCACAGGCGGGGTTTGGGGACGCGCAGGCGCAATCCGGCTGCGGCGCAGCGGGCTTCGGCCATCGAGCGGATTCTGGAGTTGGCGGTGGCGCCGCCGCCGAGGACCAGGGTTTGCACGCCGACGTCCTGGGCGGCACGTACCGCCTTCATGGTTAGTACGTCGGCGACCGACTCCTGGAACGATGCCGCGATGTCCGGGATCGGCAGTTCATCGGCGGTGAAGCCGTTGCGCTGGGCCGCCTCGACGTAGCGGGCCACGGCGGTTTTGAGGCCGGAGAAGGAGAAGTCGTAGCGGGGGTCGCGCGGGCCGGTCATACCGCGGGGGAAGGCGATGGCCTTCGGATCGCCGTGTGCCGCAGCGGCATCCAGCGCGGGTCCCCCCGGGAAGCCGAGGCCGAGTAGCCGGGCGACCTTGTCGAAGGCTTCGCCCGCGGCGTCGTCGACGGTGCTGCCCAGTTCGACGATCGGCTCGGCCAGATCGGTGACGTGCAGCAGATGCGTGTGCCCGCCGGAGACCAGCAGCGCGACGCACGGCGGCATCGGACCGTGTTCGAGGGTGTCCACCGCGACGTGCCCACCGAGATGGTTCAGTGCGTAGAACGGCACATCCCATGCTGCCGCATAGGCTTTCGCGGCCGCGACACCGACCAGCAGCGCACCGGCCAGTCCGGGTCCGATGGTCACCGCGAGTGCATCGGGCTTGCTGATGCCCGCGGCGGCCAGCGCTCGGCGCATCGCGGGCACGATGGCCTCGAGATGTGCGCGCGAGGCGATCTCCGGGACCACACCGCCGAAGCGGGCGTGCTGCTCGACACTCGAGGCGACCTCGTCGGCGAGCAGTTCACAGGTCCCGTCGGGGTGGCGGCGCACAATGCCGACTCCCGTTTCGTCACAGGAACTTTCGATACCCATGACGATCACGAAAGCACCTCGTTCGGTTGTGCCGATTCGGCTGGCTGCGGGCGCCAGGCCGGGTTCGCCGCTAGTTCCGGTCTGCGCATGGTGTACGCGTCGGCGCCGCTCGGGTGGTAGTAGTTCTTGCGCAGCCCGATGATGTGGAAGCCGTGCTTGGCGTAGAGCGCGATGGCGGGTGCGTTATCGGTGCGCACCTCGAGGAAGACCGGCCCGCCGCGCTTACCCGCCTCGGCGAGCAGCGCCTCCAGCAGCATCGTGCCGACACCCCCGCGATGGCAGCCTGGATCGACGCCGATGGTGTGCACCTCGGCCTCGGGGTGTTCGGCATCACCGAGCAGCGCGATACCCGCATAGCCGACCATTCGCCCGGCCTCGTCGCGCGCGACGATATAGCGGTTGTGCGGTCCGGCCAGTTCAGAGTGGAAGGACACCGCCTGCCACGGATCGTCCTCCGGGAACAACAACTGCTCGAGTTCGACACAGCGCTCGATATCGGCGACGTCCATGGGCTCGATGCGAGTCACGGATCTGCTTCGCCCCTTGGACCTCCGGTCGGGCTCCATGGCCGTCACGCTCCCGTCCGGTCGAGCGTGCGGTAGCTCCGTTCCACCGCATCCGGTCTGCGCAGGTACAGCGGGATCAACGGTTCCGGGACGGCGCGGGCGAGCAGTTCGGCAGCGGCGACCCGCACCAGACCGGCGGGTGACGGGGTTTCGGCCGGGAGCACGGGTAGGTCGAACAGGTCGACGTGCGAGGCGGAACCGGCGATCATGGTGGCCTGTACAGGATCCAGGTCACCGGGCTTGCTCACCTCAGGGCCCTCGATGCGATATCCGTCACGGTAGCGGGCCCAGTAAACCTCGCGGCGGCGTGCGTCGGTGACCACGAGCAGTTCGCTCTCGGGTGTGATGTCCGGCAGCAGCGACGGTTCGAGCATCGCGTCGGCGGCGATCGCGTCGAGGCTGCACACACCGTAGACCGGGACGCCGAGCGCGTCACCGAAGGCGGCGGCGGTCGCCATGCCGACGCGCAGTCCGGTGAACGGCCCCGGCCCGATGCCGACCACGACGGCCTCGATATCGGCCCTGGAACGATCTGCCTCCGACAGGCATTCGAGGATTTGCGGAGTGAGCACCTCGGCGTGAGCGCGAGCGTCGACCCGGACCCGAGCGGCGACGGTGCGCACCCGCGCCGGGGCGACGGTGCCGGGTGCGGCCTGCTCCAGTTCCACCAATCCCGCCGTTACGGCGGGGG
>NZ_BDBY01000064.1 GCF_001613225.1 Nocardia pseudovaccinii NBRC 100343
CGGCGGGTGTCGCGGTGTCGACGGCTAGTACAAGCATGATTGGCCCAACGATACCGGGTGGTACCTGGGCGTGGTGCGGAGCTACTCGGTAGTTACGGCACCCTGGTCAGGGGGCCTCCGCGCGGCCTATCCGACCCATTCCCAGATCGCGGTGCGGACTTCGGAATTCGGTTCGCGCGAGAGCAACACGTACAGGTGCCGCTCGGCGAGGTGTTCCACGACACCCTTGCCCCACTCCACCACCACGACCGCCTGATGCAGATCGGTGTCGAGATCCAGTGCGTCCAATTCGTCCAGATCGCCGCCGAGTCGGTACGCGTCCACATGCACCAGCGGCACCGGCGCGGCGCCCTGGCGCTGTCCGGCCCGGTGCTGGCGGGCGATGATGAAGGTCGGTGAGCTGACCCGGCCCTGCACGCCGAGGCCCTCGGCGATACCGCGAGTCAGTGCGGTTTTGCCCGCACCGAGCGGTCCGTCGAGCACCACCAGATCACCCGCGCCCAGACCGGCGGCGAGTTCGCGCCCGAAGGCCTCCGTATCGGCGACCGTGGGCAGAATCCGTTGCTGCCGTTCAGCCACCGGCGACCTCCGCGGTCGATCGAGTGTCGTCGATGACGCCCGCGCGCACGAGCAGCCGGTCGAGTGCGGCATTGACGAGATCCGGGAATTGCATATGCGCCATATGCGCGGCGTCATCGAGTCGGACGAGTTCGCTCTCGGGCAATTCGCGTGCCAGCGCCCGCGAATTGCGGAACGGGATGACGACATCGTGCGCGCCGCCGAGCACCAGCACCGGCAGGTCCGCGAGCGTCGGCAGCGCGGCGGATTCGTCGTGCAGTTCGAAGGCCTTCAGGAATTTCACGATCGTTTCGACGGGCGTGCGGTCGATCATGAGCGTCGTGAAGCGCGACAGTGTCGGGCTGACGTGTCCGTGAAACGAGCTGACATGCAGTATCGGCGTGATCACATGCCGGACAGTGCTGCGCCCGGCCTGCACCAACGCGGGCGCGGTGTGCACGGCCAATCGGAAACCGTCGACCGCAGGGTTGCGCAGCAGCTGCGCAACTCCCGCCGAGGTGACCTCGGCCGCTGCGGTCGAGAGCAGACCGATCCCGATCACCCGTGCCGCGAACAACTCCGGAAACTGCGCCGCCGCGGCGAGCACCGCCATGCCGCCGAGCGAATGACCGACCAGTATCACCGGCCCGGTCGGAGCGGTCGCCTCGATGACGGCCGCCAGATCGCGCCCGAGTTGGGCGACGGTGCAGCTGTCGGTGGTCGGGGTGCCGGAGCGGCCGTGGCCGCGCAGATCGAAGAAGACCAGGCGCGCGCTTGTGCCCCAACGCTTTTCCAGATCACGGCGCTGGAAGTGGTACGACTCCATGGTGTTGCAGAAGCCGTGCACGAAGATCACGGTAACCGGGGCGTCGGGCGGGCCGCATTCCCGGGTGGCAAGGCGCACACCGTCTTCGGTGAGCACCGCGCCGGAGCGGTCCACGTCGAGCAGGTCGAAGTTCTCGTCGCGGTATTGATCGACGCGAGCTGGCCAGAGCACCCGGGCGCCGATGCGACGCAGGGCATGGGCGCCCGCCAGCGCGCCGACCACACCGGCGGTTGCCAAACCGCCGCGGACGACTGTTCTCATCTAATTCCCCCTACATGGCGCCGCACCGCTCGGCCGTGTGGGGAGCACACGATCTCATAGTGGATGGTGCCGAGCAGATCTGCCCAGTCCTGGGCGCGCGGCTGGTCCGCGCCGAACAGGATCGCGGTATCGCCCTCGACGACGCCCGCGGCATTGTCGCCCAGATCGACGACGAATTGGTCCATGCAGATGCGACCGACGTTGGGGCGCAATTCGCCACCGAGCCACACCGCGAAGCGGTTGCTCAACGGACGGAACACACCGTCGGCGTATCCGGCGGGGATGAGGGCGACGGTGGTGTCGTGCGGAGCGATCCACTGGTGGCCGTAGGAGACACCCTCACCCGCGGCGACCTCTTTGACCAGGGCGACTCGCGCTTGAAAGGTCATCGCGGGCCGCAGGCCGAACTCGCCGAGTTCGGGTATCGGAGTCAGGCCGTACATCGCGATACCGGGACGGACCATATCGAAGGCCAGATCCGGGCGGGTGAGCGTGGCGGCCGAATTCGCGAGGTGGACCAGTTCCGGTTCGAGGCCGTATTCCTTGGCCGTGCCTACCGCCTCGACGAAGCGGTCGCGCTGGACGTCGAGAAAAGGGTGTTCCAGCTCGTCGGCGTGTGCGAGGTGGGAGAAGATCGCGCGGAACCGCACCACCTGTTCGTCCACCAGCGTGCGCAGGGCCGCGAGCACCGCCGGGTACTCGAGCGGCGCGATGCCGTTGCGGTTGAGGCCGGAGTCGACCTTGAGCGAGACGATGGCCGTCCGGCCGGAGGCGCGCGCCACGGCCTCGATCGCCAGCAGGTGATCCAGGGAGGAGACGCCGATCTCGATATCGTGCTCGACCGCGGCGCCGAAGTCGGCATCGGAATTATTGAGCCAGCACAGGATCGGGGCGGTAATTCCGGCGGTGCGCAACTGGACCGCCTCGGCGACCGTGGTGACCCCGAGTTCCACCGCACCGGCCGCCAGCGCGGCCCACCCGACCTCGACGGCGCCATGGTTGTAGCCGTCGGCCTTGACCACCGCCATCACCGCCGCATCCCCCGCGTATTCACGCAGGATCCGCACGTTGTGGGCAATAGCATCCAGATCGATAACCGTCTCCACTTGCGCCTCCACGCTTATTGATCCTGCCATTCGGCATCTGGCTCGCGCGAGGGCGTCGGTTCATGGCCCAACGGCGAGGAGCGGGGCAGGGGTCCCTAGCGGCCAGCGCAGGTAGGACTCGGATGCCCCGGACGGCCGCCGGTTGCCGAGACCAGCGCGTCTCGCAGGGGCGTCGATGCAGCAAAAGGGCGGTCCGGGGCAGCGCACGTCACTTTGCCGCAAGCGTGCGCAAAGTTCGGATTGCCGGACGCACGTGGTCGAGGAGCGGTGATGCGGAGGTGGGGGCTGCGGATGGGTGGTTTTCGTGGGCGGCGAGGTTGGCGGCGAGGGCGTGGACGCGGGCGGCAGCGGCGGCGGACCAGGCGGGATCGTAGCCCGCAGCGATGACGGCGCCGATGATGCCGGAGAGGACGTCACCCGCACCGGCGGTGGCGGCCCAGGAACCCCCTGCTTCGTTGACGAGTACCGGGCGCCCCGGAGTGGCGACGAGGGTGGCTCGGCCTTTGAGGAGAACGGTGAGTTGCCAGGATTCGGCGAGCTCGCAAACGGCGGCCACCCGGTCCTGGCCGACTTCGTGCCCGGCCAGGCGGGCGAATTCGCCTGCGTGCGGGGTCAATACGGTCGGGGCGGTGCGGCCGCGGACCAGGTCGGGATCGGCGGCGAGCAAGGTGAGGCCGTCGGCGTCGACGACGACGGGCAGATCGGTGGCGAGGATTTCGGCGAGTCGTTTGTGGGCGTCGGTGTCGGTGCCCGCGCCGGGGCCGAATACCCAGGCCTGCACTCGGCCGGTGGACGAGATGTCCTGGGCGGCGATGACTTCGGGGAAATGATCGAGGACCTCCGCCGCGCCGGTTCCGGCGTAGCGGACCATACCGGAGGTGGCCGCGACGGCGGCACCGGTGCACAGCACGGCTGCGCCGGGATAGGTCGCGCTGCCCGCGCAGATGCCGGTGACGCCCTGGGTGTATTTGTCGTCGGCGGGTCCCGGGATCGGCCACCGCGCACCGATCTCCGCGGGTTCCAGCGCTGCGAGATTCGGTTCGGGTAGCCGTAAGCCGATGGGCACCAATTCGATTCGGCCGCAGTTGGGCGCGGCCAAGGCATGTACCGGCTTGTAAGCGCCGAATGCGACCGTAACCTCGGCTCGGACAGCGGGCCCGGTCACCGCGCCGGTGTCCGGATCGACCCCGCTCGGCAGGTCGGCGGCGATGATCGGAACATTCAGAGCGGCAATGATTTCCGCCGCCACCGGCCGCAGCGGGCCGCGGCCGGAGATGCCGACGATGCCATCGATCACCAAGTCGGGTGCGCCCAAACCAGTTTCATCTAGAATC
>NZ_BDBY01000065.1 GCF_001613225.1 Nocardia pseudovaccinii NBRC 100343
CGGCGAAGCCAGCCGATCCGATGGGACTCGACCCGACCGCGCCCCGTCCAAGGAAACTTGCCCTCGTCGCTTCACCCGCCCCATCGAAGCTCGAGCCCGTTGCGCCACCTAGCTCAACAGAATTCCCCCCCGGCGCGCTAACCGCCCCGGCGGGAATCGATCCGGCGTCGCCTGACGTGGCCGAGCTCGCACCATCGGCACGCAATACATCCGACGCAGTTCGGATCCGGCCACCAGCCTTTCGCAGGGCGGAAAGGCCTTTCGCGTGGGCGCGTTCCGGATTCAGCAGCAGAGCGGACACGGCGACGCCGCGGCGACGCAGCATTGATCCGGCCCAGAGCACGTCGCCGCCGTTATCGCCGGAGCCAACGAGCAGCAGCACCGACCTGCCCGCGATGCCGCCGGTCCGCGCACGCAACTCGCTCGCGACCACCGTCGCCAATCCGTAGGCCGCCCGATGCATGGGCATGCCCTCGGGGACACGGGTGAACAGCTCGGCCTCGGCCGCGCGCACTTCATCAGCGGTGAAATAGCCTCGCTGGCTGGACATGGACGCTCGCCTCCACTGTGTCGATCGGGCACTGCGGTTCCGCTCGTCCGGGATACGCCGGAGCGGCAACACCATGGTGCCGCGCGGGCCCGCACCGTCAGCAGACTACGCTTGGCCGTCATGCCGATGGTGCGCCGCGCGATGTCCACCCGGATCGCAACCGGATTCGTCCTGGCCGCGACACTACTGCTGGCGGGCTGCGGTTCCAGCGATACGAGCTCGACCGCCGCGTCGACCACCGCGAAGGCAGGCCAGCCGACGACCACCAAGTCCGGCGATTCGAAACCCGCCGCCGTCACCGTCGAAGTCACGGATATGAAGTTCTCGCCCGCCGAGGTCACCGTCAAGGTCGGCGAGACCGTGACCTGGAAATTCAAGGACTCCGTTCCGCACACCGTCCAGGGCATCGGCGATAAGGCCATGGGCATCAACAGCCCGATCTTCGACAAAGGCGAATGGAGCTACACCTTCTTCGCCCCCGGCACCTACCGCTACCTGTGCTCCCTGCACCCCCAGATGCGCGGCACCGTCACCGTCGAATAGCGGTGCGACGGCATTCGCCGATCCACCAGACCCGGGTATCCCGCAAGCGCATGCTGCTCATCAGCCTGTTGCTGCTGGTCGCTGGCAACGTATTGTCTGCGCTCACACCGACTTTCGGCTTCATGCTGCCCGGACGTATCGTCGCCCCGCTCGCGCACGGCGCCTTCTTCGGCATCGGATCGGTGGTCGCCGGAAATCTGGTCGGCCCGGATCGCAAGGCCGGAGCGATCGCCATGATGTTCACCGGACTGACCGTCGCGACCATCGTCGGCGTGCCGCTGGCACTCTGCTCGGCCAGCAGTTCGGTTGGCGGCTCACCTTCCTGCTCGTCGCCTCGGTAGGGCTGGCCGGTCTCGTCGGCGTCGCCGCGCGATAGATCTACCAAGCTGCCCTGCCGAACAAGCCACGCGAGCTCTCTCCACCGAGCGCCACCTAGGCTCCGGCACCAGTGAAGTCTGCACGCAAGCTCGCGCGAGAGCTGGGCCGGTCGGGCGGAGGGATAGATCGACCAGGCGCTATTCGACGGTGACGGACTTGGCCAGGTTGCGGGGCTTGTCGATGTCGTAGCCGCGCGCCTGAGCCACCTCGGCGGCGAAGATCTGCAGCGGAACGGTCGACAGCAAGGGCTGGAAAAGCGTTGGCGCCGAAGGGATCTCGATGAGATCGTCGGCGAACGGGCGCACCGTGTCGTCGCCCTCCTCGGCGATCACGATGGTGCGGGCGCCGCGGGCCTGGATCTCACGGATATTGCTCAGCAGCTTCGAGTGCAGTACCGCGCGTCCCTTGGGTGAGGGCATGACGACGATCACCGGCAGCCCCTCCTCGATCAGCGCGATCGGGCCGTGCTTGAGCTCACCCGCCGCGAATCCCTCGGCGTGCATGTACGCGAGTTCCTTGAGCTTGAGCGCACCCTCCAGCGCCACCGGATAGCCGACGTGGCGGCCGAGGAACAGCACGGTCGGCACGTGCGCCAGTTCCCTGGCGATCGCGCGCACCTGCGGCGCGGTCTCCAGTACCTGCTGCACCAGGTGCGGCATGGCCTCGAGTTCGGCGAACTCGCGGGCCACCTCATCCGGATACTTGGTGCCGCGCGCCTGCGCCAGGGCCAGCCCGACCAGATAGTTCGCGGCCACCTGCGCCAGGAACGCCTTGGTGGACGCGACACCGATCTCCGGTCCGGTCCTGGTGTAGAGCACCGCATCGGACTCGCGCGGAATCTGTGCGCCATTGGTATTGCAGATGGCGAGCACGCGCGCCTTCTGCTCCTTCGCGTGCCGCACCGCCTCGAGCGTGTCGGCGGTCTCACCCGACTGCGAGATCGCCACCACCAGCGTGGACCGGTCCAAAACCGGGTCGCGATAACGGAATTCGCTGGCCAGCTCGACCTCGACGGGCAGCCGGGTCCAGTGCTCGATCGCGTACTTGGCCAACAGTCCGGCGTGATAGGAACTGCCGCAGGCGACGACGAATACCTTGTCGAAGTCGCGCAGTTCCTGATCGGCGAGGCGCTGCTCGTCCAGCACGATCCGGCCACCGGCCTCGTCGTGAGTGAAGTGGCCGATCAGCGTGTCGGCGACACCGGCGGGCTGTTCCTCGATCTCCTTCAGCATGAAGAAGTCGTGCCCGCCCTTCTCGGCGGCGGCCAGATCCCAGTCGATGGTGAACGGGCGAGTACGCGCCGATCCGTCATTGCCCGCGAAGTCGGTAACCGTGTAGGTGTCGGCGGTGATCACGACGGCCTGGTCCTGGCCGAGTTCGACGGCCTCGCGGGTGTGCTCGATGAATGCGGTGACATCGGAGGCGATGAACATCTCGCCCTTGCCGACACCGACGACCAGCGGCGTCGAGCGGCGCGCGGCGACAATGACGTCCGGATGGTCGGCATGGGTGAAGACCAGCGTGAACGCACCCTCCAACCGGCGCAGCACGGCCAGCGCGCTTGCCGCGAAATCACCCGCGGTGGGGCCTTCGGCGTACGCGCGCGCCACCAGGTGCACGGCGACCTCGGTGTCGGTGTCACTGCTCAGCTCGACGCCGACGTCTTCTAGCTCCCGGCGCAGCGGGGCGAAGTTCTCGATGATGCCGTTGTGCACCACGGCCACCTTGTTGGTGATGTCGCGGTGCGGATGGGCGTTGCGGTCGGTCGGCGCGCCGTGGGTGGCCCAGCGAGTGTGTCCCATGCCGGTGGTGCCCGCGAACTGGTCGGCCCCCACTTCGGCGAGTTCGGCCTCGAGATTGGCCAGTTTGCCCGCCTTGCGTTCCACCGCCAACACGCCCGTGCCATCCAGGATCGCGACGCCCGCGGAGTCGTATCCTCGATATTCCATGCGGCGCAACGCGTCAACGACAACGCCGAGAGCGTCCCGGTACCCGACGTACCCCACGATTCCGCACATGGCTCACCAGAGTACTTATCGGATAACGTTCACGTCGTGTCGGCGTCTGTGAAATCACTCCTGAGCACCCTGACCAGCCGGGGACCCCACCGCGTACTGCGTGGCAATCTCGCCATCGCCGGTCAGCCCGGCGTGGTGTTCACCCCGGAGTCCGGACTGAATCTACCCGCGGTCGCATTCGGCCACGGCTGGCTGACCGGCGCCGCCAACTATCGCGCCACGCTCGAACACCTGGCGTCCTGGGGTTTTGTGGCCGCGGCCCCGGATACCGAGCGCGGGCCGATTCCGTCACACCTCGGATTGGCCACCGATCTGCTCACCACGCTCGATATCTGCACCAGCGTCCGGCTCGGTGACGGTGCGATCAGCGTGCATCCGGACCGGATGGCACTGGCCGGGCACGGCATGGGCGCGGGCGCCGCGGTGATCGCCGCCGGACAGCGTCGCGTCGCCGCGGTTGCCGCCCTCTATCCAGCGCCGACCGCGCCGTCCGCCGAGACCATCGCACCGGATATCGACACACCCGCGTTGGTGTTGGCGGGGGCGACCGATATCGAATCGGTCAGCTCGAATGCGATCCCGCTGACCGCCGCGTGGGCCGGGCCGGTGGTGCTGCGGGCGGTCGACGGGGCGTCGCACAACGGCATTGTCGAAGGGCGTCGCGCGCTGGCGGCGTTGGGGGTAGGCAAACACGAAGCCAAGACCGCGCGGACGACGCGGGCGCTGCTCACCGGTTTTCTGCTGCACAAACTGTTGCGCGATAAGACATACGCGGCGTTTTCCGATCCGGAAGCGGTAATCCCGCACGCCACGGTCGTCGATCCGGAAGCGCCGCGCGAAGAGGAGAAGCCGAAGCTCTCGGTCATGCAACTCGCGCAGTTGTTGCGCAAGTGATCATGGCCGGAGACCGTCGAGCGCGAGTTCAATGAACCGCCGCCAATCGCCGAATCCGTCGCGGCTGATCGTGGCGACCGCGCCGACGATCATATAGAGGTCGGCGACGGTCGCATCCGCGCGAATACTGCCGTCGCCTCGCCCCCTGGCCAGCAGTTCCGCGCCGAGTTCGGCCAGGTCGTCGCGTACCGTACCGCGCGGTTCGGTGTCGCCGAGCATCGACTCGATGGTGCCGGACAGTGCACGCCCCTGCTCGTGCACTTCGGCGACGTGGCTGAGGAAACCGGCCAGTGCCTGCCGCGTATCCGGATTCGGCAGGCAGGTGCGGCGCACATGCTCGAGAATCCCGGCGAAACGCTGCTCGGCAGCCGCCTCGATCAGGGCGCGGCGAGTCGGGAAATGGCGATAGATGGTGCCGACCCCGACCCCGGCCGCGCGGGCCACATCGGCCATCTGCACTTCGTCACCGCGTTCGGCGAACAGTGCCGTCGCGGTTGCGAGGACCTGGTCGCGATTGCGGGCGGCGTCGGTGCGGAGTTTGCGGGTGTTCGGGTCGGTCATCTATCTCCCTGTCTGCCGGTCGTAGGTTAGACCCGGATCGGTGCGCGGGTGCGCTCGACGACGATCGCCACCGCCAAGGCGATCAGCATCACCAACGCGATGAACAGTTGCGGGTCCATGCCGATGACCCTGGCCGCTTCGGCGGCGTGCTCCGGATCCTGGGCTGCGGTGCCGGGGAAGAGCAGCGCGCCGAACATGGCCAGCCAGGTGACCGATCCGAGTGCGGCAGCCAGATAGAACCGGGCGCGCAGGTTCCCCGTTCGCTGCCATAGGACCACCAGCCCGATCGCGCCGATGAGTGTGCCCATGCCGATGTATTGGGCGTCGTGGAATTTGGCATGTGGGGGCCAGGCCGGGTTGTGCAGGTGCAGGTCGGCTATGTCGGGGATGACCAGGTCGGCAAGGAGGGGGCCGATGAGGGTGTTGAGGAGGACGGCGCCGACGAGGATTCGCGGGAGGGTCCAGTGGGTGGTCATGAGGGTCCTATCGGTCAGTTGACGGAACCGGAATCCGATTCCGATTCCGATTCCGATTCAACCGTAGGGCTGCGCACTGCGGACTGTCAACGGGCCGTTGGCATTCCGGGTGGTTCGACTGGACTACGGGCCGTGGAGGACCAGTGGAACTCGGTTGTGCGGCGCTTGCACGGTGGTCGACCGCTCGGTACGGTCGACCCAGCTGAATAGGGGGCGGGGAGCCGGTCCGGCCCTGTTCGATGTCATCGACATCCGGCGACCGGGGAGGACCACATGGTCGGCAGGGGGAAGCTCGTGGTTGGGTCCGTTTTCGTCAGTGAGCATTTCACCGAGCAGGGTGACCGGGATCTGGTCTCGGCAGAGACAATGGTCGCCTGCTGGCGGACGAAGGCCCAAGGCTCGGACAACAGCGTCTATGCGGTGATGGAGTCGCGTTACGAGGTCGTCGAAGACTTCCAGACCCTGTTCCGCGCTGTCCGCGAACGCATTACCGGTGTCGATACCGACCAGGCAGCACAGCACAAGGACTTGAAGGACAACCTGCCGCAGCAGGCCCCGGCGACGCCGAAGATCTTCTCCTGGCCGGGTCTGTAAGGAAGGGCGATTCAATGTCAGGCAATGAGCCCACGAGAATCCCCCCGCACGGGGAGAACGTATTCCATTGGGAACGTACCGAAATCGAGGAAGCCTTCAAACCGCTGGATCCGAAGAATGCCCACGGCGCGGCCATGACCTACTCCAACGTGGCCACCCAATGGGACCAGGGTCTGGAGACTTTCGCTCGATCCGTCCAGGGCTCGATCGCCGAAGCATGGGAAGGCTCGGCCGCAGATAAAGCCAAAGACGCGATCAACCGCTACGTCACCAGCGCTCACGAGCTGACGCCATTGATCACCCAGATGTCGAACGACATGGAAGCCGCCGCCGACGGAGTCCGCAACGTCGCCAACGGAATTCCGGAAGCCAACCACCACTCCTGGACCGCGAACGTCTGGCCGCCTCGCGCCCACGAAGAAGAAAACACCAAGAACGAGGCGACCGCCGGAGCCCGCAACGCCATGCTCACCAACTACGTGAACAAATTCGCCGAGTTCGACGGACGAGTTCCCGTGCTGCCCACCGCACTCGACCCGACCAATCCACTGGACATCTCCGGGCCGATCAAATCCGGCGGCAACGAACCGGGATCGTCCGGTCCCGGCGGGACCTCCGGGGGCCCGACGGGCGGCACCTCGACTGGCGGTGAGACCAAGGATGGGACCGAATCCGAGGGCAAGTCTCCCGAGGAGACCACGTCCACGGACACCAATCCGACAGATACCACCTCGAGCTCGACGAACCCGAGCAGCACGGCGTCGACGACACCGACCACGACGACACCGAGCAACACAACCGCGACAACGTCGAGCACCGCGACAACCCCGAGTTCCACCCCCATCGGCACGGGTTCGCCGGGCTCGGCAGGCAGTTCCACCTCGACGTCGCCGAGTCCCGGCCGCACCGTAGTCGGGACGCCCACCACAACTTCGACCAATCCCGCTGCGGCAGCGGCCACTACATCCACCTCGACCGGGCGCAGTGGAATGGGCATGGGCGGTATGGGCGCCGGCGCGGGCCGCGGCAAGTCCGATGAGGACAGCACCCACCAGATACCGGACTACCTCATCAACGCCGCCAATACCGAAGAACTACTCGGTGAGATCGCGCGCACCCTCCCCGGCGGCGTAATCGGCGAAGATCCGGAATCCCCGCCCCCGTCGGCCCGCACCTGACCGCCGCACAACACCCTCCGGCCGCGCTCGACGCAGGCCGGGATCGTCCATGCGGGCCAGCGCGGCTGTTGGTCAGAAACGCAAACGGACGCACGCACCCGTCACGAACCACCCGCACGATCGATTGGAATCTCCAGATGGCTGAATGGACTTGGGAGCCGGACGATTTCGCCGCACTGTGGTTCAGCCCCGCGAACGACCGCTTCCCCAATCCACTCCGCTTCACCAGCCGCTTCGCCTACCGTGACAACTTCGACACGCACCGGGTCACCATGCGCGAGCGCTACTCCGCCGACGAACTCGAGGAGATCCAACTCGCCCTGCACACCCTTACCGCCTCGACTATTCGCATCCAGATCTTCGGCGGCACAACCCAACACAAGAACCCGGCAGGCGGCGTCCGCGTCTACCGAATCGTCGGCGCCCGCACCGGCCCCCACGCCATGTCACTGGCCCAAGCCACCTTCGGCGACACCAATGGCCCCATCCGCTGCCGCCTGTTCCCCGTGGACCACCTCCCCGCCCAACTCACCAGCTCCCTTCCTCCCTGTGCCCCGGGCACCAACCCACCAGCCACCTTCCACCCCGACGACATCTACGGCCGCCCCAACAGCCACCTCGAGAGCGTCACCCGCAACTCTCCTCGCGAGCGCTACCAACGCCTCCTCAACCGCCCCGCCGACGGCGGCGGCTCCGCCCTGCTCCACACCGGCCCCGCCAACAAACTCACCACCCCCCTGACCACCATCCAATGGCACGACATCACCAACGACGGCCGCTACACCGAACACCGCTCCCAGCACATAACCGTCCGCCCCACCACCCCCACCGCCCTTACCACCCACTTCACCACCTGGATCGACCAAACAACCCAACGCCTCCGACAGGCCGAAGAAGACCGCTGGTAGACCCCGGCAATCCTCAGATCAACCAGCTCTTGCGGCGGTAGTACTCGGACTCAGGGTCGTCATCCTCGTCGATCGGTGTGACGACATCGTGAGCTTTGCGGGCTGCGATCGACCGTGCGATCGCCTCGCGCTGCTCCCGTGCCTCGGCGGCGAGGCGTTCCTGCTCGGCACGAGCCTCGGTCTCGCGACGTTCTCGCTCGTCCGCCTCCGCCTGTGCCTTCTCCAACTCCTCAGCGCGTTCTTCCCAGAACGTGCGCATTTCTTCGTTCATTTGTTCAACGAAGTCGCGTCCCCGCTCTGCACTTCGCTGCTCGATCTCTACGAGTTCCTCGCGCAGCATCCGAGACCGGCGGTCGTGCTCTTCGAATATCCGCTCGATCTCTTCCGAGTAGTTCGTCATCGTGCACCTCCACTGATCGCATCCACTTGCTAGAGCGGGCCGGCCTCGGCGAGTTGCGCCCCACTATCGATAGGTTGCTCGGGTTTCTCTTCCTCGGTGCCGGTAAGCGCCGGGTCCGGCGTGTGCTCGCCGTCCTCTTCCCGCTTGGTGCCCGTTCCGGTAGGCACGCCGGAGGTTGTGCCCGGACTTCCTGTGTCCTCCTCCTGCTGCGAGTTGTCAGAGGAAGAAGCGCCCCCCGGATCTTCGCCTTCCTTCTCGACCTCGGTGTCCGAGATAACCGGTGCACCGTTCTCGTCCAGCTTCATGCTGTACTCGTGCGACTTTCCGTCGGCATCGGTCGAGACGAGTTTCAACTGTCCGTCCTGGCCCATCTCGAACTTCAAATGCTTTCCGGCCAAATCGAACTCGGCACCCGATTTACTGTTGTCATCCGGCTTGCCGTCGCCATCCTTGTCTTCAGTACTCGTCGGGTTGAGAATCTTTTCGATCTCCTGCACCGCATTATCGATCCCGTCCTTGATCGAAGTGCCCAGAGAGGTGAGTCCTTGACCGACGGTCTGACCGAGTGAAGTCAATTGCGATGCCGCAGAGGTAAGGGAGGACAGCCCGGACAGGAGATTGCTCGCCGTGGTGGTGGGCGTCGTTGCCGTGGTTGTAGTCGTCGGCGTCGAGGTAGTCGTGCTCGGGGTCGTCGTCCCGGGACCCGGGGTCGACGAAGTCGTGGTGGAGTTGTTGTTGGTGGGATTGTTGTTCGTCTTGTCCGTGGTGGTCCCTTGCGGGCGTGGATAAGGGTTGCTGTCCAAATCCTCCATGGCCTTGACCAGCAACGGATACGCCTCTTTGATCGCCGTATCGGTCGAATTACACTTGTCCACGAAGTTGGTCAGCGTGTCCTCGAATTTCTTCTTGAAAACATCATCGAGCCACTTACGGCTGACCTTCTTTGTCGATTCCTTATCGAAACCCAACACTTCGGCCGCGGTCGAAGTGCCGGCACCGGCGGTAACGACACCAACCGCGGCAACGATACCCCAATCCTTCCACGAAAAATCCGACCAGCCGGTATTGGCGCCTTTGATTATCTCGTCGATATCCGAGGGCGACTTGCCGTCGACCTTTACTTCGCCAGAACTGCTTGCCAGTTCGTGGACGTGATCCGCCTTCGATTGAACCGCCGACCGAAGCTTCGGCACTACGGTTGTAATCGCATCGAGCGCGGCCCTAGCCTTAAGTCGGTCCTCCTTGGCCATCGCAAGCTGCTGCCCGAACATATACTTCGCGGCTCCAGCCGCCTGCCCCTGCCATATCGTGTCCAACTTCTGCGACAGTGCATACTGCGTATCCCACTGGGTATCAACCTCGTTGAGCGATGAACGGAGAGCGGTAGCCGTATTGGCCAGCTTTTCCAGGTTCATGCCTCGCTGTTCGTCATACCTGGCGTAGATTTGATTCAAGGTCAGACTCGGATCATGCCCGAACGCTTTCTTATAACGCTCGATCAACTGAGCAAAGAACTGCAGTCCTGACGACCCCGCATCGAGAATTGCATCGGCATTCTTACCGCTGATGTCGGGTGACGTGGTATCCGCCATGCTATGACTCCTTCGAACCCGCCAGCTTCGGAATATGACTAAGCATTTTTGGTCTTGTCCGCATTCTCTTTGTCGGTATCGGAATACACGATGCTGGCCGCACCCGCCGTATCACCGATGGCCGCACCGGCCGATCCCCAAGCTTTCAGCCATTTCACGACATTTTCCAACCCGCTGTGGATTGCTTTCCCCTGGGTCGCGTAGTTACGCCCGGCATCCCCGTCGCCGAACATATTGTCGGATATCCGCTTGGCGCTGTTCGTCACCACAGCCGCCGACAGCTGCAGGTCGCTGCCGAACTGACCGAGTTCCCCGGTCTTGACGCCCAACATCTGGCTCGAATCGGTCATCGGTAAGGCCCCTCCAGTCCTGTCGTCCGATCGTGCGGCGGCGATCCAGCTCGCGCCGAGTACTTGCTCTACTTCCTTCGACGCGTACAGGCGGGATCCGGTTCCATCGGATCGATCGGCCCAGGTCGCATGCGCAGAAATCTACTGGGTGGGTCTATCGGCTACAACCAAGCGTCGACGCGTCGCAGAAGAAATGAGTAAGGCCCGACCCCGAGAACAGGGCCGGGCCGGGCCGACAAACCAGAGGCTAGTGCCCGATCTTCCCCTGATCGGTCCGCACCCACTCGGAAGTCCCGTCCGGATGCCGATGGAACTCCCACGCGGAGTAATCGCCGTCCTTCTCGACCACGGTGACCTGGTCGGCGATGCCGTCGTGGTCCCAGTCGGTCCACACCTGCATGGCCTCGGGGCCGGTGGTGGTGAAGGTGTCGAGGGTGCCGTCGCCGTCGATGTCCTGGGTCGGGTGGTGCAGTTCGACTTCTCCGAGGCCGTCCATGGAAGAGGATGCGTCGATGCCGGGCAGATCCATGCCCGGGAATTCACCTGAGGTGATCATGACTCCTCCTGGTCGGGACTCGCGTGGGTGACACGGCGGTCGATCGGTGGGTACCGGTCCATAGTGTCATCCGCGAGTCCCGAACGCAGCTCCCCGTCCTAATTATTGGGGACAATCACTTTTTCGGAATGATCAGCCACAGCACCAGATACACGACGAACTGCGGGCCCGGGAGCAAGCAGGACAGGACGAACAGCAACCGGACGACGTTGGCGTTCCAGCCGAAGTATTCGGCGATGCCACCGCAGACGCCGGCGATCCACTTGTCGTGGGTGGAGCGGGTGAGTCGGCGGGTGGGCGCGGGGGCGGTCATTGTGTTCCCTCTCTGGTGATGTTCGGTACGACATCAACTCTGCCGGGGAAAACAACGCTTTACATCGGTCGCATGACCTATCCCGACCCTGATTTCCGCAGGCCGCGGACTCAGGGTGCAACCCCGAGCACCGACAGGACCCCGCGATGCCGGTGCGGCACGGACACGGCAGACTCATGCTGGTGAGCACCACTCTGCACGCGCGCGGACTCTCCGCGGGCCACGGCGAACGCACCCTGTTCGACGACCTCGATTTCACCCTCGCGCCAGGTGATGTGATCGGTTTGGTCGGCATGAACGGGGCGGGCAAGTCGACGCTGCTGCGCATGCTCGCGAACCGATCGACACCCACCGGCAGCATCACGCTGTCCCCGCCCGACGCCACCGTCGGGTACTTGGCGCAGGAGCCGGAGCGGATCCCTGGGGAGACGGTGCTCGAATTCCTCGTCCGCCGAACAGGTGTCGCCGAAGCACAGCGGATCATGGATGCCGCGGCAGAGCGTTTGGCCGACGGCGGTGCGGACGAATATTCGCCAGCCCTGGAGCGCTGGCTCGCGCTCGGCGGCGCCGATCTGGACCAGCGGGCCGAGGAGGTCGCGGCGGATCTCGGTCTCACGGAAAGCCTGCCGAACGGCCTCGACACCGCGATGACCGGCCTCTCCGGCGGCCAGGCGGCCCGCGCCGGACTCGCTTCGGTTCTGTTGTCCCGGTTCGACATTCTGCTGCTCGACGAGCCGACGAACGATCTGGATCTCGACGGTCTCGCCCGGCTGGAACAGTTCGTGACCGGCGTGCGGGTGCCGCTGATGGTGATCAGTCACGACCGAGAGTTCTTGGCGCGCACCGTGAATCGCATTGTCGAGCTCGATCTCGCGCAGCAGCAAGTCGGAATCTACGACGGCGGCTACGAGGCGTATCTGATGGAGCGTGAGATCGCCCGCCAGCACGCGCGCGAGGCCTACGAGGAGTACGCCGACACCAAGGCCGGGCTCGAAGCCCGCGCCCAAATGCAACGCAACTGGCTCGAACACGGCGTTCGCAATGCTCGCCGAAAGGCCCGCGACCCCAGGAAGGTCGATTCCGACAAGGCGGGCCGCAAGATGCGCGCCGAATCCACCGAGAAGCAGGCCGCCAAGGCCCGCCAGACCCAACGGCGCATCGAGCGTCTGGATGTGGTCGAGGAGCCGCGCAAGGAGTGGGAGCTGCGCATGTCCATCGCGGCGGCGCCGCGCAGCGGCTCGGTGGTCGCCACGTTGTCGAATGCCACCCTCACCCGAGGGGATTTCGAGCTCGGCCCGATCACCACTCAGGTCGACTGGGCCGACCGTATCGTGCTGACCGGCGCCAATGGTTCGGGCAAGTCCACACTCCTGGCTCTGCTGCTCGGAAAAATCCAGCCGGACAACGGAACTGCCACACTGGGCTCCGGGGTCGAAATCGGCGAGGTCGACCAGGCGCGCGGCCTCTTCAGCGGAAGTGCCGCCCTCGCGGAAACTTTCAGCGCCGAAATGCCCGACTGGCCCGACGCCGATGTCCGCACCCTGCTGGCCAAATTCGGTCTGCGCGGCCCACATGTCCTGCGGTCCTGCGAAACGCTCTCTCCCGGCGAACGCACCCGCGCCGCACTCGCCCTGCTCCAAGCCCGCGGCGTCAACCTGCTGGTGCTCGACGAACCGACCAACCACCTCGACCTCCCCGCCATCGAACAACTCGAGCAGGCCATCGAATCCTTCGAAGGCACAATGCTTCTGGTTACCCACGACCGCCGCATGCTCGACTCGGTCACCGCGACCCGCCGCTGGCACATGAACAACGGCCATCTCACCGAAAGCTAGGTGATTTCCGCGGCTGATCGGGTCGGGGTCGCTGCCCGGCGAACTGTGGGTGCCGCTTGCTGAGCCGCGCATCATCGACGCGCACCTGGGGATGCCGTGGGCCCAAGGGCGAGGCGGGATGGTCCCGTGCAGTGCAGGTGGGTGGCGAAGGGCGATTTGAGGTGAGAGGCCGCCAAGGGGATCAGTTCGGCGGCTTGGGCGTGGCCACGGCGTCTGTGGTGGCGTTGGAGTTCGGTGGTGAGGGCTGTGCGGGAGATGCCCAGGCGGAGTGCGGCTTCCAGGGTGGCCAGGGCTTCGTGGTGGGGCGCTGCGCGAGCTACGTCGATTGCGGTTCGGGTGGGGTTGGTGGCGACTACGCCGTGGATCAGTTCCAGTTCGGCTTGGTCGACGTGGTCACGATGCACGATCAGGCGGCAGGATCGTGAATCCTGAATACCCAGTACGTGGGTGGGTTGGCTGTGCGGTATCGGGAAACCGTGCAGTTCCGCGGCTGTGTGGTAGGCGGCGGTCAGGGTTGGCACTCCCATGGATAGTCGGGCCGCTTCGACACGGAGTTGGGCGGAGGGTGGGGTCGTTGCTTCGCGGAAGACGCCGCGGAAGACGCGGACCCATTCGCCTCGGTCGAGCAGCGTTCGCATCTCCGCGCGGGTGAACTCGCATAGCACCTGCCATGAGGTGAATACCCCGAATTGCTTGTCCCGTACTTCTTCCAGGCCTGGTCGCATACGCCAACTATCGGCGAAACCGAACCTCGCCCTCGGTGCCCGACCAGCGCGGACAGAAAGTCTGTGGATAACCGATTCCCTGTGGACAACTCGCCATGCCGCAGCGAACCTTCGGGCCTCGTACCGGCCCCGGCCACCCGAAGCGGCCAGGGCGTGCGGCCGATTCCCCAACTACACCGCGGCGACGCGCTTGGCCAGATCGTCGGCCAACTGCTGGGCTTGAACCGGGTCGGTCGCCTCGACCATCACCCGAACGAGTTGCTCGGTTCCACTGGGGCGCAACAGGATTCGCCCGGAGTCCCCGAGGGCTCGTTCGGCTTCCGCTACCGCCTCACGGATTTCGGGGGCGGCGGCGACCGTGGCCTTGTCGGTAACCGGGACGTTCACCAGCACCTGCGGCACGGTCTGCAGCACCGAAGCCAAATCGGCCAGCGTGCGTTCGGTTTGCGCCATACGGGCCATCAGTTTCAATCCGGTGAGGATGCCGTCGCCGGTGGTGCCGTAGTCGGGGAAAACCACGTGGCCGGACTGTTCACCGCCGAGGTTGTAGCCGCCGCGACGCAACTCCTCGAGGACGTACCGGTCGCCAACGGCGGTGGTGCGCAAGGTGATTCCCGCTTCGCGCATCGCGATGTGCAGGCCCAGATTGCTCATGACCGTGGCGACCAGCGTGTTCTGGACGAGCGAACCGGTCTCGTGCATGGCAAGCGCGAGGATGGCCAGGATCGCGTCACCGTCGACGACGGCGCCGTCGGCATCGACGGCCAACGTGCGGTCGGCGTCGCCGTCGTGTGCGATGCCGAGGTCGGCGTCGTACTCGCGTACCGCGTGCTGAATTTGTTCGAGATGCGTTGAACCGCAACCATCATTGATGTTGAGGCCGTCCGGTTCGGCATTGATCGCGATGACCGTCCCACCGGCCGCACGGTAGGCCGCGGGTCCGACCTCGGAGGCCGCACCGTGCGCACAGTCGACGACGACGGTCAGCCCGGACAGGTCCTGTCCGGTCGCCTCGACCAGATGCTCGACGTACCGCTCGTGCGTGCCCGCCTCGCTGTATTGATTCGGGATCACCAGCCCGTGATCGCGGGCGCCGGAAGCGTTCAGCACGCGACCGATCCCCGCACCGATCGGCCGCAGCGTCGCGTCTTCGGCGATCAACGCCTCGATCCGGTCCTCGATCGCGTCATCGAGCTTGTGCCCACCCGCCGCGAAGATCTTGATTCCGTTGTCCGGCATGGGATTGTGCGAGGCCGAGATCATTACGCCGAGACAGGCGTCGTACAGACCGGTCAGATACGCCACGGCCGGAGTCGGAAGTACACCTACCGAAAGCACATTCACGCCCGCGGCGGTCAGGCCCGCGGTCACCGCGGCCTCGAGCATCTCACCGCTGGCGCGTGGATCGCGACCGACCACGGCGAGCGCGCGCTCCTTGCCGCGACTCAGGATCTGCGCGGCGGCACCGGAAACCCGCAGCGCCAGTTCCGGACTCAGCGATTCATTGGCAAGCCCACGGACTCCGTCGGTGCCGAACAAACGTCCCACTACCCTCGCCCCTCATCGTAGATACAGCACGAGAGCAGGCACCCAGCCGTGCTGGGAGCCTGCTCTCGCACAGGTGCCCCGCCGACCGTACCGCCTCCGACACCTCCAGGGTGGCGGATGACGGTGGCCGACGTAGCCAAAATCAGCGCTTCGAGTACTGGGGCGCCTTACGGGCCTTCTTGAGGCCGTACTTCTTACGCTCGGTAGCACGCGGGTCACGCGTCAGGAAGCCGGCCCGCTTCAAGGCGGGGCGGTCGTCCGGGGTGACCTCGATGAGCGCACGGGCGATGGCCAGACGCAGCGCACCGGCCTGGCCCGAGGGGCCACCGCCGACAAGACGCGCGTGGATGTCGAAGGACTCGGTCCGCTCGACGGTCACCAGCGGCGACTTGACCAGCTGCTGGTGCACCTTGTTCGGGAAGTAGTCCTCGATGGTGCGGCCGTTGAGCACGAAGTTGCCGGTACCCGGCAGCAGACGCACGCGAACGACGGCCTCCTTGCGACGACCGACGGTCTGCACCGGGCGGTCGATCACGACCGGGGCGTAGGCGGCGGGCTCGGCCTCGTAGCCGTAGTCCTCGTCCACGACCTCGACGTTGGCGTCCTCGGCGTAGTCCTCGTTGAATTCCTCAGGAGCGGTCACTGGGCCACCTGCTTGATCTCGAACGGAATGGGCTGCTGAGCGGCGTGCGGATGCGTCGGGCCCGCGTAGACCTTCAGCTTGCCCGCGATGGCGTTGCCGAGCTTGTTCTTCGGGATCATGCCCTTGACGGCCTTCTCCACGAGACGATCGGGGCGCGACTCCAACACCTGACCGACAGTGCGCGACTTGAGGCCGCCCGGGTGTCCGCTGTGGTGGTGGATCAGCTTGTCCGCCTTCTTGTTGCCGGAGATGGCAACCTTGTCGGCGTTGATGATGATGACGAAGTCGCCACCATCGAAGTTCGGCGCGTAGGTCGGCTTGGTCTTGCCGCGCAGCAGATTCGCTGCCTGGACGGCGAGACGGCCGAGCACTACGTCAGTGGCGTCGATGACGTACCACTTACGGGTCACGTCACCCGCCTTGGGGCTGTACGTAGGCACAGTGGTTCCCTGTCTGTAGTCGGTGTTGCCAGCCACGGCGTGCGGTCGAGCGGTTCCCGGCGGCCGGTGGAGACCCAGGGCTCGACGTACTTCCACACGCCAACGGGCAACGATACCAGCCATGTCCCAGCGGTATGAAACCGGTCAGATCTCGATCGGCGGGCCGTGGTCGATGGCGCCGGGCGGGCCCGGGACCACGTACCGGGGGACGTCGATGCTCGGCTGCGCGCACTCCGCACCCGCGGCGTCGAATCCGGAATCGTCCTGTTCCGACACCAGGCCCGGGTCGTATCCGCGAGCCGCGGCAATGCCTTCACGCTGCTCATTGGTGACGTATGGGGTCAATGGGCAGGAGACCGGTGTCCCGGCGACCGAAGCGGCCAGTTCGACCCGGTCACCGCCGGAGGGCATGGCCATCGCGGCCAGCACGGCGGCACCGGCCACCGCAGGCGCGCCGAACAACTTGCCCCAGCGCTTACCCTTGCGCGGTTTGTCCGCGTCATCGTCGGATTCGTGCGGATGCCACTCCGACTGCGGCGGTTGGTCCTGCGACGGCTGGTAGGGACCGCGCGGACCCGGCGGCGGCGGTCCCTGGGGCCCGGGAGGCCGACCGATGACGCTGGGCCGCTGTTCGTCCGGATACTGCCCGGGCGGGCGGGTGAATCGGCTACCCAGCTCGGCGAGGTTCGGCGGCAAGGACTCCCGGCTGACCCGGGTGGTCGGCTCCTCCCCCGTAGGCTCGGTCGACGGTTGCACGGTCGGATATCCGGGCCCGTACTGAACCACCGGCGGCTGCGACTGCGCGGCCTCGCGCTGTCCGTGCCCCTGCTCCGGCCGAACCGGCCCTTGCTCGGGACGCCCCTGCCCCACCTGCTCCGAACGAGACGGCTGCGACGTCTCGGCCTGCCGCTGCGCCGACAACGCCTGTGCTTGCGCGGCCTCCACCTGCCGCTGCACCGAAAGCGCCTGCTGCTGTGCCGATTCGGCCTGATACTGCGTCGGCTCCACCTGCCGCACCCGCGGCGGCGGCGCGGGCTCGGCATGCCGTCCCGCCGACTCCGGCTCACCGTTCTCGTTATCTGTCACCAGCAGATGCGAGGCCCCGAGCACCAGCGCGTGCATCGGGTGATCGGCCACGTGCAACCGGTGCCCGAGATGGTTCTGGAACGCCAAGCGCAGCGCGTCGTTGAAGCAGACATTGCCGGACAGCAGCACCGTCGAGGTGTCCGCGCCGATCGAGCGGGCCGCGGCCATCACCTCGATCACCACATTGTCGGCCGAACGCGCATCGCGCATGGCCTCCGCGGTGACCGGCACGTCGACCGATTCGGTCGGCTGCTCATCGTCGCCGTGCACCGCGACGACCAGCATCGTCCGCCCGTCGGAGTACACCCCGGTCGCGCCGATGCCGTGTGGATTGCGATCGTCCGGGGACCGCACCAGACCGAGCGCACGCACATATCCGGACAGCGCAACACTTTCCGGCAGCGGTTCGACCGTGACGTCCAGCCGCTCGACCAGGTCGACGTACACATCGACCTTCGCGTCGGGCCAGCCGTCCGGGAACGGCAGCGCGACCAGGTCCGGTTTGCCGCGCAGATATTTGCCGATGGCCGCGAGCGGGTTGTACATGCGGGCACGAAAGACCAGCTCGGCGGGCCAGGTCGCACCGGCCACCACGATCTGCGGATGGCCGAGGATGTCGCGCACGTCGGCGATCGCCATCCCCAGATCCGGCCGCTGCCGCTCCACTCCGGCGGTATGCAGCCGACCCGACGAATCCGCCAGCAGATATGCCGGCGGCGTGTATGTACCTTCTACCTGCACGGGCCGGATCGGTGTCCCACCGCCGCCCGCGGCAACGGACACCACATCCCATCCGAGATGTACTGCCCCAACTCGCACCGTCACAGGCATAAGTGTGCCTGCTGCGCGAGCGACATGCTCACCACATCCGGTGAGAGCCCGCCTGAGCGGCGCCTCACGCGTTCGACTTCCGCAACCGCAGCCGACGCCAGGTGATGATCGCCAATACCGCGGTTATCGCGACGAGCAGGCCGATATCGAGATACCAGATATTCGGCTCGTGCTTCCAGAGCGCGTCGGGTTGCGCGTTGGCGAACAGTGTCCGAATATCCACCGTCGACGCCCCGGCCGCATAACCCCACCGTGACGGGAACAGCCACGAGACCTGCTCGAGCACCACCCGGTCGGTCACCGGAATCAGGCCGCCCGCCATGACCAGCTGGACCATGATCATCACCACGAGCATCGGCATGACCTGCTCGTTGGACTTCGCAAGACTGGACAGCAGCAGGCCGAAAACCACGCAGCACACCGCGGTCAACGCGATATCGAGATAGAGCTCGGCAGGCCCGTTCGGGATCACCGAACCCTCCAGCGGCGGCTTCTTGCCGACCAGCGTGATGCCGACCAGCACCGCCGCCTGCAGGAACGCGGTAATGCTGAACACCGCGATCTTGGCGAGCAGATACGCCGAGGGCAGCAGCCCGACCGCGCGCTCGCGATAGAAGATGGTGCGCTCACCGACCAGATCACGCACGGTCAGCGTGGACCCCATGAAGCAGGCGCCCAGGATCAACACGACAAGCAGTTGCTGCGTCTCACTGCCTCCGGACGGGACGAAGAGCACCTCGTTGCCGCTCTGCACTTGCTCCAACGGACCGCTCTGGAAACCGTTGCTGCCCGGCACCACCAGCGACAGCGCACCGAGGATAAAGGGCAGGATCACGAGGAAGGCCAGGTAACCGCGGTCGGCGAAGATCAATCGCACCTGCCGTCGCGCCAAGGTGGAGAACTGCTTGGCGCGCCCGGATTGCGGCGGGCTGCCCGCCGAGCCCTGCCGTGGCGGCGCGGGCGGTGGCGGCGGTGGCGCGAAGGCCAGCCTGGACCGGTACGCGGCGAATGCCTGATCCGGATTCGCGGCGACCCGTCCGAAGATTTCCGCCCAGTCACTGGTCCCCATGGCCGCGCCGACGCTGGCCGGATGACCGCAGAAGGCCGTCTTGCCACCGGGTGCGAGCAACAGCACCTGATCACACATGTCCAGGCAGGCCACCGAGTGGGTGACCACGATGACGGTGCGCCCGGCATCGGCCAGCTCGCGCAGCATCGTCATCACCTGACGGTCCAGCGCCGGATCCAGACCCGAGGTCGGTTCGTCCAGGATCAGCAGCGACGGACCGGTGAGCAGTTCCAGCGCCACCGACGCGCGCTTGCGCTGACCGCCGGAGAGCCGGTCCACCCTGGTCTCGGCATGTTCGGTGAGCGAAAGTTCTTTCAGCACACCGTCGATCACCTGCTGGCGGTCGGCCTTCGAGTTGTCCGGCGGCAGTCGAAGTTCGGCGGCATAGCCGAGAGCTTGACGCACGGTCAGCTGACGGTGCAGCACATCGTCCTGCGGCACCATGCCGATGCGGGAACGCAGCGCCTCGTATTCGGCATGCAGATTGCGACCTTCGAAGGTGACCACACCGCCGGAGGGCTGTGTGCTGCCCGCGATCAATTTCGACAGCGTCGATTTGCCCGCACCGGAAGGTCCGATGAGCGCGGTGAGCGTGCCCCGACCCGCCTGCATATTCACATCGACGAGCAGCTGCTTGTTGCCCTCGACGGTGAATCCGACGCCGTGCACGTGCAGGCCCTGTTCGGCGACCGGCTTCTGCCGATGCACCAATGTGCCCTGCTGGACGACGAAGTCGATATTGCCGATGGTGATGATGTCGCGCTCGCGCAGCACCGTGCGCTGTTCGCGACGGCCGTTGACGAAGGTGCCGTTGGCCGAGCCGAGGTCCTCGATGGTCAGACCCTCGGAGTCCGCGACCAGTCGGGCGTGCTTGCGCGAGGCCAGCGGATCGTTGACGACGATCTGATTGTCCGAGGTACGACCGATATTCAGCCCGCCGGGCGGCAGGCGGTCGGCCCTGGCAATCGGCGCGGTGGACGGGCGGGTGCGGACCGGCGGCAGCATCGAGGTGTCGGCCTTGAAGGTCATATTGACGTTCGGCTGCTGTGGTTGGGCGGGCGGTTGCTGCTGGGGCTGCGGCTGCGAAGGGGGTTGCTCCGGCCGTTGCTGTTGCGGACGCTGCTGGGACGGCGGCGGCGCCTGCGGTGTCCGTCGCGGATGCTGATAACCCGGTGGCACAGACGACTGCGGTTGTGACGGTGGTTGCGCCGCAGGCGGCCGGTGCGGCCGGGCCGACGGCGTCGCGGGCAGCAGATGCAATAGCGGCCCACTGATCGCATCACCGAGCCGAACCTGCGTCGGCCGATTGATCGGCACCGGCTGACTCAACCGCCGCGCATCCACGAAAACGCCGTTGGTGCTGCCATTGTCGGTGAGTACCCAGCTGTTCCCCTGCCAGGCGAGCGTCGCATGCACCCGCGAGACCAGCGGGCTGTCCACGAACAACGTCACTTCCGGTGCGCGGCCCATCGTGACCTGTTGATTCGAATCGAAGACCCGTTCGGTTCCATCATGGCGCACGGTGATGGTCTGCGCCCCCGGTAAAGACATGCAGCGGATACTATTCCATCACCCGGACTTCGGCGGTGCCCCCGATGCGCCTTTATGCCCCGATCCGGAGACCGTTATGAACGTGCGACCGGCCGACTAGGGGGAGCCTTGCCGAAACTCCGAACGACCGCAGTCATTGCCGCAGCACTGTGCGTAATCGCAATGTTGGCGGGCTGCACTCGCGCGGTGCACGGTCGAGCGGTTTCGGTCTACGACGATCCGTTCAAGGTCGCCGGACTGCCCACCACGAACGGTCCGAGCGGACCGCGCGACGGCGTCCCCGACAGCTCGCTCACCGCGGTGAACGGCGACAGCGGCGAGGTGGATGCCCTGGCGCTCAACGCGATCGATGATATCCAGACATACTGGCGTGCGGAATACAGCAAGGACTTCGACGGCGAATTCAAGCCGGTCGACAAGCTGATCTCCTGGAGCGCGAAGGCGCCGCGCACCCAGGCGCTCGAATTCTGCAGGGAATCCACCTATCACCTGGTGAACGCGGCCTACTGCCGACTGGACAACTCGATCGGCTGGGACCGCTCGGTGCTGTTGCCGACGATCGAGGACACCTTCGGCAAGATGGCCGTGATCATGGTGCTCGCCCATGAATACGGACACGCCATCCAGACACTGGCGAAAATCGTGCAGGCGAAGGACCCGGTGATCGTCAAGGAGCAGCAGGCGGACTGCTTCTCTGGTGCGTTCATTCGCCATGTGGCAGAAGGCAAATCCAAGCACTTCACCATCAATACCTCCGACGGCCTGAACTCGGTGCTGGCCGCGACCGTCGCCATTCGGGACTCCAATCCGGATGATCCCGAGAGCGTGCACGGGTCGGCATTCGAGCGGGTCACGGCGGTGCAGATCGGCTTCACCGATGGCCCGAAGGCGTGCAAAGCCATTGATATGCATGAGATCGAGCGCCGCCGCGGCAATTTGCCGCAGAGCTTCAAGGACGATCCCGGCCATGGTGAGAATCCGATCGACAAGGACAGTCTGATCGAGCTCAGCAAGGCACTCGCCGCGATCCTGCCGCTGAAGCAGGCGCCGACCTACGACTACTCCGGCGCGAAGATCGACTGCAAGAACGGCGTTGCCACACCCCCGGTTTCGTATTGTCCGGCCAAGAACACCATCGCGACCGATGTGCCCGCGCTTGCGCAGCGCGGCACCTCCGATGCCGATGACAATGATCCGTTGCCGCTCAAGGTGACCGGCGACTACAACGGCTACATCGTCTTCATTTCGCGCTACACCCTGGCCGTGCAGCAGAGCAACGGCGAGCAACTCGTCGGCGCCAAGACCGGATTGCGTGCGGCCTGCCTGTCGGGCGTGGTCACCGGCAAGCTCGCGCAACCGGGACGGACCCAGGCCCAAGGCGATATCGTCTTGGCCGCAGGCGATCTAGACGAGGCGGTCTCCGGACTACTGGCCGACGGGCTAGCGGCCAGCGATATCGAGGGCAAGACCATACCGAGTGGGTTCTCCAGGGTCGACGCGTTCCGCGCCGGGGTGCTCAACGGCGAACACACGTGCATGTCGCGATATTCCTGAGTAGGTCAGCCGAACGGCGGGGGTGCGGCTGGTTCGAATCGCAGAACTCGGTTGCCGATCATGATTTCGGTGCCGGGTATCAGGCCCATCGGCTGGTGGGGTGGTAGGCGGATCCAGTCGCGGTAACCGGGCAGGCGGGTGCGGGTGCCATTGGTGGAACCGCGATCCACCAGGGACACATCCCAATTCACCAGCAGCACCTCGGCGTGCGCGCGGGACATGCCGCCCGAGGAATCCTCGACCTTCAACGGCACCATGCCCCGGCGGGCCTGTTCGGAATGTTCCGGATCGCGGCCGAGGACCGCGTCCGCGGCCAGCATGTAGGTCATGCCGTCGTCCAGGACCAGCATGCCCAGCGGCGGGCGGACCACCTCGATCAGCTGCTGCGTCTGATCCACCGGCATCCCGCAGACCGTGCAGAACGCCGAGCGCGGATCGCTGGGATGCGCACGCGCGCACTTGAATCCCAGCACCTTGACGGTGAGCGCGGTGGCCTTCGCGGTGGCCTCCAGCCTGCGCTGCAGATCCGGATCCGGGCGCGGGGCCGGATTGGTGCCACCCATTTGGGTCGGCGCGTGATGCGGGTCGACCGGTTCCTGCCCCTGAACCGAATCGAGCATCGCGGTAGAGGCGCGGGTCTCGGTCAGATGTTCGGCCTCGAGCTGCGGTTCGGGCTCGGGACGCTGGGTCGGTCCCGAGTCGATGCGCGCGGTCGGCGGTGGAGGCGCGTGCTCCGATCGCGCCGGTTCGGACCGGCCGCGCACCGCGTCCGACCAGACGATCGCGCCGCCCGCCTGTGCGATCCCCTCGACCAACCAGCCGATCCCCCGCTCTGCGGGCACATCCGGAATACGGCCCTTGGGGTCATCGACGAAGAGCGCGACCGCACGCGCGGGCACCGATGCGACCCGGTCCACCGTGAAGGCAGCATCACTGCCCCGATAGCGCTCGACCGTTCCGTCACCGGCGAGCACCGCGGTGACCGCACCGTGCAGGAAGATCGCCACCCCGCCGGTCTCGGCCGCGGACAGGATCCCGAAATCGATTGGCGCACCGGGACTGATCCGCTCGGCATGCGTCATCAGCCAGCGGGTTGCCGCCCGCGCGACCAGTGCGCCCGGCCCCTCCGGGTGCTGTTCGGCGGCGTCGCGCACGAGTTCGGCCAGCGATTCCAGTGCGATAACGGCGGGTGCGTCCGGAGTCGGGCGCGCATGCCCACGATGTGCGACGACCACCACCGCACCCGCGACCCGGGCGACGGCGTGACCTCCGACAACGACCTCAACCTGCCGATCCTTCAACAGTATCGGCCTTCCGGAGGTGCGCATTGCGGGGTCGTCGCCACATCGACAAGGGTATTGCAATCCAAGCCCTAAGGGGTCCCCCTCCCCGGCGTCCATCCGGTAACTTCAGATGGACATCGGGAGGAACGAGGGGCCCTGTCATGGTTAGGACTTCGCGCATCGCGCTCGCCGTGGCTTGTATCGCGGTGACCGGCGTGCTGGCCGGTTGCAGCGGCGTGCAGGGTACGCCGCTGGCGGCCGAGCAAGACGTGCGCAAACTGGAGGTCGGCACCTATCCGGTCGATCGGCACAAATACGACCAGGATGCGGGCTCGAACGGGGCGCTGGTCGAGGGCATGCGAATGTCGGAGGCCGTGGTCGCCAGTTCGAAGATCGACCCGTCGCTCACCTACGGGCGCGAAGGCAAGGTGCTCAGCAGCATCGACGATGCCGTCGAACACGTCGCGTCCGCGTCCAAGCCGGTGCTGGTGAACCGCAAGTACCTCACCGGGTACGCGACCAGCGGTTCAGACAAGCCCGATCCGCCCGGTCAGACCCGGCCGTCGGCCGACACCACCGCGATCACCAACGTCGTATTCCGGTTCCCGGACGAGGCCACCGCGAAGATCGCCGCCAGGGAACTCGAAGACGCCGACATCAACATCTCACCCGACAACCGCAAACTGACGTCGAGCAAATACCCGGATGCCTATATCCACTGGCGTCCCGGCGTTGCCAATGTCGGAACCTTCATGGCGCACAAGGAGTTCGTCATCTCGCTGTTCGTCGGGCGGCCCCGCGCGGACAGTTCGGACCTGCAGAGTTGGGTCGAGAAGACACTCGACGCCCAGGTCCCCGCGTTGGATAAATTCCAGGCCACGCCGCAGGAGAAATTCAGCAGCCTGAAGGTCGACCCGGAGGGCATGCTCGGGCGCGTAGTGGTCGCGGATCGTCGTGGGCACACCCCGAATGCCGATAACTTCGCGGTCTACGGGCCGAGTTACTTCGTGCAGTCGGCCGAGGACGAGGCCAAGACCCAGAAGCTGGTGGACGAGGTCGGGGTCGAGCGGTTCGCCATCGTCGACAACGGCTCGGTCACCCGCGTCCGCGACTATCCGGCAGCCCAGAAGTTCATCGACGGACTGATCGACGAGGTGCGCAACACCTTCGACCCGATCGACGCACCCAAGGACGTCCCGGGTGCGAAGTGCTTGCAGCTCAACAGCAAAGGCGATCCCGAGCGGCAGTACAAGTACCGCTGCTACGTCCCGTACAAGCGGTATGTCGGTGTGGTCACCAGCGATAAGGAACCGGATGTGCGGCAGAAGGTGACCGCGCAGTACGCGCTTTTGGCCAATAGCCTCTGACACCTCACTGACCGCGCCTTCGACCTGCCCTGCTCGACCAACTGCGCGCTGCCCACGGCCCAAATGATCTCCCGGCCATGGGATCCCGAATCGACTGCTCGTTTTCGTCCCGATGCCGACGGTACTGCGTCGAGTAGGATCCGGCAGAAGGGAAGCCGAATAGGGCGACGGGACAGGGGGGAACGTGAGTATGCGTGGCGGGTTCGTCGCACTACTCATGGTGGGCGCCATGACGAGCGCGAGCTGTGCTGGGAGTGTGACCGGGCATCCCGGACCCGGGCTGACGCCGGTGGATCCAAGGACCCTGAATACTGGCCCCTACCAAGCCGAACCCACCGCCTACGAACCCGACATCACCAGCGCGGCCGACGTGCGCAACGTCGAAGGGCAGCGGCTGCTCAACTATCTGACTCCCTCCTACGAGGTCGACAGCGACATCAACATCCTCGGCGACATCAAGGTGTTCTTCGATGGCAATCAGCTAGCCGAGTCGAATACTTTCCCGGAGAAGTACCGATCCGCCGCAGTCGATAACAACCTGCTGCTGGGGGTCTACGTCTCGCGGATCAACGAGAATCTCCGGAGCCGAAAGAAACTCATCATCTCGGTGCTGCGGTTTCCGACCGGCACCGCCGCGGAGAAGGCAGCCGACGATTTCGACTCGGCCACGAACTCCGATCCTGGCCGACACCAGGTTCCGATCACTGGTCATCCGGATGCCAAGGCGTCGTCACCGGATGACGTCACCGGTATTTCTTTTCTGGCTCACGGCCCTTACGTCATCATGGCGAATGTCGGCATCCCGGAACCGAATCGGGCCGCACTGACCGAAGTCATCCAGAAGACCCTGGACAAGCAGACAGCCCGGTTGGACCAGACTCAGCCCACCCCGCTCGACGATATCCTCGACCTTCCACTCGATCCGGACAGCATCATGCGGCGCGCGCTGCCCAAGGCGCCCGACTACAGCGACTCCTACATCTACGACTGGGATTTCGGCCCTTATCAACCTACCGGCGAACTGCACTTCGAACGCAACCCGGCCGAGGTCGCGAAGGCGTTCGACGCAAGCGGTGTAGATCTCGTCGCACGACGCGGCGGGGTCGTTTATCGAACCAGAGATTTGTCGGGTGCCTTCCGTCTGCAGTCCACGCTGACCAAGGTCGGAAAGAACGACGAGGTGCTGGATCCTCCACCCGGTCTGCCCGACGCCCGGTGTGTGAAGCTCGACAAGACCGATCCGTACCGTCTCTTCGACGGCTTGTGCGCTGTCGTGTACGGAAGATATGTCGGCGTAGTCATGTCGAAGATGCTCTCATCCGCTCGGGTGGACCAATCCCTGTATCAGCGTGCGGCCGCACAGTATTCAGTCTTGGCGAAGAGTGAGTAGCGAGGTCATGCGACTCCCAAACATTCTGCTGTTCCTGCTCGCCCTCGCGGTTGCGGCTACCGCCGGATGCGGCGGTAGTGACCACACGACGACTCCGACCATCGATATCTCGAAACTGGATTCCGGTAATTACCCGGTAGTTCCCCGCGACATCGAAGCGATCCGAGTATTGCGAACCGGGCCCGCGCTGGAGGCGATCCGCATCGGCAATTCGACTCCACTACCTCTCGACGTGGACGGAAGATACTCCTTCCAGCGGCTCACCAATACTGATCGTCGAATCACTCCGAATGCCACGCCGACTGTATTCTCATTGAGCGACCAAGAATTAGTCGAATCGACTCGAGGGATGGTCGCCGGATGGGATAGCAGCGGCGAGCGCCGCAAGAAACCATCCCTCGGGCGGCAGGTCAACCTCTCCCTGCTCCGGTTTCCGGACACCGCACAGGCCGAAACCGCACTTCGCCGTCTGGCCGACCGACAATCCGATAATTTACCCGGCGATTCGGTGCAACTACCCAAATTCCCGCAGGCACGGGCGAAATGGTCGGCCAGCAAGAAATATCTCGATGGATGGCTCACCCACGATGCGATGGTGCTATATGTGCACATCGAGGACCCGCTCAGCGAACCACCGGAACGGGCCCCGCTCATCGACTTCGCGCAGAAATATTTCGAAAAGCAGATCGAGATGCTGGCAAGCTACTCGCCCACCCCGATCGACCAGCTCGGATCACTCCCCCTCGACGTGGACGGCCTCCTGAGCCGGACCTTGCCGCTGGAAGAGAAGGAGCGGATCGACAAGGACTACGACAACTCGATGGTCCTACCAGTCCACGCCGCGCTACATTTCGAGAATCTCCCCGGCCTCACCAAGGCCGCTTTCGATGATTCCGGCGTAGATTTTGTATCTTTTTCCGGCGCAAGGCTATTTCGCGCCCGTGATACCGACAGCGCCACTCGCCTGCTGGCAGCTTTTGCGGAGCGGGACTCGGATGGCTACCGGAAGATCGACAGCCCGCCGAATATGCCTGCCGCACGGTGTTTTGACACCGATAACGCGAGGTCGACTATCACTCGCTATCCGCCGGTGTGCTTCTTCGCTTACGACCGATACGTCGCGCGCGTAAGCGGCCACAACCCCCAAGAGCTATACCAGCGGACTGCGGCGCAATACAAGCTGCTCGCGCACTGATGACCGGTGGTACCGGCCGGATCCGGAAACGGTTCCGGCACTGGCGAAGAGGGTGCAGTAGGATCCGGCGAGGAGCACGTGAACGGGGAGACATCCGGACGGGGGAAGTATGAGGTTGAAGGGCGCGTTCATCGCGTTACTGGCCGTGACGACCATGGCGAGCGCGAGTTGTGCGGCGAACGTGCCGGGGCATCCTGGACCGGGGCTGACGCCGGTGGATATCTCGAGTCTGAAGACCGGGCCCTACCGCGCAGAGCCAACCGCGTATGACCCTGATATCTCCTCGGTCGCCGACCTGCGCACCGTCGAGGCGCAAAGACTGTTCAACTATCTTGTCCACTCCTACGAGATCGACAGCGACATCACGGTTCTCGGCGGTGTCAAAATATTCTACGACGTCGATACCATGGTTCAGCCGGAGGCTTTCCCGGAAAAGTATCGGGCCGCGGCAGCCGACAACAACCTATTGCTCGGCGTCTATGTGTCGCGGATCAACACGAGCCTTCGCAGTCGTAAGAAGCTGATCATCTCCGTACTACGGTTCCCCACCGATGCTGCCAGCCGAAAAGCAGCCGAAGACTTCGACCGGATCACGAACCTCGATCCCGGGCGGCACCCGATCGCGATCGAGGGTCAGCCGGATGCCAGAGCGTCCTCCTCTGATGACATCACCGGCGTCGCATTCGTCGCGCACGGCCCGTACGTCATCATGGTGAATGCCGGTATCCCGGAACCGAATCAGACCGGGCTTGCCGACATCATCGGTAGAACCATAAACAAACAGACAGCGCGTCTCGACCGAACACAGCCAACGCCACTGGACGATGTACTCGATCTCCCACTCGACCCGGACAGTCTGATGCGACGCACCCTGCCTCGGGCGGCGGACTTCAGCGATCCGTTCATCCTCGACTGGGACTTCGGCTCCTATCAACCGGCAGGCGAGCTGCATTTCGAGCGCAATCCGGCCGAAGTCGCGAAGGCACTCGATGAGAACGGCGTCGATCTGGTCGCGCGACGTAGCTCGATCGTCTACCGAGCACGCGATCTTTCGGCGGCGTTTCGCCTGCAGTCGGTGCTTGTCAAGCCCGGGAAAGACGATGAAGTGCTCGATCCACCCCCGGGACTGCCCGACGCCCGCTGCCTGAAGCTCGACAATTCCGACGTTTACCGATTGTTCAACACTCTGTGCGCAGTCGTCTACGGGCGGTATGTCGCCGTTGTTCAGTCGAGTAAGACGTCCAACGCGCGAGTCGATGTCGCCCTCGATGAACGAGCGGCCGCGCAGTACTCGGTGCTGGTGAAGAGCGAGAAGTGAGACCGACCATGCGACTGCGGCACGGCCTGTTAGTGATCCTCACCGCCACCATCGCTGCCACTACCGGTTGCGGTGGTGAGGCTACGGCCCCCGCCATCGATATCTCCAAGCTGGACTCCGGAAATTATCCGACGACACCTCGGGACATCGAGGCTATCCGAACGAGCCGATCCGGAGCAGCGCTGGAGTCGGTCCGAATCGGCAGTGCCACCCCGTTGCCTCTCGACGTAGACGGCCGGTTGTCCTTCCAGCGCCGCACGAACGTCGATCGACGGATTACTCCGGAATCCCCACCGGCTTCGTATTCGCTGAGCGATGCGGAATGGGCCGATCTATCAAAGGGTTTCATCGCCGGCTGGGAGACCAGCGCCGAGCGTCGTGGTCAACCATCGCTCGGCAAGCAGGTGCAGATGGAACTGTTCCGGTTCCCCACCTCCTCCGAAGCCGAGGCCGCGGCGCGCCGCTTGGCCGACCGGCAGGCTGCGAATCTATCCGGCGATCCGGTCCAGATAACCGGCTTTCCACAGGCCCGAGCGAAGTGGTCCGTGAGTAAGAAATATCTCGACGCGTGGCTGGCCGACGAAACAACGCTGCTCTATGTACATGCCGAAGACCCGGTCAGTGAACCGGCCGAGCCCACATCACTCATCGAGTTCACCCAGAAATATTTCAGCAAGCAGATCGAAATGCTGAAGAGCTACGTGCCGACCCCGGTCGACCAACTCGGGTCGCTCCCCATCGACGTGGACGGCCTACTGAGCCGCACTTTACCGCTGGAGGATAAAGAGAAGCGCGATAAGAGCTACGATCAATCGATGGTGCTGGCGGGGCAGGCAGCACTACATTCCGAGCCGCTACCGGCTGTCGCAAAGGCCGCATTCGCTAATGCCGGTGTGGATTTCGTCTCGTATTCGGGCGCACAGGTCTATCGGACGAAGGACACCGAAGGAACAACCCGCTTGATCGCGGCCTTTATCGACGGGGACGCCGCGGGCTACAACAAGATCGACAGCCCGCCCAATTTGCCTGTGGCGCAATGCTTCGACGATAAGGATCCGAAATCGTTTTCGATTCGATATCCCCCGGTGTGCTTCTTCGCCTATGACCGTTATGTCGCACGGGTGACCGGCCACAATACGCAGGAGCTGTACCAGCGGACTGCCGCGCAGTACAAGCTGCTCACATACTGATCAAGCTAGTAGGATCCCGCGGGAACCACGCGAACGAAGGGGAGGGCGTTGAAGCTCGCAGTGAAATCGGCGCCGGTTCGGGCGACCTGGACTCTGCTCGCGGTCGGCGTCCTGGCGCTGGGCGCTGTCGGTTGCGGCACCGAGGTGCCCGGTACCGCGACGCGGGTTCAAACCGATGTGTCGAAGCTCGATGTCGGCAACTACCAGACCAAACCGCGCACAATCGGTAATGCCAAGAGCGACAAGCAGGCTCGCGCGCGCGAGGCACAGCGCCTCGCCGATTACGTCGCCTTGCCCTATGAAGCCGATCCCTCGTACATCGAAGACGTATGGAGCATTCGCTCGCACATCGTGCTCAACCGAAAAACCCTGGGCAACCTGGTTATCAACGACACTTTCGACGAGGTGGCCAAAGATCTGACCGCGGGTTGGGTCAATGCCTGGTCCACCGGTGGCGCGCCGGAGGACAAACGGCGGACCCTGAACGTCGCGGTATTGATGTTCCCGGATGCGCAGACCGCGACGACGGTCGGCCCGATGCTCGAGCACGACGACTTCACCTATAACCGCGACAATCAACCGGTTCCGATTACCAAGCACGCCAACACAACCGCGCACTGGCGACCGGATATCTCGTCCATCGGCTCCTGGACCGTGCACGACCGGTACGTCATCTTCATCAAGGTTGTGGACGACACCTCCGCACCCGACCTCCCCGCATTGACATCACAGGTCGAGCGGATGCTGGATATGCAAGTTCCGCTGCTCGACAAGTTCCACCCGACACCGGCCAACGAGCTCTCGCACATACCGCTCGATCCGCCCGGACTCCTGGGGCGGACGATCCCGAGCAACCCGGAGCAACCGTTGCGCGGCGAACCGGACGGCTTATACGAGGGCCGCGGCATGCTGACTCTGTTGAATTCCAAGCCGACCACGATGGGGACACTGGAGAAGGGCGAGGTCGATCTGGTCTCCTTCGGCGATGCGGCGGTCTTTCGCAGCAAGACCGCCAAGGGCGCGGAGGCGCTCTGGCAGGAATGGCAGCCTTCCAAGAACCTGGCGGCGAACAAGAAGATGGTCGAAGCGCCTTCCGGACTCGGCGAGAACACCGAATGTTATGCGGATCTGGTCGGATCCGGCGATAAGCAAACCGTCTCCATGAATATCTGTGTCTTCCAAGTCGACCGGTACACCGTGCAGGCATTCGGAAAGCAGTTGCAGGATCTCCATCAGAAGGTGTCGGCGCAATACGCCTTGTTGACCAGCGTGTGAGGGTGATCGCGTGAGCAAGAGACTGTGGGCAGGCGCCGCATTGGCCTTGGCACTCACCGTGGCGACGGGCTGTTCGACCTCGATCACCGGAAGTCCGCAACCGGGTCTGACACCGGTCGAGCTACGCAATCTGAAGACCGGAGCGCTGGCCACCGAACCGTCCGACTACCAACTGCATCTCAGCGACGGCAAGAAGGACGTGCGGTTGATCGAAGCGCGCCGCATGTTGAACTACCTCGTGCACCCGTTCGACGTGGACAGCGATCTCACCGACATCGGATACACCAAGCTGATGGCGGATCCCTACAGCATGACCGCGGACGGAGCCCTGCCCGAGTTCTATAAACCCGTCACCGATAAGTACGACCTCATCGCGGGCGCCTATGTATCCAGGACCAATGGCAGTCTGCGCAGCATGAAACGACTGATCATGGCCATCCTGCGCTTTCCCACCGCCGCCGACAGCACAGGCGCCGCAGCCGAATTCGATCGGATCACCAGGGAACAGCGCGAGCGCCACGACATCCAGATCACCGGCTACCCGGATGCGCGGGCCTCGTCGCCCGATGATCTGACGGTCACCGCGTTTCAGTCGCACGGCCCCTATCTCATCCTGACCAATGCCGCACTGCCGCAGCCGAATAGGGACGGCCTCGCCGACCGCGTCAAGAAGGCCATCGATCTGCAGATCGCTCAATTGGACAGGCAGCAACCCATTCCGCTCGATGATGTGCTCGATCTTCCGATCGACCCCGACGGCATCATGCGCCGGGCCGCGCCGCGCGCAAAGGATTTCAGCGATCCCTTCTTCGGCATCGCCGACTTCGGCCCCTATCAGCCATCGGGAATACTGCATTTCCAACGGAACCCGATCGAGGTCCGAAAGGCCATGGAGGACAGCGGTGTAGATCTCGTCGGAAGACGAGCGGGTACCGTCTATCGAACTCGCGATCTCGCGGGCGCTTTCAGATTGCAGACCGCATTGACCAAGCCCGGCAAGGACGACGAGATCGTCGATCCACCACCCGGTCTACCTGACGTGCGCTGCCTCCGGCTCAACGCCACGGATTCGAATCGGCTGTTCAACAGCTTCTGCGCGATCGTGTACGGACGCTATGTCGCGGTTGTCGAATCATCGACGCCCTCGACCACGCGGGTAGATCTGCGACTACAGGAACGCGCCGCGGCGCAGTACTCGATCCTTGCGAAAAGTGAGTGAGCGAATCAATGCGCCTACGCCACCGAGCCTTTGCCACGGCATTCGCACTGCTGCTCGCGACGAGCGCATGCGGCAGTGACTCCGACACTGCCGGACCGAACACACCCGCTATCGATATCAGCAAGTTGGATACCGGAAACTACCCGACCACACCCGCAGATATCGAGCAGACCAGAAACTACGAAGCGGCCGTACTCCGGGAGGCGATCCGGATCGGCAATGCCATGCCGCTCGTCATGGATGTCGACAATCGATTCATCTTCGAACCGCATCAGTACTTCAACCGCTGGTTTTCGTCGAAGTTTTCGCCGTCGTTCAGTGGATCTGGTGTGAACGGCGAAGATTTCAACTCGGTCGCGCCCGGGCTGGTGGTCGGCTGGTACACATACGGACAGCGGCGCGAGGAGTTCGATATCGGTCGCTCGGTGGCGATATACACGCTTCGGTTTTCGAACGCCGACCAAGCCGCCGCGGCCGCTCGAACCCTGGCGGATCGCTCGGTCGGGGAAGCTCTCCAGATACCCGGCTATCCGGCCGCACGGACCACTTACCGTGCCAAGACCGAACTCGGCACGCCCGCGATGTACACCTGGCTCACCAAGGGCGACCTGGTCCTGCACGTGCGGATCGACGATCCGATCAGCACTCCCTTCGACCCTGTTCCGCTCGCCGATATCACCAGGCGAGCGTTCGACAAGCAGATCGAGATGCTGAAAAACTATGCGCCGACCCCAGCAGACCAGATCGCGGCGCTGCCGCTCGATGTCGATGGTTTGCTCAGTCGGACACTCCCACTCGAAAAGGACAATATGCCGGTCGACGGGTCCAATCCGTCCGCTGTCTATCCGAAGCAGGCCGCCCTGCATCCGGAGAACTATCCGAATCTGGCGAAGGCCGCATTCGACGACGCGGGGGTCGACTATGTCGCCGTGGGCGGCGCCCACATCTATCGCACCCGCGATGCGGCCGGCGCGACCAGGTTGCTGGCAGCGATAGAGACCCAGGTCGCCGCGAAGTACGACAAGATCGACAGCCCGCCCAATCTGCCGACCGCCCACTGTTTCGATACCAAGGCGGGCACCGCCTCATGGTCCTACCCACCGATGTGCTTGGTCCCCATCGACCGGTATGTCGCCCAAATCCACGGCAGCAACGTCCAGGACATGTATCAAAGGGCGGCGGCCCAATACAAGCTATTGTCAAGCGCGCGTTGAGCGGCCGGGCATAACGTGCCCACCAGTGTGTACATGACGAGATGCGAGTCGAATACCCACCGTCGACTTGCTAGATTTTCCCGAAGGCTCGCAGTCCGGGCGTTCGACATCGTTGAGGAGGACCGAATGGCGTTGCGGCCCGGCGCAATCGTAGGCGGCTACCGGGTACTGCAGGTTCTCGGCAGCGGCGGCATGGGCACCGTCTACCTGGCGCAGAATCCCATTCTGCCGCGCCGCGATGCGCTGAAGGTCCTCAGCGCCGATCTGTCCACCGATGACGAGTTCCGGGCCCGCTTCGAGCGCGAGGCGAATCTCGCTGCCGGACTCGATCATCCGAATATCGTCGCCGTCTACAACCGCGGTGAAGAAGCCGGGCAGTTGTGGATCGCCATGCAATACGTCGATGGCGTCGATGCCTCGGACGAGGCCAGGAAGGGGCCGACGGTGATGACGCCGCAGCGGGCGCTGCGCATCGTCTCCGAGGTGGGTAAGGGGCTCGATTACGCGCACCGGCGCGGACTGCTGCATCGCGATGTGAAACCGGCCAACTTCCTGCTCTCCGCGGCCGAGGAGGGCGATGAGGAGCGGGTGCTGCTCACCGATTTCGGTGTCGCCAAATCCGCCGAGGACGGCCAAGACCTCACGGCCACAGGCAATTTCATGGCCACTGTGGCCTATGCCCCGCCCGAACAGTTGGTCGGAACCAGCCTCGACCACCGCGCCGACATCTACAGCCTCGGCTGCTCCTTCTTCAAGCTCTTGACGGGCCAGAACCCCTACCCGTCGACCATGCCGGCCGTGGTCATGATGGGCCATCTGCACGAGCCGCCACCGAAGCTGAGCGCGGTCCGGCCCGGCCTGCCGCCCGCGCTGGACGCGGTGATCGAGAAGGTGATGGCCAAAGATCCGGCACAGCGCTATGCGACGTGCCGCGAGTTCACCCAAGCGGCCGAGGCCGCGCTGTACGGCAATCAGTTCCGTGCACCCGAAGCCGGGTACTCGACAGACGTCCGCACACCGATCCCCGGGTACGGCACGAATCCCAATACGCCGATCCCGGGATACGGCACCGATTCGGGCATCCCGACCTACGCCACGAACACCGGGTACAGGCCGCTCGGACGTGAAAACACCGATCAGAGCCTCATCGCGACCCAGCGAAATGGCAACGGAAACAACCGGTCCGGCGCACGCCGTTTCCTTGTGCCCGCCATCATCGGCTTGGTGGTCGCCGCGGCCGTCGCGGCGGGCACCTTCTTCTTCACTCGCGACGGCGGGACAAACGACGCGGGCAGCCGAGACAAATTGGCCCAGGTCCGTAACGACTATCCGCAATTCGACGGGAAGACCGTGACGGCCTTCAATTACGGCAATGCCACGCTTTCGGTAGCGCTGAATCCGAGCGCACAGTCGAAATTCCTGCAGGACATCGGTTTCCGGTACAGCAGCAAGTACAAGGCCGTCGGAGATGAGAAATCACCGCGACAGCTGTCGGCCAGCAGCTACTCGACAGATATCGACACCGATATCGTCATCGTGCTGCGATCCGACAGCGAGGCGGGCAACGGTGGGCTGCGTGGCCTGCCGGGCGCGATCCTGACCAGTTCGGCCAAAGTGGTGGTGGTGGACGACCCGGCGACCGTACAGGCCTTCCAGGTATGGACCGACCAGTCGACGAATCTGTTGGCCGACAAGATGGTCCCGACCATCGCCAAAGTCGTTACGAAGTAGCACGCTGCCTCGGTGTTCGTCGGCCGCGCGGTAGACGTGACGCCGGGCCGTTCGGTAGGGTGTTCGCAGCCAGCCCACTAGCCAGTTCAGGTGGAAAAGCGAGCGAAGGGGGAAGGAGGGGAACGCTGGCAGCGACCGATGTTGCGGCACCGCGATATGAGACGTTCAGGGGGAGTCCATGCAGCCTCCAATCACGGTGTACCAGTCGATAACGCGCAGGCGACGGGACGCACAGGAGCCCAACAGGTTTTCCGAAAACTGAATGGAACCGATCGAGCCTATGAAGCGTCCAACCATATGAACAGGTCAGCTGGCACCTGCAATGTTTGACCATCAGTAGAACCAGGAGGAGCCACAGTGGCTAACACCGGCAAGCTCGAAGCGAGTCCCGAACTCATCCGCCAAAAGGCCAAGGAGTTCCAGGAGCAGCACGACAGCCTGATGGCCGCCATCAGGCAGCTGAAGACCGACGAAGACAACGTGACGAACGGTGCCAACTGGCAGGGCGCGGCCCGTGACGCGTTCAACGCGTTCATGGAGCGCTACTACTACCAGGCCGACAAGATGAACGACAAGCTGGCGGAGACCGCTGAGAAGCTCGTCAAGATGGGCACCTCGTTCCAGGATCAGGACGACGAGTTCTCCAGCAAGGTGAATGCTCAGGTTTCCAGCCTGGATCTCCCTGCCGTCTAATCATTCCCGACTTACTCCCAAGGAGACTTCCATGAGCCAGACCATCTCCGCCAATTTCGACGGCGTCGCAGAAGGCGCTCGGCAGATCGTCAAGCGTGCCGGGGACATTCAGACCGAGCTCGAGTCCTTCCACAAGAAAGTCGAGGAGTACATCACCACGTACGGCTCGGGTTCCGCGAACGAGGCATTCGGCCAGTTCCAGGCCAACTGGAACCAGATGACCATCCAGCTGAACACCACCCTGCAGGGTGCCGGCCAGCTCATCGACAAGGGCAACTCGGAGCTGCAGGGCACCGACGTCGCCCTGTCGAACATCTTCTGAGTCGAACTCGGACAATTCGAGCCCCCGGCGATTGCCGGGGGCTCGAATTTATTTATGCGCTGAGTGCAGCGAAACCATACTGGGACAACACCATTCAGGGATTGACCTGTAGCGAGGCCGCGAACTGCTCGCAGGGTTGTTTGATCGAGTCGGTGCCACCGAGGTACTGGCATCCGGTGCTGACCTGAAGTCCGTGCTCGACCAGGACGTGCCAGCTCACCGTTGAGCCGTCGCCTGGCTGTTCGGTGTAGGCGAGCCCGGACTTACCGCCGAAGACCACGTCGCGCTTCAGATCGCTCAGCTTGCCGTTGGGCTGCTGCTTCATCTGAGTTTCGAGATTGGCGGCGACCTGCTCGTATCCGGTACCCGGGGCGACCGGGGTCTGGATCAGGGTGATGCGGGCACGGGTTCCGTCCGACGGGACGAGGTCGACTCGCGATTTGGCTGGATCGATGGCCTGCGTCAGGCGCCACCCGGACGGGATCTGAAAGCGTACGCGTCCAACGGTTTCCGATGACGGCTTCGAGGTCGTCGGCGATTGGGTGACCGGCGACTGTGCGGTCGTGCCTGCGGCCGCTGATGTGCTCGCCGCCGAAGCCGCAGGAGTATCGTCCGAGCCGCCGAATGCGAATATGGCACCGGCGGCCACCGCGGCGACCACCAGCACTCCGGCAATACCAGCGATCGCATAGGCCTTGGTATTTCGGCCGGGTGGCTGCATGGCCGCGGCCCGCTGACGCAGCGGCTGCATCCACTCGGTGGTCGGCAACGGCGCGACTTCGGGCTGATATTCCGGTTCCTGCTGTGGTCCGCGCATCAGATCCGCGCCCGCGATCGGACGCACTTCGATCGCCTGTGTGCAGACCTGTTGCACCGCCGAACGAATCAGGTCCAGCTTCGCCGAATCGGAAACTCCGACGGCCTGAACAAAATCGGCTGGCTGACCCGCGAGCACGCGATCGATGAGCTCGCACAGATCGTAGAAGCCACTCGACTCCGGATCGACATCGGCGACCGCGAGATTCGGTTCGTGTTCACACGATTCGATTCGAATACCCTGATGGCTGCGCACCACCGCGGTCGCGGTGGTCGAGAGCGGGCCGCATTCCAAGACGACCGTGCGACGGCTGCGGGCGGTGCCGACATCGGCGATCACCGCGCGAATCGCCATGTCCTCGAACACCACATCCGCGGCGAAGCGGCGGGCGGCCTCGGCGAATACCGCTCGCCGACGACCACCCCATTCGGTCGGACATACGACGGTGAGCTGCGCACACGGAACCGGGACACCTAGGTTGCGCATTACGGTGCCGACTACCGAGCCCATCGCCTCGGCGAGACTCGGCACGCGCGGCAGCAAGGCGATCCGATCCGCCGCGATGTACTGGACGGCTGAGCTGACCTGTGTCGGCGGCGTAAGTGGCTCGCCGACAACGAGATCGCCGTTGCTGCCGAGCACCACCGACGGCGGCACATCCCAATGTGTGGCCGGACCGCGCGCCCATATTCGGGTGTCGGTCACCACCAGATCGACGTTCGACATCACTCGGCCGGTGGCATCCAGGCCAGCTGAATCAAGCCCTCGGTATTGCGCGTGACGTATGTGCCACGCCCAGGCGGTTTGATACCGGGGCGGGTGGTGCCGAACAGCACGCCCTCGTCCTTATTACAGCTCATGACCAGAGCGGCCGAACCGAGATCCTTCATGCGCGCCACCGTCGCCTCGTACATGGCCCGGCTGGCACCGCCGGAGCGCCGCGCGATGATCACATGGAAACCGAGATCACGCGCATGCGGCAGGTGGTCGACCAGTGCCGACACCGGATTGCCGCTGGAGGAGGCGACCAGGTCGTAGTCGTCGACGATGACGTACAGCTCCGGACCACGCCACCACGAGCGGTCGCGCAACTGCTGTGGCGTGACGTCGGGTCCCGGCGTCCGCTGCGCGACATAGGCGGCGAGATCGGCCATGTTCTGGGTGAACTGCGGTGCGGTGGAACCGTATCCGGCGAGGTATCCGTCTGGCACGAGTCCCAGCATCGACCGTCGGTAGTCGCCGAGGATGAAACGCGCCTGATCCGGGGTATTCGACGCCGCGATGCTCTCGATGATCGTCCGGAGCAATGTCGTCTTACCGCTCTCGGTATCACCGAGGACGATGAAGTGCGGGCTCTCGTTGAAGTCGAGATAGACCGGGGCCAGCTCGGACTCGTTGATACCGAGCGGAATTCGCATGCACTTGACGTCCGGGTCGACCTGCGACGGCCAGTTGCCCGCGAGCTGCAGCAACTGCTCGCGCGGCAGCAGTTCCGGCAGCATCCTGGCCGCGGGCGCGGGGCGGCCCGGGGTCAGCCGGGCGATGGTCGCCACCGCATCGGCGACGGCCTGGCCGAGGTTGTCCTGATCCGCGCTTCCATCGATGCGCGGCAGACCGGTCAGCATGTGCAGGCACTCGGGCGTCATACCGCGTCCCGGACGGCCCTGCGGCACAAGCGAAGCGAACTTGCGGCCGAGATCGGAGTCCATGGGGTCACCGAGGCGGAGCTCGATGCGGGTGCCGATCTGGTCTTTCAGAGCGGGGCGTGCCTCGGCCCAGCGCGCGAGGGCGATGACCACGTGGACGCCGTAGGACAGGCCCTGCACCGCGAGATTCATGATGGGCTGCTCGAGGGGGTCGAAGTCCTGGCGGATGGAGCCGAAGCCGTCGATGACCAGGAAGACATCGCCGAAGGGGTCCTCGTGCGCACCGGCTGCACCGGGACTGCTGGCCGGATCCATGGCGCGCAGGCGACGGAATTCGGTCATCGACTCGATGCCGAGTTGACGGAACCGAGCCTCGCGCTGGCGGACGATGGTGGTCATCTCGGCGATGGTGCGGCGGACCTTGTCCTCGTCGAGACGGCTGGCCACCGAGCCCACGTGCGGCAGGGCTTCGAGGCTGGCCAGGGTGCCGCCACCGAAGTCGAGGCAGTAGAACTGCACCTGTTCGGCGGTGTGGGTAAGGGACAGAGCCATGATCATGGTGCGCAGAGCCGTCGACTTGCCCGACTGCGGGCCACCGACGACCGCGACATTGCCTCGCGAACCCGACAGGTCCACGACGAAGGGGTCGCGGCGCTGGTCGTAGGGGCGGTCGACGATGCCCATGGGCGCGCGCAGGGTGGCGACGGCGGAGTATTCGCCGGTGAGCACACTGCGTGGGATGAGTTGGTCGAGGGTGGGGGCCTCTTCCAAGGGCGGGAGCCAGATCTCGTGGGCCGGGCGGCCGTGGCCGGTGATGCGGGAGGCCAGCATATTGAGATTGGAGATTTGTTCGCCGTCGTCGGACTGCGGTTCGGGATCGTGCGACGGCTCGGACGGCAGCGGGACCCGGTCGATGGTGCGGAAGTCGACGTGGGTGGCGGTGAAAGGGCGTGCCTTGATGTCGATTTCGCCGCCCGCGACACCGGCCTGGGTGACCTCCCGCTGGGAGCCGCCGCCGACGTAGGGGCCGGAGACGTAGGAGGCCTGGAAGCGCTGGATCTCACCGGAGTCGGACTTGAGGTAACCACCGCCGGGGACGCCGGGCAGGTTGTAGGCGTCGGGGACGCCGAGGACCTGTCGGGATTCGTTGGCGGAGAAGGTCTTCAGACCGATGCGGTAGGAGAGGTGGCTCTCCAGCCCCTTCAGCTTGCCTTCTTCGAGGCGCTGCGAGGCCAGCAGCAGGTGCACGTGCAGCGAGCGGCCGAGGCGGCCGATCATCACGAACAGTTCGGCGAAATCCGGGTGCTGGGTGAGCAATTCGGAGAACTCGTCGAGCACCACGAACAGTGCGGGCAGCGGGTCCAGATCGGCGCCCGCGGCGCGCGCCTTCTCGTATTCGGAGACGTTGGCGAAGTTGCCCGCCTGGCGCAGTACTTCCTGGCGGCGGTTCATCTCACCGGCCAGGGCGTCGCGCATACGGTCGACGAGGTCGGCTTCCTCTTCGAGGTTGGTGATGACGGCCGCGACGTGCGGTACGCCGTCCAAGCCGAGGAAGGTCGCACCACCCTTGAAGTCGACGAGCACCAGGTTCAGCTGGTCCGGCGAATGGGTCGCCAGCAAGCTGAGCACCAGGGTGCGCAGGAATTCCGACTTACCGGAACCGGTTGCGCCGATGCACAATCCGTGCGGGCCCATACCGCTTTCGGCGGCTTCCTTGATATCGAGTTCGATGGGCGCACCGTCCGCGCCGACACCGAAGGGCACGCGCAGCCGCTCGCGGCCGTATCGGGGACGCCAGGCGTGCTCGGGATTGAATGTGCCGATATCGCCGAGCTTCATCAGCTGGGTCCAGGTCGAGATCACTTCGGCGTCATCGTGTTCGACATCGCTGCTGCGCTGGGTCGCGGCGCGGTACGGCGCGAGTCGGCGCGCGACCTGCTGGGCCTGCTGCGGGCTGATCCGGTCGATCAGCGCGAAACGCTCCTGGTTGCCAGTAGCGCCGCGACCGACGCATTCACCGTTCTCGACGACCATCTTGATGCCGCGCGAAACCGCCAAACGCGGCGCGTAGCCGCACAAGTCGATGATGGTCACGCCCTCGTAACCGGATTCGCGAAGTTGGTCTTCTTCGGCCTCGAGCAGACCGCCGTCGACGACAATGACGATATGCACCAGGTTGGCGTTGGCCGGCTGGTTACGGGAGTAGCGAACGCGGTTGGCCAGCAACGGATGCAGGCCCGCGGTGGCCTCCCGGATCGAACCGTAGAACATGCGCTGGGTGCCGATGCCGTCCTGCGCGTCCGGATGCTGGGTGTGCGGTAGCCACTTGGTCCACTCCCATTCGCGGGCGGTGTCCGGGCCGCAGACGACGGCGATGAGCACCTGGTCCGGCGCCTGGAACATGCACAGCTGCAACAGCATTGCTCGGGTCATATCGCGCGCCTCGGCGCGGTCGCCGTCCAGTGCGATGGTCGCGAAGCCCTTGACCGCGATCGCGGTCGGCAGATCCGGAACGGTGGAGTGCGCGCGCACGAAGCGACGCAGCGAAACCGCCGCGATCGGCTCCAATTCCTCGACCGGACCGGTCTCCGGCGCGACCAGACGGGTGGCCAGGCGCTGTCCGCCGGTGCCGATGCGGGCGTGGCAGAAGTCTTTGTCCCCGGCGCGGCGTTCCCACATGCGGGAAGTTCCGGCCAGCATCCAGATCAGAGCCGGCTCCGGATGGCTCCATTCGACGGAAGCGCGCTGCTGCGTGGCGGTTTGGTCGACGTCCTTGCGGACCTGATCGAGGTAGCGCAGATAGTCCTTGCGGTCCTCGTTCGCCTCGGCCGCCTTCTGCCCCTTGCCGCCGCCCTGACCGGCGAACATGCCGACCATGGAGACGACCATCATCATCGGGAACATCATGCTCATCGGGTTCGACGTGATGCTGCTGCCGCCCTGGGTGAACATCAGCGCCATCATGCCGACCATGCCGACGACCATCACGACCGGCATCAGCTTCGATACCAGGCTGCCCGGTGTCACCCTTGGGATTTCAGGCGGCGGCTGCAGCGTGACCTCGCCACCTGGCGAGCGCGGCATCTCGCGACGCGCGCGCCGCTGGAACCGGACGGTACTCATCGGACGAGATCCCCCTCTTCGCAAGCTGCGCTTTTTCGGCCTCAGTGTAGAGGCCACAGCTGACATGTCGTACAGTTCGACCAGCATTCTGCTGCCCGAACGGTGGGTTCGCAAGCTTGGCCCCCTCGCTCACGGGACGCGGAAATACGAGGTAGAGACCGAGTTGGGGGAAGCTTGACGCACGCGCGACTTGACCACATCGACGAAGAATCCTCGCGCGGCATCGTCCGTGCGCCCGACCTTGCCCGGGTCACGATTCTCGCGAAGCACACCCAGGTGGACATGGCGATTCCGGTCGATGTGCCGGTCGCGCTGGTGATCCCGAGTGTCGTCGATATGGTCGCTCAACACAGCCGCACCAACGATTTCGACAATGAGGGGGAGCGCTTCGAGCCCGCCGAATGGGTGCTGGCCAGGATCGGCCATCCGCCCTTCTCCAATTCGCTGAGCCTTGGTGAGCACGGTGTGCGCGACGGCGAGTTGCTCATGTTGGAGAGTGCCTCGCATACCGCGCCGACGCCGCTGTTCGACGACATCATGTACAACGTCGCGATCGCCGACGCCGATCACTACCGCAGCTGGACCCCGAAGGTCGCGCGGATCACCGGTTCGGTGCTCGCAGCGCTGACCATGATCGTCGGCTGCCTCGGTCTTCTGCTGTCCAAAGACGCACTGCCGGGCTGGATCAGCGGTTCGCTCGGGTTGACCGTGGCGATTCTGCTGGTGGTCGCGGGCATGGTGCTCAGCAGGATGTACGGCGACATCTCGACCGCGCTGGTGCTCGGCGGCTGTGCGCTGCCCGCCGCGTTCACCGCCGGAATGCTTTACGTGCCCGACGATTACGGCTGGGCGCATCTGCTGCTCGGTTCGGTATTGGTCGGCGCGACAGCGGTTCTCGCGTGGCGCGTCACCGGCGTCGGGCTCGCGCTGTTCATCGGCGCGGCAACGCTCGCGGTGTACGCGGTCCCCGCCGCGCTGGTCGGCGTGCTCACCGACCAGCCGGAGAAGGCCATCGGCGCCGTCGTCGCCGCGGTCGGACTCGCGGGTCTTTCGCTCGCGCCGCGGGTTTCGATGCTGCTGGCCAGCCTTCCGCTGCCGCCGGTGCCCTCCCCCGGCACCCCGATCGACCCGACCGAGGACGATCCGGACGATCACCGCGCGCTGCCGACCATGGACGCGCTGCGGGTGAAGTCGGAACGGGCCCGGATGTACCTGGCCGGACTCGTCTCGGCGACCACACTGCTTTCTGTGGCGGGTGCGTTGGCGGGCACCGACCCCGGCGCGCAGGATCCGTATTGGCCGGGTATCGCGCTGGCGCTGGTGACCGCCGTGGTGCTGATGTTCCGCAGCCGGACCTACGCGGGTGCCGAACAGGCCGTGGTGCTGATCGCGGGCGGCGCGTCGATCGTGCTGATCATGATGGTCGGCGTCGCCGTCGGCATGGAACAGCCGCTGGCCGTCTTCGGTGCGGCGATGGTGGTGCTGGTCGCCGCGCTGATTCTCGGCATCATCATTCCGAACCAGTCCGCGACACCGCCGATGCGCCGTGGCGTCGAATTGCTCGAGTACGCGTTCGTGGCCGCCGTGCTGCCGCTGGTGTTCTGGGTGGCCTCGCTCTACTCGCTCGTTCGCGGGCTGTGAACAGGCAGCTGCGCGTCGCGGCGGCAGCCGTGGCGTTGGGCCTGAGCGCGTCGCTCGGGCTGGGGGCCGGTGCGGCTACCGCGGATCACCCGCCCGCGGTGAATCCGGGTCTGCTGCCCGCTGGCGATCCGGCCGCACCACCCGAAAAGACCGAGCGGCCAGCGAATTCCGATTGCTCGAATACGGTGTCCGGCGGTGAGGGCGCGACGATTCCCACCGCGCAGCGCTCCCTCGATCTGGACAGCGCGTGGCGGTTCTCCAAGGGTGAGGGCCAGACCGTCGCGGTCATCGATACCGGCGTCGCGCGGCATCCCCGGTTGCCGGGACTGATTGCCGGTGGCGACTTCGTGGCGAACTCGGGCGACGGCACCGAGGACTGCGATGGGCACGGCACTTTTGTCGCGGGCCTGATCGCCGCCTCGAAGATCGACGGCCAAGGATTCTCCGGTGTCGCGCCGGAAGCACGCATCATGACCATCCGTCAGACCAGCAAGATGTATCAAAAGGAAGGCCGGTCCAGGGAGCGCAATCCCGACGACCTGCCCGAGGGCTACGGCAATCTGGCCACCATGGCCTCGGCGATCCGGCGCGCGGCCGATGCGAACGTGAGCGTCATCAATATCTCCGAGGTGTGGTGCGGCTCGTCCAATGACGTCGACGGATCCATCGGCGCGGCAGTGCGATACGCGACGCTGGAGAAGAACGTGGTCGTGGTCGTGGCGGCCGGAAACCAGGACGGCTCGTGCAAGACCGAACAGCAGATCATCGATCCGCTGAATCCGTCCGCCGATCCGTGGAGCAATGTCAAGGTCAATGTGAGCCCGGCGCGCTGGGACGACTATGTGCTCTCGGTGGGCTCGATCGATTCGAACGGCGCGCCGTCGAAGTTCACGGTGCCCGGGCCATGGGTGAGTGTGGCCGCGCCGGGCGAGAATATGGTTTCGCTCGACCCGCGCGGTACCGGGACCGCGACCGGCACCGTGAATCAGCAAGGGCAGCAGCAGGCGATGAGCGGTACGAGCTTCGCGACGCCACTGGTATCCGGTGTGGTCGCGCTGGTACGGGCCCGCTTTCCAGATATGAGTGCGTTGGATGTGGTCAAGCGGATGCAGGCCACCGCGCACGCGCCCGCCGAGGGGTGGAGTCCGTATATCGGCTACGGCGCGGTCGATCCGGTCGCGGCGCTGACCGATGAGGTGAGCAGCACGCCGCTGCCGCCCAAGCGGCCGAGCCCGGCCAAGAGCGCCCAGCTCGCGGTGCCGAAACCGGCTCCGCCGCCGGACAATCGGGCCCGCGATGTCGCGCTGATCGGCACCGGGATAATCGGAACCGCCTTGGTGCTCGGCTACCTCGCCTCCTTCCCGATCCGCCGCCGGTTCGGCGTCAAGTCGGACGATATGTAGCGTCTTCGTGGCAAACGGCGGTACATAGGGTGTCGCACCCGATCGATACAGGTAGTTCCCATGCACGTAGCACAACACGACGGCGGGCAACCGAGCCGTAGACAAGCCTGGGAACGCGCGAGCGGCATCCCGATGCTGGTGCTCGCCGTGCTCTTCATCGGTGTCTACGCCTGGCATGTGCTGGATACCGGAGCGTCACCGCGACTCGATGCCTGGCTCGAACGGGTCGACATCATGATCTGGGCGGCATTCGTCGCGGACTTCGGCATCCGGACCTGGCTGTCCACCAATCGCTGGCGATTCGTGCGCACGCATCCGCTGGAGCTGTTGATCGTGCTGCTGCCGCCGTTTCGTCCGGTGCGGTTACTGCGCGCGGCATTGTTGGTGCTCGATCAGCTCAACCGCAATCGGGTGACGCGCGCTCGCCTCGCCATATTCGTCGGCACGAGTTCGGCACTCACGCTGGTGCTGTGCAGTCTGGCCTTCTTCGATGCCGAATACGGCGCGCCCGACAGCAAGATCCACAACTTCGGCGATGCCTTGTGGTGGTCCATGGTGTCGGTGACCACGGTCGGCTACGGCGATGTGTATCCGGTGACCGTACAGGGCCGCATGATCGCACTGATCCTGATGACGCTCGGCATCGGCCTGATCAGCTTCGCCATCGGCACCACGACCAGCTGGGTGATGGACCAGCTGAAGTCCGTCGAGGTGACCGCCGACCGCACCGAAGTGGAGATCGCGATGCTGGTCGACGAAATCCGTGCGCTACGAAGCGAAGTCGCCGAGTTGCGCGCGGCCACGATGGCCGAGAACTAGCTCAATTCGCCGAGGCGACAGGTGATTTCGAGGGTGACGGGTCTGCGGAGACGCCGTCGTGGGCGACCATGGCGTCCGCGCGGGACAGGCTTGGACCGGCTGCGAGCAGGCCGACGATCGGCCACGGTGCCGGTTCGGCCTTGGTGCCCGAATCCGAATCCATGCCGAGCGCCTTTTCCGCGTCGGAGTCCTTGATGCCGTAGCGGACGCCGGTGTCGGCGATGTAGAACTTGCTGTCCTTGCGGCGGCTGTCGGGTTCGATACCGGTGGTCTGGACGAAGGCGCCGGTGCCCGGCGGGATGTAGACCGAGTCGGCGTTGGGGCCGGTACCGTCCGCTTGAGCCAACGGCACGACTTTGGCTTTATCCGGAATCGGCAGAGCCACACCGGTGAGCACGGTCAGTTCGGCGCGATTGCCGCCGTCCTTGTTGTCCGCGGCAGCGGCCAGCGGTTTCCAGGACAGGCAGCTGACCGGCTGGTCCTTGTAGTCGACGATGGACGGTACGACCTGCGGATACGCTTCGACCAGCAGTGCATTCGACACCGGCGCATAGGTCTTGTCGGTTTGATCGACGACGTCATTGCCCGACGTCGAGCGGTATCGGCCGCGGATGATCTCGGCGGTCACCGACGAGATCTGCTGCAGACCATCTTGCAGCACAACGTATTCCGTATTGGGCTGTGCGGGCACATGCACCACTTCGCCGATGCGGTGGTTGCCGACCGAGTAGCTCACCGGGCCGCCCGGATTATCGATCTTGGGCGGAATGATCGGCAGCACTTCGGGAATCGTATTGAGCAGGCCCTCACCGATCGGCCGTGCGGTCGCGCCGGTGATCTTCAATGCGTCGGTGACCGCGCGGTCCTTGAGGTCGACGCGGGCGCGCTTGCCCTCGTAGACCAGATACGCCGAGTCCTTGCCCTGCACCAGCAACGCCCGATCCCTACCCATGACCGAAGCCTTCTCACCGAGCGAGAGACTTCCAGCGAGCACCGAGGTCGTGAGATCCCTGCTGCCGTCCACCTTCATCTGGTCGCAGACAGTCCAGATCCGGCCCTTGCCGTCCTTGTCGAAGCGCAGCGAGGAGGGTGCGCCCGGAATGCCGATCAGCTGGCCCCGCGCCTTCTTGCCGATCTCGGATTCCTTGACGATGACGGCCTTTTCCGGCGATCCCGCGGCCAACCGGGCCGATGCGAGATTCAGCGTCGGATGCACCACATCGTTGATCACCACGTAGACGGCGCCGGATTCCTTGCCGATCAGGATCTTGTTGCTGCCGATCTTGTCCTGCGGACGCAGCAGTGCGAGCACGCCGCAACCGGCCAGCACCACGATCGCCATGATCAATCCGGCCGCGTAGGCGCGGGACTGGGAGCGCATCGGATCGTGCAGCATGCGCACATCCCGGCGCACCAGCGCGTGTTCCATCCGGCGGACCAGGAAGCGGTAACCGCTCACCTGCCACCGTGTAGTGGGTTTTGAAGGCATGTTTCCCTCCCCGAACAATGCTCGCGTTCGCGGAACACAGTACAGTTCCCGAGGACTATTGTTCAGCTCGGCCGCTGCGATACGGCCGATACCGGGTACTTGGGGGACGACGATGGCCGAACAAGCCGGCGCGGGACCACGCCCGCTGCTCGGGCGCATCTCACTGCGGAATCTGTTGATCGCACAGGTGATCGGGCTCGTCGCCGGACTGCTCGCCCTGTTGGCCGGGCTCGGCGCGTGGCCCGCGTTGGGCGTCGCGGTAGTCGCCGGACTGCTGCCGCTGATCCCGATTGCCAAACGCACCATCCTGGATTGGATCGCCACCTGGTGGCGCTACCTCACCCACGGTGATTACGAGCTCGGCGATACCGTCGACTACCGCGGCTCGGACGGTCGCTCGCTCGGGCTGTACTGGGACGGCAGCCGGGTTGTCACCGTCGTCGAGGTGCTGGCCCCCAAGGGCGGGCTGACCCGGATCGCTCGTACCACCGTGCACGCCTCGCATCTGCTGCCGCTGCCGGAATTGGCGAAATGCCTGAACCAGCACGATATTCTGCTCAGCGGTATCGACATCATCAGCCACGGTCACCGCAGTCGCTCCGGTACGCCCGCGGGCAAGATCTACGAATCGCTACTGGGACCGCTGCCCGCGACCGCACACCGGAACGTGTGGCTCGCCATCAGCTTCGACGCGATCGCGTGCCCGGAGGCCGCGGCCCGGCGCGGTGGCGGCAGCGAGGGCGCGTCACGCGCGGTAACCATTGCGACGCAACGCATTATGCGCACCCTGGAAGACGCGGACTGCAGTGCCCGCATCCTTACCGCACCCGAGATCCGCAAGGCGGTTCTGCAGGTCACGCAGGGCTTCGATCCGCGCACGCTGACGCATCGCTGGCGGAATGCCGAGATCGGCAACAGTGTGAACATCGGTAGTGCGGTCGACCCGAAGCGGCTCGGTTCGGATCTGCTCTCGCAGCTGTGGGTCGCGCCGTCGCGCGGTACGACCGTCGCGGTGCGGCTGCGTCCGGGTAGCTCGGCGGAATCGGTGAGCATCGGTGCGGCTTGGCGGCTGACCACGCGGGAACTGCCGGAGCGGACGAAGCTCAAGGGTCTGATCTCGATGAACGGGCGGCAGCGCGATGGTCTGCTCGCGCATCTCCCACTGGCCATTCCGGATCTCGACGACGCGGTTCCGGTGACGGAGTACCCGATCGATGTGATCGGTGCGCTGCATCTGCCGTCGTCGGGTTGCGGTCAGCTGATCGGCTCCGATGACGAGGGGCAGGGGGTCGCGGTCCGCATTGTCGGTACCGGTATTTCCACGGTGTATGTGGCCGGTGAGTTGTATCTGGCTCAGCAGCTGGTGTTCCGCGCGTTGGCGGTCGGTGAACGCATCCTGATCCGTACCGATCGAACGCATGCCTGGGAGAACCTGGTGACGACCATCGGGAATCCGGAGCGGCTGCAGATCGCGGTGGAGACGCATCAATCCGATGCCGGGTTCACCGCGACGGTGGTCGACGGTGTGCTGGCACCAGCGCCGCACGCCGGTGTAACGACGATCTATGTGACCGGAGATCCGATGGGGTGGCCCGCGACTCGGCCGGACCTGTCGATCCATCAGCCGGGGGCCATCGGAAACCATGTGGTGCTGCGGACCGGGACCGCTCAGGTCGATCTGACGTTGGTGTCGATTCCGCGTGAGGCGACGTATATCGGGCATCCGCGCGGGCGGCGGGCCATGGCGGGAAGTCCGCAGTAGCCGCTCGTTTCGGTGCGCGGCATTGAAGCTGCGGTAGGTCCTGTGGGCGGGCACCCACAGCCCAGCGTTCCGGTGACCTCAGCATCGGCTTCCGGCCAGTAGGTTTGCCGGGCAGTGCTGGGTACGTCGTGTGCCGTACCCGACTTACAGCAGCCCCGTAGGCAGCGCAATCATCTGGCTGTGGTTGCGTTCCAAGCTTTTTGGCGTGGGTAGTGAAATGGTGATAATAGTCGGCGCGTCGAACCACCATTCGACTGCCCTCGATGGGTTCCGCTCCTGGGTGGTCAGCCTGGGTAGGGGTTTGTGGTGCGGGCGGTGCGGAGAGTTCTTGCCCACCAGGCCAATTGGCGGATCAGGCGGTCGGCGGCGTCTATTGCGGCGCCGTCCTGGGTGTCGCCTGATTCGTCGAATCGCCTTTTGGCCTGGTGGAAGCTGACGGTTTCGCGGATGGAGACCATGTGGATTTCCGCGACTACCTGGCGGAGTTGTTCGACCGCGCGCAGGCCGCCGGAGAGGCCGCCGTAGGAGACGAAGCCGATGGGTTTGGCGCGCCATTCGTGTTTCGCATTGTCGAAGGCGGTTTTCAGGGACGCCGGGTAGCCGTGGTTGTACTCGGAGGTGATGGCGACGAAGGCGTCGGCGTCGGCCAGGCGTCGGCGATAGGCCTCGACCTCGGCCGTGCAGGTCAGGTCGGTCGGCAGCGGAGTGGTTATGAGATCGATGACGCCGGTGTCGAATTCGGGGGTCGCCCGCACCGTGCGCAGGAACCAGTCGGCGACCACCGGAGCGAATCGCTCCGGGCGCGTGCTGGCCACGATGACCTCTAGCCGTAGCGGAGTATCCACCGCGCGAGCCTAACTCGGTGTGCCGACGGTACGGTCGAAGCTGTGCGGCGATCTCGATTTATTCTCGGGATCGCCTCGACGCGCGGCTCGGTGATTCCGCATGATTGACGGGGCAACCCGGTGCGACTCTGGAGGAGACGACATGATCCTGGTGACCGGCGCGACCGGCAATATCGGCACGGAACTGGTTGCGGCACTGAGTAATTCCGGTGCTGCCGTGCGCGCATTGGTCCGCGATCCCGCGCGGGCACAGCTGCCCGCCGGTGTCGAGGCCGTGGCGGGCGATCTGAACCAGCCGGAAAGCCTGACCGAAGCCCTGGACGGGGCCACCGGAATGTTCCTGCTGCCGGGCTACGCCGACACCCCCGACCTGCTCGCCCGCGCGAAGAAGGCGGGCGTCCAGCACATCGTGCTGCTTTCCGGCGGTTCGGCGGCGCTCGAGGATATGAACAACGCGGTCTCCGCGTATATGACGCAGGCCGAGCGGGACGTGCGCGAATCCGGCCTCGCGTGGACCTTTCTGCGCCCGCGCTCGTTCATGTCGAATGCGCTGCGCTGGTTGCCGCAACTCGAACAGGGTGATGTCATCCGCGCCCAGTTCCCCGATGTACCGGTCGCCGCAATCGATCCCGCCGATATCGCGGCCGTCGCGGCGGTCGCCCTGACCGGCGGCGGACTGGCCGGGCGAGTCCTCGAGCTGACCGGACCGCGAGCGCTCGTGCCAGCCGATCAGATCGCGGTGCTGGCCGACGTGCTCAACCGGCCACTTGTCTGCCAGGGCTTGACGAATGCGGAGACACGGGCCGAACTCGAGGCCTCCATGCCGCAGCACTACGTCGGCGCATTCTGGAGCTTCTTCGTCGACGGCACCCTCGACGAATCCCAGGTCTACCCCACCGTGCAGGAAGTGACCGGCCGAGAACCGCGCACCTTCGACCAGTGGGCCTACGCACACGCCGACGCCTTCGCTGAGGCGTGATCTGTGACGACAGACCCACTGAAGACAGGCCAGCCCGAACGACGCGTACCAACTGGGTGACCTCGCGGCAGCAGGGACGAACGCCGCGCGCTCGAGAAAGCGCATTCCGCGAGTAGACGTGGCGCGCTCACTCGAACGCGGCGCGCCCAGCCGAAGGTCATGCTTCGCCGCGAGCACGCGGCTGCCCGACTGCTGCGCCTATCCGCATCCGGGCTGTTGCCGCCATGCACCGGGAAACGCTCTGACGGGGCGCGACCGTCTTCAGATCGGCGAGCCCGCCCCGGCCTCCGGTTTCGCCGACTCCGGTTGGGGGGCAGGCGTCCGCGTATTTGGTCCGGCATGGATCATCGGCTCCGGCCGGGGCGCATTCACGTTCGGCACCGGAGCATCCGGGCGGGAGCCGGGCCGCGCGATCGGCGCGGCGGGCCGTGTCTCCGGGTGCACCTGATGCTGGGGTGCGGTCGGCGGCGGCGCGGCTCGCACGTGAAGTGGAGCGGGTTCCCGTTGGGGTGTGGTGGTCTCGACCGCGGGGGCGGCGAGTTCGGCGAGACCGTGTATGGGTGGGATTCTGGCGGTGAAACCAAGTGTGCGCCTGGCTCGTTCGGGGTCGGCGGCGAGGTGGCGGGCGTCTGCGAGGAGGTAACGGCCGGTTACCACTGGGGCCGGGCCGCCGCGGGCTTTGGCCATGATCGACGCGACTTCCCACATGGTGATGGGGTGGCCGGAGGCGATGTTGAGGGGAACGAAGCCGGGTGGGCGACGGTCGACGGCGGCCACGGTGGCGGCCACGATGTCGTCGACGTGCACCACATCCCTGACCTGTCCGCCGTCCTCGTCGACCAATGGCGGGCGGCCCTGATCGAGTGCGGCGAGGAAGTTTCCGATGAAGCCGGATCGCGCGCCTTCGCCGTATCCGTTGTGGTAGCGCAATGCCGTGACGGCGGCACCGTTGGCCAAACCCCAAGCGAGCGCGTAGTTTTCCTGCGCCAACTTGCTGGCACCGTAGAAGCCGCGCGGACGCAACGGCGCATCCTCGGTGACCGGCTCCCAGATGAGCAACTCCCCGGTACGCGGCGCCAGGTGGTCGAACATGCCGCGATCGAGATCGGCCCGCCGCCGCAATCCGGGATAGATCGGCCCGCTGTTCATCCCGCGATAGCGGCCCTCGCCGTACACCACGATGGATGACGCGAGCACCAGATGACGCACCTTCGCCCGACCCATCACATCGAGCAGGACCGCCGTCCCGAGATCATTGTGCGCGGCGAACACCGCCGACTCCGGCCCGGAGGTGACGGCGGCGAGGTGACAAACGGTATCGATACCGCGCAGCAAAGGCTCGAGCGCATCGGCATCGCGCACGTCCACCCGCGAAACCCCATCCGGCACTTCCCCATCCGGCCCGAGTAGATCGACCCCGACCACCTCGTGTCCGGCTGCGGCCAATGCCCGCCGCAACCGTGCCCCGACGAACCCGGCTGCCCCGGTGACCAGCACTCTCATTGCATTCGCACCCCGCGTTCGGTTCCGAACCAACCTGACTAGCTGCTCGAACTCACGGTAGTTCGAACGGCAGCGACACTCCGGCATGGACACGGCAACGTTCGCAGGTGTCGATTCCGGTGACCGCCGAAACCGAGCGCCGGATCAACTCCTTGAACGGCCCGAGATTCTTCTTGAATTCGGCGAAGACGTCCACCGCGTGCACACCGTCGCCCTCCTCCAGCCCCGCATCCAGGTCGGTCACCAAAGCGACTGCGGCATAGCACATTTCGAGTTCCCGGGCGAGCACCGCCTCGGGATGTCCGGTCATATTCACCAGTTCCCAGCCCTGCGCGGCGAACCAGCGGCTCTCGGCCCGGGTGGAGAAGCGCGGGCCCTGCACCACGACCATGGTGCCCGAGGATTTCATCGGCAGCGCGTCCGTCGCGGATTTCGTTGCCGCGGAGCGCAGTTCGTCGCAGTACGGGTCGGCGAAGGAGACGTGCACGCCACCACCGTCGAAGTAGGTCTGCGGACGGCCGGAGGTCCGGTCGACCAGCTGATCCGGCACCGCGACGGTCCCCGGCCCCCAATCCGCGCGCAGGCTGCCGACCGCGCACGGCGCGAAGATCCGCCGCACCCCGATCGAACGCAACGCCCACATATTGGCCTGGTAAGGCAGCGTATGCGGCGCGAATTCGTGCTGTTTGCCGTGCCGGGGCAGGAAGGCCACCGGACGACCCTCCACCTCGCCGACCGCGATCGGCGCGCTCGGCTTGCCGTAGGGCGTCTCGACCTCGACGGTGGTCGCCTCGTTATCGAAGAAATCGTAGAAGCCACTACCGCCGATCACGGCGAGCGCGGGCCGAACATCCCAACTCATGCACCGATTCTCTCGCTCGTCCCCGGTTCCCGGCCAGACGGGTCCACATCCGGCCAACGCCCAGCGATCCGAGCAATTGCGCGGCAGCCTGCGCCACCCCCGCACCGTCGGCGCATTCGACGTGATCGCGGTCGCCGGTGTGCAGGCCAGCTTCTTCCTTTCCCCAGCCCTACCTGCAGGTCGGCGTGACGCTGATGATCCAATTCCTGGCGCCGCGGTGATCGGGCGGTGCGCGGACGGCGACCATCAGGGGCCACACATCGGTGGCAGACGCGGTGCAGAGCGCGGTAACCTGACAACGTCCTCGCAGCACTGTACCCTAGGGGGGTATTAATCAGGCCGGTCAAGCCGGTGAGCAGCGAGGAGACAGTCGGTGACATCCACCCCGTCGCACAATGACACCGCGCCAGGCAGTGACTCGGCGGGTGGCACCCACGACCATTCCGGCCATGGGTACATCACCGCCAAGGACGACTACCTCAAGCGCCTGCGCCGGATCGAGGGCCAAGCCCGCGGCCTGCAGCGCATGGTCGAGGAAGAGAAATACTGCATCGATATCCTCACCCAGGTCTCCGCGATGACGAAGGCACTGCAGGCCGTTGCGATGGGTCTGCTGGAGGACCACATCAGCCACTGCGTGGTGGACGCCGCGGTCGCCGGTGGCCCCGAGGCCGACGCCAAGATCAAAGAGGCCACCGACGCCATCGCTCGCCTGGTGCGTTCCTGACGCTCAACCGTGTCGCCGTCGGTACACCGCGGCCGCACCCGGATGCAATGGGACGGCATCGGTTCCGATGAGCGAGCGGGTATCCAGGAACTGGGTCCCCGCGGCCTCGGCGGGCACCAACCGATCCGCTCGGGAAACCAGCAGATCGACGATCGCCCCCGCCGCGGCATCGGACATGGTCGGGGCGGCGAGCAGCAGATTCGCGACGCCGACCGTGCGGACCGAACGACCGCTGTCGTAGGCGTCGGCGGGAATTTCGACCAGATCGTAGAGGTGTCCGAAGCGCTCCCGCATCGGCGCGGCCAACTCACCGAGTTCCACCAGCCGCAACCGCTGCGGCACATCGAGTGCGTCGGTCGGTACGCCGCCCGCCCATAGCAGCGCGTCCAGCTCACCGGATTCCACACCCGCGACCGCATCTCGCAGCGGTCGATGCGAGATATCCACATCCGAAACGGGATTCACGCCCGCGGCCCACAGCAGCCGCTCCCCGGTCACCGCCGCACCGGATCCGGCGGCCCCCAGGTTGACCCGGGTCCCGCGCAGATCGGTGACCTGCTGAATCGGCCCTTCCGACCGCACGGCCAACTGCAGATAGTTCTCGTACACCCGACCGAGCGCCACCAACGGAGCCCGCTCACTCTGCACCGAATCCGCCAGCGCCAGTGCGGCATCGACCTGCCCGTTCGCCAACATCCCCAGATTTTCCTGCGAGCCGGTCGTCGTCACCGGTTCGATCCGTACCGTGCCCTCCTCCCGGGCAACCGCCGCGAGCAGTTCCGCGAACGCGTGATAGAAGCCGCCGACCTCGCCCGAGGCCAGCCGCACGAGTTCCGGACTCCGACCACATCCGACAACACCGGCCCCGACACCGAAGACGGTGAGCGCCAGGAACTTCCGCCGCCGCATCACGACCGCACCGCCTGCGGCAACCGGATCTGGATCGCGAGACCGCGCGGCTGCACAGGGAGCACGGACAACGTCCCGCCGCGCGCTTGGGCCAGTGCCGTCGCAATCGGGAGCCCGAGGCCGGAGCCGCCGGACGACGCACCGGAGCCGCGGAAGAACCGGGTGGTCAGCTTGTCGATCTCGGCCGGTTCGACGCCGGTGCCATTGTCACGGACGGTCACCGTCACCCAGCCCGGCTCGACGTCGACCACGATGACGGTCTGCGTGCCCGGCCCGGCATAGCTGCACGAATTGCTCAGCGGCACATCGAGAATCTGGGCGAGTACATCGGCGGAAACCGCGGCTTCGGCCTCGGCGACCTGCGGTTCCGCTCGCAATTCCTGCCCGGCGCTC
>NZ_BDBY01000066.1 GCF_001613225.1 Nocardia pseudovaccinii NBRC 100343
CGAGCAGCGCGGTCAACCGTTCGACCTCGGCGCCCGCGCTACGGAAGGTCGCCACCGCACTTTCCGGAATGGCGGCTTCCAAAGAGTCGAGACGAATCGTCAAGGCGGCGAGCGGATTTCGCATGGCATGCGCGGTATCCGCGACCAGCTGACGTTGCGCATCCGCCGAATCGGCGACCGCCAATGCCATGGCATCGAAGGATTCCGCGACCGCCCGCATTTCCGGCGGCCCGCCGTGGTGGCGAGCGATCGAGACGTGGGCGGCGGCCTCGGCGCGCGGCTTCGGCAGGGTCGCGGTCAACTCGGCGACCGCCTGCGACAGTGCCGCCAGCGGCCGCAGCACCCAGCGCGCCAGGCTCAGCGCCAGCATGGTGAACACCACCATTGCCAGCACCGCGCCGACCGCGATCACCGCCCAGGCTCGGGCGATATCGCGCCGGGCGCGGGCAGTGGATGCCTCGATCACCACCGCGCCGTTGACCTGCACTCCGGTGCCGACCGGACGGGCAATCAGCACCGTCGACGCACTCCACGGCGTCAGTCGATACACCGGCTGCGGCCGCTGGTTGCGGCGGGCGGCGGCAACGGCGTCCTCGACGGGATCAGCGGCCGCATCGACGCCCGCATTCACCGTCCGCGCACCACGCGCATCTACTACGAGCACGTTCTCCCCGTAGAGATCGTGGTAACGCCCGGCCTCGTCGGCCAGCGCCCGGCTGTCCCCCTCGGCCACCGCCGCATCGGCGAGGCTGGCGAACCGGTCGGCATCACCGGACCGATCGGCGACGAACTCCTGGGTCCGGCTGGTCGCGAAGGTCAGCGAGAGCGGTACCGCGAAGGCGAAGACGGCGATCGCCGCGAATACCGTCAGCGCGACGAGTAGTCGTCTGCGCATGCCGGGCTCCGCTCCTGCTAGGTCTGCCGGGCCGGTACGATCACTGGCCCCAGCGGTAACCGTAGCCGCGAATCGTCGTTATCAGCCCAGGTCGGTCCAATTTCGCTCGCAATCCGGTCATGTGCACATCCAGTGAGCGCGATACCGCCACGAACGCGTCACCCCAGATCCGATCCATCAGCTGCTGGCGGCTGACCGCGGCGCCGGGCCGCTCCACCAATGCCTCCACCAACTCGAATTCCTTCTGGGTCAACGCGATCGGCCGCCCGGCGACCTCGACCACCCGGGCCGCCAGATCGACCCGCACATCGCCGGTGACCACGTCGGCACGCTCCGGCTGCGATCCGGCGGCGGCGCGCCGGACCACATTCTCCAGCCGGGCCATCAATTCCGCGATCCGCGGCGGCTTCACCAGATAGTCGTCGGCACCGCCGCGCAGTCCGCGCACGATCGAGCGCTCGTCGCTGCGCGCGGTCAGGATCAGCACCGGAACGGAACTCACCTCGCGCAGCTGGCGCAGCACCTGCAGACCGTCACCGTCGGGCAGTCCGAGATCCAGGATGACCGCGTCGTAACCGCGGTGCGCGATGAGCAGATCGGCGCCGCGGCGCTTGCGCTCGGCCTGATAACCGCGGGCATTGAGCGCCTCTACCAGCGCGTCGCCTACGCCGTCATCGTCCTCGACCACCGCCAGCCGCACACGCCGATCCTCCCACAGCAATGGAGCGGCGTGTGCGGTCGGGCCGTCAGGGTCGAGCCGTCGCGAGGTCACGGTCCGGCCCGCTGGCCGAGGTATCCGCCTTGGTGAGCGAAATATCGTCCGTGGCAGCGGCATCGGCGTCGATGGCGGATCCGCTCGAGGTCTCCCGCATGAACCAGTAGGTCAGCAGCGAGATTCCGATGCATCCGGCGACGTACCAGAAGTACAGCGATTCATGGTTCGCCTGCTTCAGCGACAGCGCGATGGTTTCGGCCGTACCGCCGAAGATCGCGACGGTCAGCGCGTACGGAAGGCCTACGCCGAGCGCGCGGATCTTGGTCGGGAACAGCTCGGCCTTAACGATGGCGTTGATCGAGGTGTAGCCGGTGATGATGACCAGCGCGCCCATCATCAGCGCCCAGGCGGCGATCGGATTCTTGGTGTGCGCGAGCACGGTCATGATCGGCACGGTGAGCAGGGTGCCCGCGACGCCGAAGAAGATCAGCAGCTTGCGTCGTCCGACCCGGTCGGACAGTGCGCCCGCCAGTGGCTGCAGCACCACGAAGACCAGCAGTGCGATGAAGTTGATCCACGAGACCGTCGACTTGGAGATGCCGGAGGTATTGATCATGAATTTCTGCATGTACGTCGTGTACGTGTAGAACGCGACCGTGCCGCCGAGCGTCAGCCCGATCACCAGCAGGCATTCCCGCGGGTACTGCAGCAGCATCCGCAGCGAACCACGCGCGGGCTGGTTCGCACCGGCGCTGCTCGCCGCCGGATCGCGTTCGGCCTCGACCTCGGCCTCGAAGTGCTCCGACTCGTCCATGCTGCGCCGCAGCCACATCACGATCAGCGCGGCCGCCGCACCGATCACGAACGGAATGCGCCAGCCCCAGTTGTTCATCTGCGCGTTGTTCAGGAACTGCTGCAGGATGATCTGCACGCCGAGTGCCACCAACTGTCCGGCGACCAGCGTGACGTACTGGAAGCTCGAATAGAATCCGCGCTTACCTGTCGAGGCCACCTCGGACAAATACGTTGCGCTGGTTGCGTATTCGCCACCCACCGAAAGGCCCTGCAACAGGCGGGCCAGCAAAAGCAGTATCGGCGCGGCGATTCCGATCGTCTGATATCCGGGCGTCAGCGCGATCAGCAGCGAACCGGCCGCCATCACCGTCACCGACAGGGTCAGCGCCGAACGACGTCCGAACTTGTCGGCGTAGCGACCGAGTGCCCACCCACCGAGTGGCCGCATGAGGAACCCGACCGCGAAAACGGCTGCGGTGGAAAGCAATTGCGCGGTCGAATCGCCCTTCGGAAAGAACGACTTCGCGAAGTAGACGCTGAACGCGGCGTAGACATACCAGTCGTACCACTCGACGAGATTGCCGATGGAACCACGCAATACATTCGCGACCACCCGGCGCTCGCCGACAGGCTGTGTCGTAGTCACAAGATCTCCTTCTTCGACGCGGCCTTGCGTCGGTCGGAGACCAGTGTGTGCGCAGTCACAGCGCCGATGGAAGCGGACGGCGCCCTTTCTAACGCTGCCTTAGGACGAATGGGGTCTTTCGCGTCCGAATCGTTCGAACCTCCCGAACGAATCGGGGGAACCCGAACCGACGACGCCGAGGAAGGCGGCGTCATCTGCGCGAGTCGAGCCGATCGACGCGCTTCAACAATGTCCCCTGGGGCGATCGGCCGGAAACTCAGCCGATCGCCACCGCAGGACTATTTCGCGAGCAGCGGTGCGAGGGTGCGCAGAGTGGCGGCTTCGTCGGCGAGGACTTGGATGACGACGTGGTCGGCGCCTGCGTTCAGGTGAGTGGAGAGGCGATCGACGATCGCGTCCGCGTCGCCGTGAGCTACCAGGGCGTCGATGAGGCGATCACTGCCGGGTTTGGTCACATCGTCGTCGCTGAAGCCGAGGCGGCGCAGATTGCTGACGTAATTCTGGAGGTCGAGATAGAACTCGACGCGCGGACGGGCGGTGATGCGGGAGCGGACCGGATCTTCGTCGAGGACCACCTTGTGTTCGGTGGCCAGCAGCACGCCGTCACCGAGTTCGGCGCGGGCGCGGGCGGTGTGTTCCGGGGTGACGAGGTAGGGCAGCGCGCCAGCGGACCGTTGCGCCGCGAGCCGCAGCACGCGCGGGCCGAGGGCGGCGAGGGCGCGGCGCTCCTTCGGTACGCCCGCGGCATCCAGTTCGTCGAAGTATTCGCTCAGCGCGTCATAGGGCTTGCGGTATTCGCCCTGGTGTTCGGGGTGGCCCGCGCCGAGGCCGAGCAGGAACCGACCGGGGAAGCGCGCGTCGATCCGGTGGAACGACTCCGCGACCTGCTTCGCGGGTGCGGTCCAGATGTTCACGATGCTGGTGGCGACGGTGATCGACTCGGTCGCCTCGAGCAGCGACTCGATCACCGGTAGTTCGGCGGGCGGGGACCCGCCGAGCCACAGCGTGCCGTAGCCGAGTCCTTCCAAGTCCTGTGCGTCCTGCGGGGTGAACGCCCCGTAGTAGCGCCATACACCGAACCGTCCGAGCTTTGCGATCGCCATGTTCCGAGCCAACCACACTGTCACGGTTCCTATTCCGACCTCGAAATCGGGTTAGCACTCTCTATTCCAGAGTGCTAACTTGGATGGTGCACAGCTTCCGGCGCTTGCCGCCGTGGCAGGCGCCGCCGCTAGTGAAATGGAGGTGATTGCTGTGCTCCGGTTCGATCCATTCCATGACATCGACACCGTTGCCCGCCAGCTGCTCGGCGAATCCATGGGGACATCCCGCGCGCCACGATTCATGCCGATGGATTTGTTCAAGGCAGGCGATCATTACGTACTCAACGCCGACCTGCCCGGTGTGGACCCCGGCTCGGTGGATGTGAGCGTCGACAACGGCACACTCACCCTGCGCGCGCAGCGCAGCCTGCCGAGCGACGAAGGCGTCCAATGGATTGCGTCCGAGCGCTTCGCGGGCACCTATATGCGCCAGCTCAGCCTCGGCGACAATGTCGATGCCGACAAGATCAGCGCAACCTATAACAACGGCGTGCTATCGGTGACGATTCCGATCGCCGAACGGGCCAAGCCCCGCCGTATCGAAATCTCCGGTTCCAGCCAGCCACGGACGATCGAAGCAAGTTCGTCCGGCTAGATTCGCTGGGTCATGCTCCCGCACCGCCCGTGCCCGCAGATTCACGGTGCGGGAGCCCCGTCAGCTCAGTCGCCGCAGCAGCCTTCGGTTGGGACAGTACGCATTTCGCGGGTTTCGGCATTGCGCGCGGCGAGGTCGGCATCGTCGGGATAGTCGACGGCAATGAGACTCAGACCATGTGCGGGCGCCACGGTGACCGAACTGGAGCGCTCGGTTTCGTTGAGTAGCGCGGCGACCCAGTCGGGCGTGCGACGCCCCTCCCCCACCGCGAGCACCGCGCCGACGAGGCTGCGCACCATGGACCAGCAGAACGCATCCGCGCTGACATAGGCGATGAGCAGGTCGCCATCGCGCTCCCAGTCGAAGCGCTGGAGTTCACGGACGGTGGTCGCACCGTCACGGCGGCGGCAGAATGCGGCGAAGTTGTGCAGGCCCAGCAACTTTCGCGACGCCTCGCGCATGGCCTCGAGATCGACGTCGTGACGACAGGCGACAACACTGCGGGCTTGGAGCGGCTCGGCACCATATGGCGCGGTGGTCAGCCGATACGCATAGTGGCGGCGGATCGCCGAGAAACGCGCGTCGAATTCGGCCGGGACGACGCGAATATCCTTGATCCGCACGTCTTTCGGCAGAAACCGCGCCATGCGATGGATGAGCTTGGCCGCATCCGGTTCGGTCCCGATATCGAAATGCGCGACCTGCCCCTCGGCATGTACACCGGCATCGGTGCGTCCCGCGACGGTCAATTGGATCGGCTCGCGGAACACTTTGCTCAGCGATTCCTCGAGCACACCCTGCACGGTGCGCAGACCCGGTTGCCGCGCCCAGCCGATGAAATCGGTACCGTCGTAGGAGATGTCGAGCCGGACGCGCAACACGTTCGTCCCGCCATCCAGGCCGACCCCGCTATCGGGGCGCACCTCGTCACCTCGAAGGGCGAAACCCGCCGCTGGCCCCCCACCCCCGCCGGGGCGATGGGGCGCGGCGCTACCGGTCGCGAACGAACCGGTCGAATCCTGCACGGTCACGGCCATCTCCTGCTCGATACGCGCGAGCCAGCGCTTCGCTCATCGAGATCCACCTCGCACACGTGGAACACGCTGCCGCGGAAGCGGTCTCCTTCGGACACGAATGAGCCCGCCGACCCACAGAGGGTACGGCGGGCTCCTTCGAAGACTTCCAACGCGAGCGTCAGGCGTCCTTCTTGTCCTCAGCGGCCTCGTCGGCAGCGGGGGCCTCGGCCTCGACGGTCTCGGCGACGGCCGCATCGGCCTGCTCCTCGACCACGGTCTCGGCGACGGGCGCCTCGGCCTTCTTGGACGCGGCCACGCGACGGGCGCGGTCGGCCTCGTTGGTCACGGTCTTCTCCCGGACCAGCTCGATGACCGCCATCGGCGCGTTGTCACCCTTGCGGGGCAGCGTCTTGGTGATGCGGGTGTAGCCACCCTCGCGGCCCTCGAACGACGGACCGATCGAGGCGAAGAGCTCGTGGACGACATCCTTGTTACGGATGACCTTGAGCACCTCGCGACGGTCGGCCAGGGTACCGGCCTTCGCCTTGGTGACCAGCTTCTCGGCGTAGGGGCGCAGCGCCTTGGCCTTGGCCTCGGTGGTCGTGATACGACCGTGCTCGAAGAGCGCCGTGGCCAGATTGGCGAAGATCGCCTTCTGGTGCGACGCCGACCCGCCGAAGCGGGCACCCTTCTTGGGCTTGGGCATTGTTTGTTCTCCTTGTGTGAGGCCGGGCCGGGGTGCCTACCCCAGCGGCCTAGAGCTGTTCGGTCTCGGCGTAGTCCTGCTCGCCGCCATCGGTGTCACTGAACGTGCCGCTGTCGCTCCACGTTCCGGTGCTCGCGTCGTAACCCACCACGGACGAAGGATCGAACGAGGCCGGGCTGTCCTTCAGCGAGAGGCCGAGCGCATGCAGCTTGACCTTGACCTCGTCGATGGACTTCTGGCCGAAGTTGCGGATGTCCAGCAGATCCGATTCGGTGCGGGCGACGAGCTCGCCGACCGTGTGCACGCCCTCGCGCTTGAGGCAGTTGTAGGACCGGACGGTGAGGTCCAGATCCTCGATCGGCAGACCGAACGAGGCGATGTGATCCGCCTCGGCCGGCGAAGGGCCGATCTCGATGCCTTCGGCTTCGACATTGAGCTCACGGGCCAGGCCGAACAGCTCGACCAGGGTCTTGCCCGCCGAAGCGAGCGCGTCCCGGGCGGTGATGGAGTTCTTGGTCTCCACGTCCAGGATCAGACGGTCGAAGTCGGTGCGCTGCTCGACACGGGTGGCCTCCACCTTGTAGGTCACCTTGAGCACCGGCGAGTAGATCGAATCCACCGGGATCCGGCCGATTTCCGCGCCGGACGCCTTGTTCTGCACCGCCGGGACGTAACCGCGACCGCGCTCGACGACGAGCTCGATCTCCAGCTTGCCCTTGTCGTTCAGGGTGGCGATGTGCATATCCGGGTTGTGCACCACAACACCGGCAGGCGGCACGATGTCACCGGCGGTGACGGTGCCCGGGCCCTGCTTGCGCACGTACATCGTGACCGGCTCGTCCTCCTCCGAGGACACGACCAGACCTTTGAGATTCAGGATGATGTCGGTGACATCCTCCTTCACGCCGGGAACGGTGGTGAACTCGTGCAGGACGCCGTCGATGCGGATGCTCGTGACCGCGGCCCCCGGAATCGAGGACAGCAGGGTACGCCGCAGCGAGTTGCCGAGGGTGTAACCGAAGCCCGGCTCGAGCGGTTCGATGGTGAACTTCGAGCGGTTCTCGGCGACGACCTCTTCGGTCAGCGTCGGACGCTGTGAAATCAGCATTAGGATCATCCTCCTGTAGGGGCGCCCACTATTTGACGCCCACGTCTTGGGGGTTGTGTGTGACCGCTCGTCTCCGAGCGGTCACACACCAGCAGCGAAAGCTGTTTACTTCGAGTAGTACTCGACGATCAGCTGTTCCTGCAGCGGCACATCGATCTGGGCGCGCTCGGGGAGCTGGTGCACCAGGATCCGCAGCCGACCCGGGAGCACCTGCAGCCAACCCGGAACCGGGCGGTCGCCGACGGTCTCACGCGCGACCTGGAACGGCAGCGTGCCGAGCGACTTCTCCTTGACATCGATGATGTCGTACTGGGTCACCTGGAAGCTGGGGACGTTCACGGCCCGGTTGTTCACCAGGAAGTGACCGTGGCTGACCAGCTGGCGAGCCTGCCGACGGGTGCGCGCCAGACCGGCGCGGTACACAACATTGTCGAGCCGGGTCTCGAGCAGACGGAGCAGGTTGTCACCGGTCTTGCCCTTGAGGCGGTTGGCCTCTTCGTAGTACCGGCGGAACTGCTTCTCCATGACGCCGTAGGAGAAGCGCGCCTTCTGCTTCTCCTGCAGCTGGAGCAGGTACTCGCTCTCCTTGATCCGCGCACGGCCGTGCTGGCCCGGCGGGTAGGGACGACGCTCGAACGCCTGGTCGCCTCCGACGAGGTCGACCCGCAGACGACGCGACTTGCGGGTGATAGGGCCTGTGTAACGAGCCATTTTTCGTTATTCCTTTCCCGCTAGACGCGACGCCGCTTGGGCGGACGGCAGCCGTTGTGCGGCTGCGGGGTGACATCGGAGATCGTGCCGACTTCCAGGCCTGCGGCCTGCAGCGAACGGATCGCGGTCTCGCGGCCCGAACCCGGGCCCTTGACGAACACGTCGACCTTCTTGACGCCGTTCTCCTGCGCCTTGCGGGCAGCGTTCTCGGCGGCGAGCTGGGCGGCGAACGGGGTCGACTTGCGCGAACCCTTGAAGCCGACGTGGCCCGAGGACGCCCACGAGATGACGTTGCCGGACGGGTCGGTGATCGACACGATCGTGTTGTTGAACGTGCTCTTGATGTGCGCGTGGCCGTGCGGGACGTTCTTCTTTTCCCGGCGACGCGACTTCTGGGTCTTCTTGGGGCCGGAGGCCCGACTCTTCGGAGGCATCCTTTATCCCCTACTTCTTCTTGCCTGCGACGGTGCGCTTCGGGCCCTTGCGGGTGCGCGCGTTGGTCTTGGTGCGCTGGCCACGCACGGGCAGGCCACGACGGTGGCGCAGACCCTGGTAGCAGCCGATCTCGATCTTGCGTCGAATGTCGGCCTGCACCTCGCGGCGCAGGTCACCCTCGACCTTGAGGGCCGAACCCTCGATGTAGTCACGCAGCTGCGTGACCTGCTCGTCGCTGAGGTCCTTCGAGCGCAGGTCCGGGCTGACGCCCGTCGCCTCGAGGATCTCCTTGGCGCGGGTACGGCCGATGCCGAAAATGTAGGTCAGCGCGATCTCCATGCGCTTTTCGCGCGGAAGATCAACGCCCATGAGACGTGCCATGTGGCAGGTTCCTTAATCGTTGCGGAGGTCTGCTCCCTGTCCGTCCCCTCGTCTTGGTGGGGCCCCGGCCTCCGGTCCGGGGGTAGGCGGGCACTGTGTGTGCCCGCTGGCGCTGGGAGGTCTTCTTTTAGTTGGCCAAGCCGATCAGTGATCGGTGCCCGGCTGGTGTTGCGAACTCAGCCCTGACGCTGCTTGTGGCGCAGGTTCTCGCAGATCACCATGACCCGACCGTGACGGCGGATCACCTTGCACTTCTCGCAGATCTTCTTGACGCTCGGCTGAACCTTCACGTCCGTCCAATCTTGTTCGGTTCACACGGGTGTGAACACAGTTTTTCCCCAGCCGACGACTGGGGAAGTCTCTGTGGTGAGCCTTGCGGCTCGATGGTCACGCCTTCCGGCGTGATCACTTGTAGCGGTAAACGATGCGGCCGCGCGACAGGTCGTAGGGCGAAAGCTCGACGACCACACGGTCCTCGGGAAGGATGCGAATGTAGTGCTGCCGCATCTTTCCGCTGATGTGCGCGAGAACCTTGTGTCCGTTCTCGAGCTCGATCCGGAACATCGCATTGGGCAGCGGCTCGACAACTCGACCCTCGACCTCGATGGCCCCGTCTTTCTTCGCCATGTCCTCCGCGATCCCGGTTTACGCTCAAACCTGGTTTGATTGCCTTGTATCTGCTTCCATGTACCCATCGGTCGTCCCGATCGGCGGCATGCAAACAGTCGGCGCGTAGGTGCACCGCCGACCAAGCTTACCGGTTTAATTGCGGGCAGGCCAATTCGCCCTGGTCACAGCGTGCGGGAGCGGCTACTGTTCCGCTTTTGGTGCGCGCGAGGCAGTGCGCAGACCCCGCGGTTGCCAGCGTAGTCGTGGTGGCCGGAGCCGCGTTGGAGTCGTGATCGTCACGCGGCGGACACCGTCGGTGGCGAGACCGGAAGTCGGCGCTGTTCTGCTCGTCGTCGAATGCCCACCGGCTTTCCAGCAGAGCCGTCTTATCCGGCGCGGTCCCCCTCCTCTTTATCCGGCGCAGTCCCCCGTTCGGCATCGGCCACGGCATCGGCATCGCAGTTCGTCGCCATCCACGGCGGCCGAGCGAGGGCAGGGCACTACGTCGTGACGCCGAGCCGGAGCATGGCGATACTTCGTGCATCGGTCGCACCGGATGCGGTCGCGAACCCGTTCGTCGCTCCGGCGCGCTGCGATGGGAGCGTTGGCGAAGACTTGCTCAGCGGGATACATGAGGCCGCCCTCGCCGGAAAGTAGAGGCCCGCCGAAGATCAGGATCGAGGCCGGATGCTGGTGACGAAGCAGACGCGCGGCAATCTGCCATGCGGATTGTGTGCGGTCATACGACACAGCACATCTCGTCCTACCTATCGAGAGACGCATGGGGTCCAACAGATCCCGCGATAAGGGCGTTCGAAAACCGGTCGTTCGGCCCACTCCCCACCCGTGATGAGGCAGAGTCGTCGCGTAAACTGACCACAGCCCAGGAATAAAGGTCGAGCAGATCAAGGGGGACGTGTGAGCCGTAATAACGACGGCCTCCCCATGCTGCCCCCGTGGCTTTCCGAGAGCGATGTCACCGGCGGCTACGAAGCACCCGTACAGAACCTGCCACAGGACGACCTCATCGATGAAGCGCCTTCGCGGCGTGGACGTTCCAAGCGCGCGCCGGAGACCGAGCGTCCCGAAGCCGCGCGCCGGGACAAGCGCCGATTCGGCCGTCGCAAAGGTAAGGACGAGCAGCCCGAAGAACAGGGCCAGCGCCCAAGTTCAGCGGGGCGCGAATTGTCCGGTCCGGGTTTCGAACTACACAGCGGATCGGGTGGTTTCCAGGGCCCGAACGCCTTTCGCGGACCCGAACCCCAGCGCGGCCCCGAGCCAGGCCGACAGGGTCCACCTCAGCACGACTCCGGCCCGCCCGCGCGCCCGGATGGACCGGGTCAGGGTTCGCCGCGCTCGGAAAACGGTTGGCAGGGCAGCAATCAGCTGCCGACCCGGCACCCCGGCCAGCTCTCCGCCGGTTTCGACCCGCTCGGCAGCAGGCCGCCGACGCCACCGTCGCAACCGCTGGTGCACCCTTCCGGCCCGCAGCAGCCCGCTGCCGATTACCAGCAGCCGGGTGCGGGCCAGCCGATTGCCGCAGAGCCGCCCCCGTCCGTCGAGGAAACGGTGCGCTACCAGGCATCGCGCCCCGACCTGCCGCCCCCGCCGAACCAGGCCGCCGCACAACCGTATTCGCTTGCCGCACCACCGCAGCCGCCGACGAGCGAGCGGCCGGGGACCGGCGACTTCGACACCCCACCCGCATGGCTCGATACGCCCCGCACCGACCAGGGCGGCCAACCGGCGGTCGGCACGGGTCCGCATACCCCCGCAGCCTCGGCACCAGCTCATCCCGGGCCGACTTCGGTGCCCGAAAACCAGTCGGAAAATGGCCAGCTCACGCCGCCCGCACAGGCACCATCCGCAACGACCTCGGGCGGCACCGACGCGCCGTCCGCACGGCTCGACGAACCGCACGCGGGCGGAATCGACGGCCCGTCCTCGCAGCACTCACCCGGGTTCGACGGCCCGCCTTCGCGAGTCGGAGAACCGCACCCACAGGGCGCTCATGGCGTCGACGGACCGCCCACCCGACACGATGAACCGCGGCCGCACGACCCGCGCGGAGTCGACAGTCCGCCTTCGCGACTCGACGAGTCACGGCCGGGCTCGCGTCCGGACAACTCGGGCCCGGAACTCGACGAATCGCGCCGGGCTGGCTCGCACGGGGGCGATGGCCCGGCGCAGCAGTTGGACGGGGTGGACTCGCAAGGTGACGATGGTCCGCCGCCTTGGCTCGCGCCACAGCGGCCGTCGCAGGATCAGACCGCTGACGAGCAAGGTGCGCGGAGCGCGCAGCGGCCTGAGTTGCCACCGCCACCAGGGGAATTCGACGCACAGTCGGCCTCCGGTATACCCGCGGACGCTGGTGTGGCACGGGGTTCCGGGGCGGCGACGGATGAACCGGGCCGTACGGATCAGGATGATTCGGCGCGAGCGCTCGGTGCAGCGCAGACCGCGAACGACGCAGCGGGTTCCGCCGAGGGCGATCGCGCGCAATCCTCCGGTGCGACACCGATATTCGATTCCGCGACGGTCGATCCGGCCAGGCGGCCGGGTGGCACCTCCCGGGTGCCCAGCACCGCCTCCTCGGAGTACGGACGCGCACCGCGCGGCAGCCAGGATTCGGGCGCGGGCACCGGCCACCCCGCAGGCGGATCGCCCTCGGGCACAACATCGTCCGCGAGCGGCGGTGCACCGCACGACTACAGCCAGTACGGCCAGGCGACGCAAACCGCCAACGACGATCCGGCTTCCGCGCGGGCAGTCGGCTCGGGAGCAGCACCTCAGACACCGGGACAGTTCCAACGCCCCACATCCGCACCACAAGCACCCGGCGGCGAGTTCCACCAGCCGCCCTTGGCGCCGCAGGGAGCTGATTTCCAAGGGCCCACCGGTACCGGAGATTCGGAATCCGGTCGGCCGCAACGCGATAGCGGGTCGACCGCGCCCGGATGGGTCACCGGCCCCGATCCGGCGGGCTCTGAGTTCCCGGAATCGGGGGCACCGCAGGCACCGAGCGGGGAGCTCGGACGTCCGGGCTCGGGACCGCAGGGAACCGCAGCCGAATCCCAGCGGCCGACCGGGACGGCAGGACAGTCTGGATCCGCTGCGGCGCAACGAGGACGTGAGTTGGCCACGCCTGGTTGGGCTGCGCATCCCGTCCCCGGAACGACGGGCGTACCGACGCCCGTCGCTGGACGGCACCGGTTGCCATCGGAAATCGACGCGGCCGCCGAGGCGGACGATGACGCCGCAGAGGCGACCGACACTGCGGGCGATCAGCAGGTTCCGACGAGCGAGCAGTCGGCGCCGCATGGGCCGGGCGACCGAGCAAGTGTTGCCGGAGCGGAGCAATCCGCAGTACCCGAAGAGCAGCACGGCGACCGCAATGCCCCCGGCGACGTGCAGCCCGCATCAGGACAAGCATCGGGCACCGGGCAGCCGAATAGTCAGTGGCACAACGGAACTGGATACGCCCAGCCGCCCACTGGGCAGACACCTGTCGGCGATCAGACCGGCCCACCATGGCAGATCGGACCTGGGCCCACAGGACAAGCACCCATCGGCGACCCGGCCGCCCCGCGGCAGAACGGACCCGGGTACGCGAACCCATCCACCGGCCAAGCACCCGGCGGCGACCAACCACCGTGGCAGAGCGGCCCCCTGGGGCAAGCACCCGGCGGCGATCGCGCACCGTGGCAAGGTGGCCCGACGCCCACAGGGCAAGCACCTAGCGACCATGCGCCATGGCAAGGCGGACATGCACCAGCGGGTCAAGGGTCTGGCGATCAGTGGCAGGGCGGCCCGGTACCCCCGGGGCAGGTGCCTGGCAGCGACGAGGCACTGTCGCAGAGCGGACCCATCGGGCGCGCACCCGGCAGCGCTCAAATGCCATGGCAGAGTGGACCCACGGGGCAAGGCCCCGGAGGCGAACACGCACCGCGGCAAGGCGGACTCGCGCCCGCAGGCCATGCACCTGGCAGCGACCAAGCACCACGGCCGAGCGGCCCAGGAACTACGGGCCAAGCACCCGGCAGCGATCAGGCCGCACCATGGCAGGGCGGACCCGGGTACGCGCAACCGCACATCGGGCAGGCGCCGGTCGGCGATCAAGTCGGCCCACCCTGGCAGAGCGGACCCACGGGGCAAGGGTCCGGAGGCGAACACGCACCGTGGCAAGGCGGACTCGCGCCCACGGGCCAAGCACCTGGCAGCGACCAAGCACCACGGCCGAGCGGGCCTGGATCTATAGGGCAAGCACCTGGCAGCGATCAGGCCGCGCCATGGCAGGGCGGACCCGGGTACGCACAACCGCACATCGGGCAGGCGCCGCTCGGCGATCAAGTCGGCCCACCCTCGCAGAGCGGACCCACCGGGCAAGGCCCCGGAGGCGAACACGCGCCGTGGCAGGGCGGACTCACGCCCACCGGGCAAGCACCTGGCAGCGATCAGGCCGCGCCATGGCAGAGCGGACCGGGGTACGCACAACCGTCCACCGGACAGGCGCCGGTCAGCGGTCAGGTCGGACCACCTTGGCAGAACGGACTTGGGCCTACGGGGCAAGCACCCGAGGGCGACCGGGCACCGTGGCAGAGCGAGCCCACCGTGCAGGCGCAAGGCGGCGATCACTCGACGTGGCAAGGCGGACTCACACCCACCGGCCAAGCATCTGGCGACCACGCGCAATGGCAGGGCGGCCCTGCGCCCATGGGGCAGGCGCGCGGCAGTGACCAGGCACCGTCGCAGAGCGGACCCATCGGGAGTGCACCCGGCAGCGATCACACACCGGGGCAAGGCAACTCCGCGCCGACGGGCCGAGCATCCGGCGGCGACCAAGCATCATGGCAAGGCGGGCCTGCGCATACGGGACAGGCACCCGGCAGCGACCAGGCATCGTCGCAGAGCGGACCCATCGGGCGAGCATCCGGCAGCGACAACGCGCAATGGCAAGGCGGACTCGCACCCACGGGGCAGGCACCTGGCAGCAACCAAACACAGCAAGGCGAATTCGGCCCGACAGGCCAGGCACCTGGCAGCGACCAGGCACCGTGGCAAGGCGCGTCCGGTCCCACCGGCCAAGCGCCCGGTGGCGATCACGCACCACGACAAGGTGCGCCCGGGTATGGGCAGCCGCCGATCGGGCGGGCGCCTGAGGGTGAGCAGTGGCAAAATCCTGCGGCGCGGGGCTTCGGGCAGCAGGGGCATGGACCGATGGGACAGCAACCGCCCGTTGGGGATCCGCAGGCTGGGTACGGCCAACCACCGGCCGGGTATCAGCAGGGTGGTCAGTATCATCCGCACGGGCCGCAGCCTTCGCTCGATGACGTGCCGTTGCGGCGTGCGAAGAAGTCGCCGAGCGGCGGGTGGCGCAAGGCCGTGCACCATGTTTCCGGTGGCGCGATCAATCCCGGCTTGTCCGCGGAGGAGTTGCGGCTGCAGGAGTTGGTGGCGCGGATCCGGCAGCCGGTGCGCGGCGACTATCGGATCGCGGTGCTCTCGCTCAAGGGTGGTGTCGGAAAGACCACCACGACAATGGGTCTCGGTTCGATCTTCGCCTCCATCCGTGGCGACCGGGTGATCGCGGTCGATGCCAATCCGGACTTCGGCACGCTGTCGCAGCGGGTGCCGTTGCAGACCCGCTCGACCGTGCGCGATCTCTTGCTGGATCCCGCGATCCAGCGCTATTCGGATGTGCGCAGGCACACCTCGCAGGGCACCAGCCGATTGGAAGTGCTTGCCAGCGAACGGGATCCGGCGGCGTCGGAGGCGTTCAACGACGAGGAGTACCGCGCGGTCGCGCGCATCCTGCAGCGGTTCTACAACATCATCCTGACCGACTGCGGTACCGGACTGATGCATTCGGCGATGGGCGGCGTGCTCGACCTCGCGCATTCGCTGGTACTGATCTCCTCGGCCGCGATCGATGGCGCGCGCAGCGCGGCGGCGACGCTCGACTGGTTGTCCCTGCACGGCCACGATCATCTGGTCCGCAATGCGGTCGTGGTGATCAACCTGCCGCGTGAGGGTTCCCCGAATGTCGGCATCCAGCAGCTACGCGAGTACTTCCTGTCGCGCTGCCGCGCGGTGCACATCATCCCGTACGACTCGCACCTGTCCGAGGGCGCCGAGATCGATCTGCATCGTCTGCACAAGACCACCAAACGCGCCTACGTCGAACTCGCCGCTACGGTCGCAGACGAATTCGGCATCGATCACCGCCGCTACGGTGTTTAATT
>NZ_BDBY01000067.1 GCF_001613225.1 Nocardia pseudovaccinii NBRC 100343
AAACCCATGTCCGAGTCCATAATTGCCGCGGACCTGCCCGAATTCCCGATGGCACGGACCGCGGGCTGCCCGTTCGGGCCGCCGCAGCGGCAGCGCGAACTGCAGGCCGCGAAACCGCTATCCCGGGTGCGGATCTGGGACGGGAACACGCACTGGTTCGTCACCGGCCACGCCGAACAGCGGGTGGTCCTGTCCGACCCGCGGTTCAGCGCCGACGAGCGACGTCCCGGCTTCCCGCATCAGAACCAGGGCATGGCCGAAACCGTCGACCATCGCCCGCTGACCATCTTCAATTCCGATGCTCCGGAACACAGCCGGTTCCGCAGGCTAATGACCTTCCCGTTCACCGTCAAGCGGGTCGAGGCGCTGCGTCCGGCGATCCGGCAGATCACCGATGACCTGATCGACGATATGTTGGCGGGCCCGAACCCGACCGACCTGGTCACCGCGCTGGCGCTGCCCCTGCCGTCGCTGATGATCTGCGAATTGCTCGGTGTCCCTTATGAAGACAAGGAGTTCTTCCACCGGCACGCGGGCGTCGCCGTCGACCGCAATGCCACGCCGGAAGAGAACGCACGCTCGTCCACGGAAATTCTGGAGTACCTCGCCGCGCTCATCACCGCACACATGGATTCCCCTGGCGAAGGCTGGATCTCCGAGCTCGCCGAGCGGGTGGCGGCCGGGGAGGTCACCGTGCACGAGGCCGCGCAGATGGGCGTCGTACTGCTCATCGCCGGACACGACACCAGCGCGAATATGATCGCCCTCGGCACCCTGGCGCTGCTGCGGAATCCGGAGCAGCTCGCGGTATTCCGCGACAGCGACGATCCGAAGGTCGTCGCGGGCGGCGTCGAGGAGATGCTGCGCTATCTGTCCATCGCCCAGCACGGACTGCGCCGAATCGCGGTGGAAGATATCGAGGTCGGTGGCGAGGTCATCCGCGCGGGCGACGGCATCGTCGTGCCGCTGCCGGTAGCCAATTGGGATCCGGATGTCTTCCCCGAACCCGAATCGCTCGACCTGCACCGGCAGGCGCGCCAACATCACGCCTTCGGGTTCGGCATCCATCAGTGCGTCGGTCAGCAGCTGGCCCGGGTGGAACTGCAGGTCGTCTACGGCACTCTCTACCGCCGCATCCCCACCCTCCGGCTGGCCGCCGCCTTCGACGACATCGAATTCAAAGAAGACCACTTCGCCCACGGCGTCAACGCACTACCGGTCACCTGGTAGCACACGAAAGGTATTGATCACCATGACAAAGGAACTGATCGGCAAGGTTGCCATCGTCACCGGCGGCGCATCGGGAATCGGGCGCACGACCGTCGACAAATTCGTCGAAGAGGGCGCTCGCGTCGTCATCGCCGATATCAACTCCGAACAGGGTGCCGCCGTGGCCGCCGAGTACGGGCCCGAGGTGCTGTTCAAGCAGACCGACGTCGCGGATTCCGCGCAGATCGAAGCGCTGATCGCCTACACGGTGGAGCAATTCGGCGGACTGCACATCATGTTGAACAACGCGGGTATTCCGACCGTGATGTACCCCCACTTCCTCGACGACCCGCTCGACGACTTCCAGCGGGTGATGGCCGTCGATCTGCTCGGCGTCATGCTCGGCACCCAGCACGCGGCCCGGTATATGGCCGCAAACGGCGGTGGCTCGATCATCAACACGACTTCCATCGGCGGCATCCAGGCTGGCGCGGGCGAGGCGACCTATCGCGCGGCGAAGGCCGGGGTCATCCACTTCACCAAATGTGCCGCCATCGACCTCGCCGCCCACGGCATCCGGGTCAATTGCATTGCGCCGGGCGCGATTCCGACCCCGATCATGGGCAGCACCCTCGCCCATCTCACCGACGGGGAAGATATGACCCAGCAGTTGCGCGAGGTCATCAAGACCATCCGACCGCTGCGGCGCGAGGGCTCGGCCACCGATATCGCCGAGGCGACTGTGTTCTTGGCCGGTGACCGGTCCGGCTACATCACCGGCACGATACTGCCGGTCGACGGCGGCATCGTCGCGGGCCAGGCGATGAATGCCCTCGCCGATATCGTGGAATCCCGCGCCAACGCCCTTACGGCGTGACCCGCTTCGACAGGGGTGGCACGGTGGTGCCACCCCTGTGCGATGCGGTTCAGCCAGCGGTCATAGCGAGCACGATCTTTCCGGTGGTGCGGCGTTCGGCCACATCGGTCAACGCGGTAGCGATATCGGCGAGCGAATGGACCTGGGATACGAGCGGGCGCATTCCGTCGCGAACCATCGAGGCGAGCGCGCGATCACCCGCTGCCACAGCATCTTTGGCGTACTGGCGCAACATCCGGATCTCGAAACCCCGCACGGTCGCTTCTTTGAGCAGTACGAGATTCAGCGGAATGCTTGGAATCTTGCCGTCGGCGTAACCGACCGTGACGAACCGGCCACCGCGCCGCAGTCCGCGCAGGGCGGCCTCCGAGTAGTCGCCGCCCACCGGATCGATCACCAGGTGGACACCTTCGCCGCCGGTCACTTCGCGCAACCGCTGCTTCAGATCCGCACGGACATAATCGATTCCGGCCTCGGCGCCGAGCTTGCGCGCGACCACGAGCCGATCCTCGCTCGACGCGGCCGCGATCATATGCAACCCCAGCCGGGTGCCGACATCGACTGTGGCCGTGCCGACTCCACCCGCGGCGCCGAGCACCACCGCCCACTCACCCGCTTTTCCCTCGCCGATGGTGACCAGCGAGTGGTAGGCGGTGGCGTAGGTGACGTGGAACGCGGCGGCGTGGACCATATCGAGACCGTCCGGAATCGGGCGCAACCCCGCAGCGGGCGCCACGACCTGTTCCGCGAACGCACCGCCCATCACCGCTCCGGCCACCGGCGAACCCACCGGCGGGCCGGACACCCCTGGACCCAACGCTGTTACAACACCGGCGAATTCACTGCCAGGGGTGAAGGGCAGCGGCAGGGATACCTGATATTTGTTCGCGATGAGCAGTACATCCGGGTAGTTGACCGCAGCGGCATGTACCCGGATCAGCACTTCGCCGGGACCGGGCTGAGGATCATCGAGCTCGACGACCGAGAGTCCGCCGGGCGCACCGTATTCGGTGCAGCGCGCCGCCCTCATCGGGTCCGCCCAACCGACGGCATCGCCGGATCGCGCGGCAGTCCGAGCACCTGTTCGGCGATGGTATTGCGTTGGATCTCCGCGGTTCCCGCGCCGATCGTCGAGGCCCGGGTGCGCAGAAAGCCCCACACCCAGCGGCCGCGCTGCACGGCATGCGGATCGCGCCGATCCAGCACACCGTAGGCGCCGAGCATATCGACGGCGAATTCGTGCAGGTCCTGTTCGAAGGTCACGATGAACAACCGCGATGTCGACGATGCGGGCCCCGGCTCCCCCTTGGCCATGATGTCGGCAATGGTGCGCATCCCGGTCAGCCGCATGATCGACACCCGGATCTCGAAGTCCGCCAAGCGATCACGCACCAGTGGATCCGAGGTCGCACCGCGCTCGTGCGCCAGCTCGATCAGCTCGTCGAGTACGCGGCGGTACATGGCGGCCTGGTTCATCGCCCCGGCCGCGCGCTCATGGCCCAGGCTGGTGCGCACCAGCGGCCACCCGCCGTTTTCCGTGCCGATCCGGTCGGCGACCGGCACCCGCACATCGCTGAAGAAGATCTCGCAGAAGTGCGCGTCGCCGGTCAGGTCGCGCAGCGGCCGCACACTCACGCCGGGCGCGTGCGCATCGATCAGCAGATAGCTGATCCCCTCCTGCCGCGATCCCGGCGGACCGGTGCGGACCAGGGTGAAGATGATGTCGGCGATTTCGGCCGCGCTGTTCCACACCTTCTGTCCGTTGACCACATATTCCGCATCGGGATCATCGGGACCGCCGCCCTCCAGCCGCGCCGAGGTGCGCAGCGCGGGCAGATCCGATCCGGCGCCCGGCTCGGAATAGCCCTGCGCCCAAACCATATCGCCGCGCAACATCGGAGCCAGGAAGCGCTGTTTCTGCTCGGCCGTGCCGTATTTGATGATCGTCGGCGCGGCGATGCCGAGCCCAGTCCCCAGCGGGCCCGGGACCCGGGCCCGCGCGTACTCCTCCTGGTAGATCACCTGACGGCCGAAGCTCAGGCCCATCCCACCGTATTCCCGCGGCCAGCTCGGACCGGCGTATCCGGCGTCGAAAAGCGTTGCAAGCCAAGCCTTCTGCCAGGCCAGCCGCTCGGCCGGATCCTTGGGCCGACGGCCGGGGTGATGGTCGGTCAGGAACGCCCGCAGGCGCGCCCGGAACTGCTCATCGGTCTCGACCTGCTCCTCGGTGAACGTGAGAGTCACCTGGCTCCTCCATGGTTGCGATCGATGCGGCGGTCAGCGCGGGGCCATGCGGATGGCGCCGTCGAGCCGGATGGTCTGGCCGTTGAGGTAGGGGTTCTCCAGCATTTCGACGGCGAGGCGGGCGTAGTCGTCACCGTCACCGAGACGCTTGGGATGCGGCACGGTGGCGGCCAGGCCCTCGCGGATGTCGTCGCGCAGCCGGGCGAGCATCGGGGTGTCCATGATGCCCGGCGCGATGGTGTTCACCCGGATCTGCCAGCTGGCCAGATCCCGGGCCCCGACCAAGGTGATGCCGTGCACGCCCGCCTTGGAGGCGGTGTAGGAAGTCTGCCCGATCTGGCCGTCGAACGCGGCGACCGATGCGGTGAGGACGATGGCACCGCGGTCGCCGTCGACGATTTCGTTCGCCGCCATCCGGGCGGCGGCCAGGCGCAGCACGTTGTAGGTGCCGATCAGATTGATCCGCACGACCTCGGCGAAGGTCGCAAGGTCACCGGGGTTGCGATCGCGGTCGATGATCCGGACCCGGTCGCCGCCGCGGCCCGCGCAGTGCACGACGAAACGCAGCGGACCGCTCTTTTCGGCGGCATCGAGGGCGGCGGAGATCTCGGCCTCGTCGGTCACATCCGCGCGCACGAACTGTGCCGCGTCGCCGAGTTCGGCGACGGCCTTGGCGCCCTGCTCCTCGGAGATGTCGGCGAGGACGACGCGGCCGCCGCGGTCGATGATCCGACGCGCGGTGGCCAGGCCGAGCCCGGAGGCGCCACCGGTGACCAGTGCCGAGGAACCGTCGATGTGCATACCAAACTCCTTATAAGCCAAGGGATTTACTGATGATGGTCTTCATGACCTCGCTGGTGCCGCCGTAGATGCGGCTCACCCGGGCATCGGCATAGAGCCTGGCGATCGGGGATTCGAGGATGTAGCCGTAGCCGCCGTGCAGTTGCAGGCAGCGGTCGACCACACGGCCCTGCATCTCGGTGCAGAACAGCTTGGTCTTGGCCGCGTCGACGGGACTCAACTCGCCCGCGACCAATGCCGTGATGGCCGCGTCGAGCATGGTCTGGGCGGCCTCGACCTCGGCGGCGATGGCCGCGAGTTCGAATTTGGTGTTCTGGAAGTGCGCGACCGGTTTGCCGAATACCGTCCGGTCCCGGACGTAGGTGATGGTCATCTCGAGCGCGGCCCGCCCCTGCGCGACCGCGCCGACCGAAATGGCCAGCCGCTCCTGCGCCAGATTGCGGCCGAGGTAGGAGAACGCCTCGCCTTCCGCGCCCAGCAGATTGGCAACGGGGACGCGCACATCGGCGAACGACAGCTCGACGGTGTCCTGCACGGTGAGACCGAGTTTGTCGAGTTTGCGTCCGACGGTGAAGCCCGGCATCCCCTTCTCCACCACGAGCAGGGAAAGGCCCGCGCGGCGATTGTCCGGATCGGTGCTGGTCCGCGCGACCACGATGACCAGGTCGGCGTGATAGCCACCGGTGATGAAGGTCTTGGCTCCGTTGAGCACGTAGTGGTCGCCGTCGCGAACCGCCTTGGTCGCGACGCCCGCCAGATCCGAACCGGTTCCCGGTTCGCTCATCGCGATCGCGGTGTAGAGCTCACCCGAGGCCAGACCCGGGAACCAGCGGGACCGCTGGGCGTCGTCGGCCAGGCCGAGGAAGTACGGGACGACGATGTCGAGGTGGGTGCGCAGCCCGCCGAGCGTCACGCCCGCCCGCGCGCACTCCTCTTGAAGCACCACGTTGTAGCGGTAGTCATCCTGACCGCCGCCGCCGTATTCCTCCGCGATCGCCGTGCCGATGATGCCGAGCTTGCCCAGTGAGGTGAACAGCTCGCGGGAAACCAGGCCCGCCTCGCGCCACTGCTCGTACTCCGGGACCACCTCGCGGGCGAGGTAGTCGCGGACCAGGAGGCGGAAGTCCTCATGGTCCTGGGTGAACAGCGTCCGGCGCATCCGGTTACCTCCTCGTAGCGAGCGCGTCGCGATGGACCACCATGGGCCGTCGCGCCGAATTCAGTATACGCATTCATTCGGAAAATTAGCCAAATTAAGTATACTGTTCTGAATCGAACGGCCCGGGAGCGGCGCCGATCGACGGCCAGTGCGAAGGAGAAGATGTGTCGGACGAAGTGCTTGTGGAGCGCCGTGGCGCGGTTCAGGTCATAACGATCAACCGCCCGACGGCGAAGAACGCGCTCAATGCCGGGGTCGCGGCCGGGGTGGCCGCCGCGGTCGACGAGCTCGACCAGTCGGACGAGTTATGGGCGGGCGTGCTCACCGGCGCAGGCGGGACATTCTCGTCCGGAATGGATTTGAAAGCGTGGCTGCGCGGTGAGAGCCCCGCGATCGAAGGCCGCGGCCTGTGCGGGATCACGATGACGCCGCCGCGCAAACCACTGATCGCCGCGGTCGAGGGTTGGGCCGTCGCTGGCGGCTTCGAACTGCTGCTGGCCTGCGATCTCGTGGTCGCGGCCCGCACCGCGCGCGTCGGCGTGCCCGAGGTGAAGCGGTCGCTGGTCGCGCGTGGCGGCGCCGCGCTGCTGCTGCCGCGGCGGGTGCCGTACGCGATCGCATTGGAGTTGCTGCTGACCGGTGATCCGATCGGCGCCGAGCGGGCGGCCGAGATCGGCCTGGTCAATCGGCTCACCGAGGAGGGCGGCGCGCTCGAAGGCGCACTGGCGCTCGCCGAAACGATTACGGCGAACGGACCTTTGGCCATCGCGGCGACCAAAGAGATCGCCCGTTCCAGCTCCGACTGGACCCTGGCGGAGGGCTGGGCCAAGCAGGTCGACATCGCACAGCCGGTATTCTCCTCCGCCGACGCCGTCGAAGGTGCCACCGCCTTTGCGGAAAAGAGGGCACCGATCTGGAAAGGTCGCTGATGTCCGGCGGACCGCTGGCAGGCTGCCGGGTGGTCGAACTCGGCGGCATCGGCCCAGGTCCCTTCGCCGGGATGTGCCTCGCCGATCTCGGGGCCGAGGTGGTCCGGGTGGATCGACCGGAGCGCGCCGATGAGCCGGACACGAGCGGCCCGGCCAATGTGACCGATCGCGGGAAGCGGTCGGTGGTGCTCGATCTCAAGCACCCGTCGGGTCCGGCCGCACTGCTCGACCTGATCGAGCGTGCCGACGTATTGATCGAAGGTTTTCGTCCCGGCGTCACCGAGCGTCTCGGTATCGGGCCGCACGAATGCCTGGCTCGCAATCCCCGGCTGGTCTACGGCCGGATGACCGGATGGGGCCAGGACGGCCCGCTGGCCGCCGCGGCCGGGCACGATATCGGATATATCGCCCTCACGGGGGCGCTGGGTGCGATCGGGTCCGCGGGCGGACCACCGCAGATCCCACTCAATCTGGTCGGCGATTTCGGAGGCGGCGGTTGCTATCTGGTGATCGGGGTGCTCGCCGCGCTGTACGCCGTCGAGCGGACCGGCCGCGGCCAGGTCGTCGACGCGGCCATCGTGGACGGCACCGCACATCTGCTCGCGAGCACCTTCGCCAAACTCGCGCGTGGCGCGTGGACCGACGAGCGCGGGGTAAACCAACTGGACGGCGGCTGGCCGTTCTATTCCGTCTACGAGACCAAAGACGGTCGGCACATGGCGGTCGGTGCGCTGGAGGCGAAGTTCTACCGGCAGCTGCTCGAACTGCTCGACCTCGACATCGACCCGGAACAACAGCACGATCGGGCGACCTGGCCGAAGCTGCGAAATATGTTGGCCGAACGATTCGCCGAGCGCACCCGCGACGAATGGGCTCTGTTGTTCGAGGGGACCGACGCCTGCGTCGCCCCCATCCTCGGCCTCACCGAGGCGGCAGCCCATCCGCATCTGGCCGCACGCGGCAGTGTGATCACCCGGGACGGTGTGGTCCAACCCGCTGCGGCGCCGCGGTTTTCGGCTACCCCGGCACAACCAGGCGCGACCGCACCGGCCATCGGCGCGGACACCCGCGCGGTATTCCAGGATTGGGGCATCGGCAGCGGCGACGAACTCGTCCACAGCGGTGCCGCCAGGCAGGCGAGCCGAGAGGCAACCAACACCAGACCGGGTCGCCACCGTGCCGACCCGCGGGACTGAGGAGGTCCATATGAGAGACGCCGTCATCGTCGATGCGGTCCGCACCCCGATCGGTAAGCGCAACGGCACGCTCGGGCCGGTACACGCGGCCGATCTGTCCGCGAAGGTGCTCAATGCGCTGGTGCAGCGCAACGGGATCGATCCCGCCGTCGTGGACGACGTGATGTGGGGCTGTGTCACTCAGATCGGCGACCAGTCGAGCAATATCGGCCGGTTCGCCGTACTCGCGGCCGGGTGGCCGGAACATGTGCCCGGCGTGACGATCAACCGGGCCTGCGGGTCCAGCCAGCAGGCCATCGACTCCGCGGCGCAAGCGGTGATGGCCGGACAATACGACCTCGTGGTCGCCGGTGGTGTGGAAACGATGACCCGCGTTCCGCTCGGGTCGCACCGGACCACGGGGCAGCCCTACGGTCCCGCCGTGCTGGCCCGTTATGACAACTTCGACTTCAACCAGGGCATCAGCGCCGAGTTGATGGTCGAACGCTGGGGCTTCACCCGCACTCAGCTCGACGAGTTCGCGGCGAGCTCGCACGCCAAGGCGGCCGCGGCGATCGACGAAGGCGTCTTCGACGACCACATCGTGCCGATCGAGGTCGACGGGACCAAGTTCACCGTGGACGAAGGACTGCGCCGCGGCACCACGGCGGAGAAGCTGGCCGGACTGAAACCGTCGTTCAAGCCCGACGGCGCGATCCACGCGGGCAATTCGTCCCAGATCGCCGACGGTGCGGCCGCACTGCTCATCACGACCACCGAACGGGCACGCGAACTCGGTCTCACGCCGATCGCGCGCTATCACTCCGGGGCGGTGAGCGGCGCGGACCCGATCCTGATGCTGACCGGGCCGATTCCGGCGACGGAGAAGGTGCTGCGTAAGGCCGGACTGTCCATCGACGATATCGGCGCGTTCGAGGTCAACGAGGCGTTCGCACCGGTGCCGCTGGCGTGGCTGGCCGAAACCGGTGCCGATGCCGAAAAGCTCAATCCGCTCGGCGGGGCGATCGGTGTCGGCCACCCGCTCGGCGGTTCGGGTGCCATTCTGATGACGCGGCTGCTGGCACAACTGCGGCGCGAGAATCTGCGGTACGGACTGCAGACCATGTGCGAGGGCGGCGGCACCGCCAACGCGACCATTATCGAACTGCTGCACTGAAATTCGAGGAATCCCGCATCATGACGTCGTCAGCCCCGGATCGCCCGCTTCCGCAACCGACACTCGCGAGCGCCGAGTTCTGGCGATCCGGTGCCGACGGCGTGCTCAGGATTTCGCACTGCGCCGACTGCGGGCGGTTCTTCCATCCGCCGATGCCGGTGTGCCCGTCCTGCCGCGGGCGCGCGGTGTCGCTCGCGCCGACTTCCGGGAAAGCCGTGGTCGTCGGGTTCAGCGTGAACCATCAGGCGTGGTTGCCGAAGTTCCCGCCGCCGTACGTGGTGGCGGTGGTCGCGCTCGCCGAGGACGATCGGGCGCGACTGACCACCAATATCGTCGGGTGCGAGCCGGACGAAGTTTGCGTCGGGATGCGGGTGCGAGTGCGCTTCGAACAGGTCGATGATCTGTACCTCCCCCTGTTCGAGCCCGACCCGGAGGCCGAGGGGCCCGGGCCGTTGCCTGAGCCGCGCGAGGTCCGAAATGCGCTGCGGCCCATGGCTTCCCCGCGCAAGTACGAGGACAAGGTCGCACTCACCGGGGTCGGGCAGTCGCAGGTGGGCCGACGACTCATGGTCGACCCGATCTCGCTGACCGTCGACGCCTGCCTGGCCGCGGTGGCGGACGCCGGGCTCGACCTGAGTGAGATCGACGGGCTGTCCACCTATCCCGGTGCGGTCCCCGGCGGCTTGAGCGAAGGCGGCATCACAGCTCTCACCGAGGCGCTGCAGCTGACTCCGACCTGGGTCAACGGAGCGCGAGAGGTGCCGGGGCAGATCGGCTCGATTACCGCCGCCATGCTCGCGGTAGCGGCCGGGCTGTGTCGGCATGTGCTGTGCTTCCGCACGGTCTGGGAGGCATCGCACAGCGCGCTGCTGCGGTCCGGTGAGTGGCATCCCGACGGTGGCCGCGCGAGCGGAATGATGGAGTTCCGGGCGCCCTTCGGTGCCATGTCGGCCGCGCAGTGGATCGGCTGCAATGCATCGCATTACATGCACCGTTACGGTGTCGGGCGCGAAGCGCTCGGTGCCATCGCGGTCACCGCACGCGCGGGCGCGGTCCGCAACCCGGAAGCCCTCTACCGCGACCCGCTCACCATCGACGACTACTTCAACGCCCGCATGGTGACCACCCCCTTCGGGCTCTACGACTGCGATGTGCCGTGCGACGGCGCGATCGCGATCGTCGTCTCGGCCATCGAGACCGCCGATGACCGCCCGCACCCACCTGTGCTGGTCGAGGCCGTCGGCACCGCGATCCTGGAACGGCTCAGCTGGGACCAGGACACCCTGACCCACACCCCGCAGTCCCGCGGCCCGTCGGCCCACCTCTGGACCCGCACCGATCGCACCCCCGCCGACGTAGACCTCGCCCTCCTCTACGACGGCTTCACCTTCAACGCCCTGTCCTGGATCGAGGGTCTCGGCTTCTGCGGCCCCGGCGAGGCAACAGATTTCATCGCAGGCGGCAAAACCATCGCCCTCGACGGCCCCCTCCCCCTCAACCCGCACGGCGGACAACTCTCAGCAGGTCGCCTACACGGCTACGGTTTCGTTCGCGAGGCGATGTTGCAATTGCGCGGGGATGCGCATGGGCGTCAGGTCGATGACGCGCAGCTGGCGGTAGTCACCGCAGGCGGCGGCGTCCCCTCCGGCGCAATGCTTTTGAAGCGGGCATAGCAGTCAGAGCTGAGACTCCTTGTAGGCCTTCATCAGTTCGCGGCGCAGGATCTTGCCGCTGGGCAGGCGGGGCACCGCTTCGAAGGAGACCGATTTCGGGCATTTGTAGTGGCCGAGGTGTTCCCGGCAGTAGGCGATCAGTGCTGCGGCGAGGTCTGGGCCTGGGGTGGCGGAGGCGGCGGGTTGGACAACGGCGTGGACGCGTTGGCCGAATTCCGGGTCGGGGATGCCGATTACGGCGACGTCGTCGACTGCGGGGTGCAAGGTCAGCACGTCCTCGATCTCGCGGGGATAGATATTGACTCCGCCGGAGAGGATCAGGTCGGTGCGGCGGCCGGATAGGTAGAGGTAGCCCTCCTCGTCGACGTAGCCCAGGTCGCCGAGAGTGTTCCAGCCTTTGTCGTTGTATGCGCTGGCCGTCTTGTCCGGGTCGCGGTGATAGGAGAATTGCCCGGCGTCACCGAACCAGATGGTTCCGATTTCGCCCGGCTTCAGTTCGTTGCCTTCGTCGTCGCAGATATGTGGGATGCCGCGCAGCGGTTTGCCCACCGAGCCCTTGTGGGTCAGCCAGGTCGGGGTGTCGATCATGCAGAATCCGGTGCCCTCGGTGCCGCCGTAGAACTCCACCAATTTGGGACCGAACCAATCGATCATCTGCTCTTTCACCTCGACCGGGCACTGGGCGGCAGAGTGCACGACGGCGCGCAGACCGGATACGTCGTAGCGCGCCCGCACCGCATCGGGGAGTTTGAGCATGCGCACGAACATGGTCGGCACGAACTGGCCGTGGGTTACGCCATGCAGTTCGATCAATCGCAATGCTTGTTCGGCGTCGAATTTCTCCATCACCACGGCTGTTCCGCCATTGCGAATCGTGCCGATGGTCCAGGCGAGCGGCGCGGCGTGATAGAGCGGGCCGGGACTGAGATAGACGGTGTCGCGGTCGAAGCCGAAGGCGGCGGCCATCCGGTGGTCGATCGGCAGTCCGGCGCCGAACGGCAGACCGGAGATCTCGGGCAGGATCCCTTTCGGTCGGCCGGTCGTACCGGACGAATAGAACATGTAGTAGCCCTCGGACTCGTCCTCGATCGGATCGGTCGAACAGCCCGCGATCGCGCCGTCGAGGCTTTCCACCCCGGAAACGTCACCCGCGGCGATCCGCTCGAGGCCGGGCAGGGCACGACCGATTGCCGCGGCCGAATCCGCCAGGGCGGGCGCGGAAAACAGTACGCGGGCTTCGCAGTTCTCGACGATGTAGATCGCCTCGGACTCGGACAGATGCCAATTCACCGGCGTGTAGAACAGGCCCGACCGCTGAGC
>NZ_BDBY01000068.1 GCF_001613225.1 Nocardia pseudovaccinii NBRC 100343
CCGCCCATGAGGATCGCGGGCTTATCCGCCAGCTCGGCGGCCAGCATTGTGAGCTGCATCGCTCGCTCCTGATAGTTCGATTCCGTTGTCCCGGTTCAGCTTTGCGTCACGTAGTCGTCGCGGTCACAGCCCAGGTCGAAATTAGAGTATCCCGTATCAACACCTTGGTCGAGGACAGTCGGGATTCGTCGGTTCATCCGGCGACAATCTCCTGACATGCGGGCACGGGTCGTTGAAAGGCGGAGCGCCCACACGGCAGGTATAGCCGACCACACGCGCCGGGTCGGCTATCGAATCACCTTGTTGTCCACGGGATTCGGAGTAGCAATTCGTTCCACCAGGCGCTGCCAACCATCAGTCAATTGCTGTCGCGCGTCAGCGGTATCCGCTGCGGTCGTGGTGTGCAGGTAGAGCAGGACGGGGGCTTCCAGGGCCGCGGTCAGCTGAACGGCGAGGGTGTCGGTGTCGGGGAAATCGACGTGCGCCCGGTTCAACAGCATGCGGATGTGGAATTGGGAGATGGTGGCCGCACCGACGGGAATCGGCTGGTTGGTGTCCAGGGCAGCGCGGGCGATCGCGATGTGGTCGAACAGGAAATCCAGGCGAGCTCGGCCGAAGGCGATCAATCGCTGGATCGGGTCGGCACCCGGGCCCAGTGGTGGCAGGCCCGACAGTACCGACTGCTGGAAGGCTTTTTCGTCCTCGTCCATCAGAGCGTGGAAGATGCCCGCCCTGGTCCGGAATCGGCGGAACACCGTGCCCTTGCCGAGTCCGGCACGCTCGGCCAGTCCGTCCATGGTGACCTTTTCGACGCCGAGTTCGTCGACCAACTGGCGCGCCACATCCAGCAGATGTCGTCGATTACGTGCGGCATCGCCGCGTTCGTTACGCGGCAACCCAAGGTGTAGCGCGGTCGGTTCCACGAGTTCCAAGTTACCGCCGGGAACGAAAGCGGGGTAAAGTCCGTTTTCGATTCTGTTCGTGTTTGCCCGCTCACCGCCCTCCGGTCGAGCGATTGACTAGGAGTTCTCGATGAACGTCTTCCTCTGGATCCTCCAGGGCCTGTTGGCCGTGGTCTTGGTGGCCGCCGGCGCCACGAAACTCGCCCAGCCGCGCGAAAAACTCGCCGCCAAAATGTCCTGGGTCGAAAGCTTCACCGACCAGCAGGTGAAGGCGATCGGCGCGATCGAGGTGGTGGGCGGACTCGGCCTCGTGCTGCCCGCGCTCACCGGAATCGTCCCGTTGCTCACCCCGATCGCCGCGGTCGGCGTCGCGATCATCATGATCGGCGCTGCCCTGACGCACGCCCGCCGCAGCGAATGGGGCGAAATCGCGCCCAGCGTTGTGCTGTTGGTACTTGCCGCAGTGATCGCGTGGGGCCGGTTCGGCCCCTACTCGTTCTGACGCAGCCAGCTGATCGCGGGCGGATGGGCGGCTACCGCTGGCCGCGCATCCGCTCGCGCAGCACGAACTTCTGCACCTTGCCGGGCCCCTGCAGCGCGCCCGCCACCCGTGTCGCGTCGGACACCAACTCACCGAGCGTTGTCGAAACCGTCCGCTCAGTTCCGGCGAAAACCACCGGCACTCCCCTGTTCTCGGCGGCGCCGCGCTCGATCTCCGAAATCAGCGTCCGGATCTCGCCGGTTGTCACCGGGATTCCCGGGGTAGTCCCAGCCCCCGCTCCGCGACCTGTGTCCGCAGGATCTCGTTCGCACCACCGGCGATCGTGTAGGCGCGCGAGTACAGGTGCGCGTCCTGCCACCAGCCCGCCGCCACCGCATCATGGTCGGCCTCGGTCAGCAGCCCGTCCGTGCCCTGCAGCCGCATCCCGAATTCGACCAGGTCGTAATTGAGTTCGCTGAAAAAGATCTTCCCGATCGGTGCGTCGGCGGGCTGTTCGGTGTGGTGCAGCATCCGGGACTGGGCGAGTCCGACCATTGCCGCGTTGACATACACCCGCGTGGCGAGCTCACCGATCGCCTGCCGCGTGGCGGAATCCTCCAGTGCGGGCCTGCCGCCGACCGATGTCGCACCGGCCAGCCGCAACAGATCGTCGAGCGCGGCGAACAACTCCACCCCGCGCGCGGCCACGCCGGAGCGCTCGTGCCCGAGGCTGCTCATCGCCACCCGCCAGCCCTCGTCCACCCGACCGATCACATTCGCGACCGGAATCCGGACGCCGTCGAGGAATACCTCGTTGAAGTCGGTGGTCCCGGTGATCTCGCGCAGCGGCCGGATATCGACGCCCGGGGTGCGCATATCGAGCGCAAATGCCGTGATGCCCTTGTGTTTC
>NZ_BDBY01000069.1 GCF_001613225.1 Nocardia pseudovaccinii NBRC 100343
CGCTGCCCGCACCCGGCTCACTGAACAGCTGGCACCACACGTCTTCGCAGGTGCGGATGCGAGGCAGGAAGCGCGCCCGCTGCTCGTCGGTGCCGAAGTCGATCACCGCGGCCGAGGCGAGCGCGGCCGCACCGATGGGCTGCCAGGTGCGGGCGCGGGTGATCTCTTCGACGACGATGAACGGTTCGAGCGGATGCGCGTCGGGCCGGCCACCGTATTCGGCGGGCCAGTTGATGCCGAGGAAGCCCGCGTCGAACAGCTTCGCGGTCCACTCGCGGATCGCGGGCATGAGTGCGGGCTCGGGCGCGCGCACACCGGTGTGGGTCTTGATTCCCGGCGCGTGCTCGGCGACGAATGCCCGCACCTTCTTCCGGAACGCTTCGAGTTCCGGCGTCGACTCCAGCTGCATCGGTATCCACTCCTCATCGTCGGGCACCACGACCTCGCGATGGGGCCACTCTAACCCACTGCTCAACCAAGGATTCGCGACATTCTCCGCGATACATCTTGATCGAACACTCAAAAGAGTATACTCCTTATCAAATGAAAGGATCCGCGATGAGTACGACCCTCGAGCCCGAGCAGGTATCGGCGGGCCGCCAACTCACCGGCCGCCGCGCCGTGGTGACCGGTGCGGCCACCGGAGTCGGCGCCGCGGCCGTTGCCGCATTCCTGGACGCCGGCGCCAGTGTCGTCGGCCTCTTCCACCACACCCCCCCGCCGGACGAGTTGAAGGGGCGCTGCGACTGGCTGTCCTGCGATGCACGCGACCGCATTTCGGTCGGCGCGGCCTTCGAATCGGCGACCGCGATCCTCGGCGGACTCGACATCCTGCTCAACGCGGCGGGCGTCTGGCAGCCAAGCACCCCGGAAACGCTGACCGACGACGAGTACGATTTCGTCCTCGACGCCAATCTCCGGACCACGATCGTCACCAACCAGGCGGCGTTCGAGCATATGCGCGACACCGGCGGGCGAATCATCAATCTCGGTTCGGGCGAGGCGATTCGCGGAAATCCGCTCGCGCCGCACTACGCGGCCGCGAAGGCCGGTGTGCAGGCATGGACCAGGTCCGCGGCCGCGGCGTGGGGAAGGTTCGACGTCACGGTCAACGCACTCGCACCAGCGGTCGAGACACCAGGCACCGAACGGTTTCGGGAGCATCTCGGCCCCGCGGCTTCGGCCGCGTTCGCCGAACGCCTGCGGGAGACCATCCCGCTGCGTGGCGAACTCGGTGACCCGTACGCGGACCTCGGGCCCGTCATGGTATTCCTGGCCGGTCCGGGATCGCGCTACATGACCGGCCAGTTGATCGCGGTCAGCGGCGGATTGCAGATGCTGGGCGCTTGACGCCCGGTGAGTGAGTGACAAACAGTGGCCCTAATCTCGTCACTCACCACTTTCCCCCGCACGTCGCACGCACTTTTGGCCAACCGGCCAGTAGACTGAGGATCCGCAAAGTCCGCATTGAGGAGTTGGCCCATAGTGACTGCCGTCGACGTCGAGCCCGCCGACAGCGAGCAGGACTCCGACCTCACCACCGTCGAGACCGACGCACCGGTCGGCAAGCTCGCGGCCCAGATCGCCCATCGTATCGAGGCGGATGTGATGCGCCGCGGCTGGCCGGTCGGCGAGTCCCTGGGATCCGAGGTGGATCTGCGCGAGCGTTTCGGGGTCAGCCGCGCGGTGCTGCGCGAGGCGGTGCGGCTGGTCGAACATCACCAGGTCGCCAAGATGCGGCGCGGTCCCAATGGCGGCCTGTTCGTCTGCGCTCCCGATGCGGGTCCGGCGACGCGCGCCATGGTGATCTACCTCGAGTACGTCGGCACGAGTGTGTCGGATCTGCTGCAGGCCCGGCTCCTGCTCGAGCCGATCGCCGCGGGTCTGGCCGCCGAGCGGATCACCGAGGAGGGTATCGATACCCTGCGCACCGCCCTCGAATACGAGGCCAGGCACGCCGACGAACCCGGGGTTCAGTCGCAGGATCCGCTGCACCCGATGCTGGGTGAATTATCCGGAAATCCGGTGCTGCACTTGTTCATCGACGTGCTGACCCGCCTCACCGCACGATATGCGAACACCTCACGCAGGCTCTCGAAGGCCGAGATTCTCAGCTCCAAGGAGACCTCGCGCATCGCGCATCGGGCCATCATCGATGCCGTCATCGATGGCGACGGTGCGCGGGCCCAAACGGATCTGACCGCACATCTGGAGTCGGTGGCGGCGTGGATCGAAAAGCACCGGGTGCGTCGCGGGCCGCGGGTCGCGGGCAATGTGATCGAGCCCGAAATGGTCGAGGGGCCGCGGGCCAAGCTGGCCGAGGTGGTCGCCGCCAGGATCCACGACGATATCGCCGCGCGCGGCTGGCAGGTCGGCATGGTGCTCGGCTCGGAGACCGATATGCTCGCCCGCTACGGGATCAGCCGGGCGGTGCTGCGCGAGGCCGTCCGCCTGCTCGAATACCACGCGGTCGCCCAGATGCGCCGCGGACCGGGTGGCGGGCTGGTCGTCACCGAACCCGAACCGCAGGCCAGTATCGACACAATGGCGCTGTTCCTGGAATACGAGGGCGTCACCGCCGACGATCTGCGAATCGTCCGCAATGCCATCGAACTCGGCATCGTCGCCCGGGTGACCGCCCGCTACGCCGACGGCGACAACGAAGTGGCGCAACGCCTCGCGGCGGCGGTCCGGTGGCCGACCGAGGGGCCGGCCGACGACCCGCGCAAGGCCGACCTCTTCCACACCGAATTGGCCGATTTGGCAGGCAATCCGGTGCTTTCGCTGTTCCTGTCGATCATCACCGAACTGTTCCGCCGCCACGCGGCCGGACACGATCAGCCGCTGCCCGGTGACACCGCCGCCGAGGAGGTCGAGCACGTGCACCAGCTCATCCTCGACGCGATCGTCCAGGGCGATGCCGGAATCGCCAGGCACCGGATGCGCCGCCACCTCGACGCACTCGCCCCTTGGTGGCACTGACCCTCCGGACCGAATTCCAGAGCGCCACTGAGGTTTCGACGGCCGGGACGCCGTCCGCTCCGTGTCCGCGTCCCGGCCGCCGGGTCCGGATCAGCCGCTGACGCTGAACCGGGCCAGTTCGTGGGCCACCATGCCGTCCAGATCCGGGGCGGGTGGCGCGGGAAGTTCGACGGCGCGGTCCCTCGTCGGCAACAGCACGATGGCGGTACCGGGTGTGGTGATCTCACCCCGCTGGTTCTCGCAGCGCACCTCGAGGTGAATCTCGTTGCGCCCGTATACCTGTCGCTTGTCGACGACCGTGCCGCGCACCCAGGTGGTGTCACCGATGTAATTGAATTTGCGGTGCTCGCAGCGCAGTTTCCGCAGCCAGCCGTCGTCGCCGACCCAGTCGGTGAGCAGATGGCACAGCCAGGTCTCGCGCATGCCGCCGTAGTCGTAGGAGTTCGGCAGCCCGAGTTCCTGCGCCCGCGCGGGTTCCCAGTGCAGGCGCTGCACGGTATCCGGAATGTTCAACCCGTTGGCCGGATACAGGCCCGGGGCCTTGCGCCGGATATTCGCGGCGATCTTGAATGCGCCCGGCGGGGTGAGCTGCATACCCCAGCCCAGATGCCAGACGACCACGTCGGTGGTGGTCAGCGGCCCTTTCACCTTGGGCTGCAGCACCTCGCCGACCGCCACGTCCTCCCAGTAGCGCGGTTCGGCGCCGCGCCTGGTCTCGGCCGCGTACGCCGCGTCGATCTCGGCGAGTTGTGCTGGCGTATAAGGGGTTTGCTCCAGTTTCTCTTTCGCCCGCTTACTGGAGGTGTGCCGCTCGGCATTGATCCAGGTGCCGCGCCGCACGGCGTGCATCTCGCCGGACCCGTTGGTGTACAGGTAATCCTGGGTGACGTGCGCGGTGCGTCCGCCGAAGCTGCTGCGCTTGGGCTGCACGCCGACCTGAGTCTGCAGCACCCGGCTGCGGTCACCGAGGCGCAGCGGCTGCCACCACTCGAATTCCATTACCGCCTGATAGGAGCCGAGCCCGGCGAAGGGGTCGCCCTTCAGCAGTGCCTTGGTTTCGGCGTCCGGCTTCGGTGCGGCATCCTCGCCCATTGTGTAGAGGAAGGTGGGCGGCGCGATCAGGGAACCCCAGCGGGTCCGCGCCGCGTAGTCCGGATCGCAGTACAGCGGATTGTCGTCGCCGTAGCCGAATGCGAAGTGGCGCACGCCATCCCAGGTCACCTGGTAGTTGTGCGGCGGATTGCGCTGCGGATTCGGTATGCCGAGACGGCGGCGGGACCGCTCGATCGCCTGGTCGGTCAGCACGCCGAACTGTTCGGCGGGCTTGTCCTCGGTGCTCGTCACAGATCCTCCTCGATCTTTGCGGTCAGGCCGTCGTGCGTTCGGCGAGCCGGGCTCGCACGATGTCCAGTAGCTCCACGCGGCTCACCTTGCTCGACGGTGTGCGCGGCAATGCGTCGAGCACGAGGATGTGCGCGGGCACTTCGTAGGGCATCAGCTGAGTACGGCACAGCGCGACCAGTTCGGCAACGGCGGGCGGTGTGCGTCCGGGTTCGACTTCGACCGCCGCTACCGGCACCGCGCCGAGGCGCGGATCGGGCAGACCGGCGACCGCCGCCTCCCGCACCGCGTCATGCGCTTCGAGCACGCGCTGAACCGTCTCCGGCTGCACCTTGAATCCGCCGCGAATGATGGCGTCATCGGCGCGACCCTCGATCCACAGGAAGCCGTCCGCATCGATCCGGGCCAAATCACTGGTGCGTACCCACACCGCGCCGCCCTGCGCGGTCTGCTCGGTGCGGACCTCGAGCCGTCCGGTCCTCCCGGTCGGCAGTTCGGCGCCGTTCTCGTCGGTCACCCGGAGCTCGACGCCGTCCAGGGCGCGCCCGGTACTGCCGACCTTGCGATCCCACCACTGCTCGTGCATCGGCAGCGTCCACCCGGCGACCGCACCGGCGAATTCCGTTGCGCCATAGGTCATCAGGACGCGCAGACCGTATTTCTGAAAGAACGCGTCGGCGAGTTCGGGCGGGCACGGCGCGGTGCCGGAGGTGACCACCTGCAGGCTCGCCAACCGTTGTTTCGGCACATCCGCCTCCAGCACGGCGCGCAGGGCCGCGGGCACCAAGCTGACCGCTCGCAGTTCGTGGCGTTCCACCGCGCGCAGCCACGGCTCCAGGGCGAATTTGGACATCAGGATCATGCGACGCCCGGTGGCCAGGCAGGCCAGCGCCCGCCACAGTCCGCCGATATGCACCAGCGGCGCGGATACGAGTGCCGCCGACCGCGTCAGCAGCCGTCCCGGCTTCGGCGTCTGCCCGCCCGAGACAAGGGCGTGGTCGAGCTGTCCGACCCGTAGGTGCACCCGCTTCGGCGGACCGGTCGTGCCGGAGGTGAGCATTTCGACGGCAACGCCCGGATTGGTCGGCGCGTCGAATGCGGCGGCGCCACCCGCCGGACGCAGTGCACCGTCGGTACCGAGTTCCACGGCGAGACCGTGCGCGGTCACCGCGGCGAGTACGCCCGCACGGGCCAGCGCCTCCGCCCCGGCGATGACGATCGGAAGCTCGCAGCGGGCGATATCGGCCGCGAGCCGGGCCGCGGGCTGCAGCGGGCTCAACATCACCACACAGCGCCCGGATGCGATCACCGCGGCGACCACCGCGACGTGTTCGGGCCGGTTCTCCAGCACCACGCCCACCCGCGCGTCGGCATGCAGACCCGCGGCATCGAGCGCACCGTTCACCGCCCGCGCCGTCTCCTGGACCATGCCCCAGGTCCACCAGCGCTCCTCGTGCTCGATGGCCTCGGCATCGACGGGCGCCTCGGCGAGCAGCAGGGACAGTCGGTCGCGAATTCCCATGTGATCAGCCTTTCGGAAGGCCGAGCACCTGCTCGGCGAGAACGTTGGTCACGGTGTTCGACTCCGTGCGGTAACGCCGCATCGGGCCGTCGCTCGGACCACTCCGTGTGCGCGGAGATCGAGTCCACGAGCTCACCGTCGAGATAAGAGTACACTGATTTATTGGATCGAAAAGACAACTGGGGAGCCTGATAGATCACATCCGCTGCGTGAACGTGCAGATTCGGCTACAGAATTTCCCCTCTGCCACATGATTCGAGCATCGTTCATTCATAGTGGCGCGCAAGTGGTGAACTGATGCGATACACCAACGCGCTATCGCTCAGCGATCTATTTCAGGGCACCGATATGCCAGGCTGCCGATCATTGCGCCGATGTCTACCTGCGCGTCGCTGCGAGAAGACCTGGCGCAGTGCGGATTCCGGGCCGGGCGAACCGCCGTCGACGTCCCCGGCCCGGACCGCTCAGATTCCGACGAGGTCGGCCAGCCGCGCGCGATGCGAAGCCGGGCCGCCGAACAGCTGCTCGGACGACTTCGCACGCTTCAGATACAGGTGCGCGTCATGCTCCCAGGTGTATCCGATGCCGCCGTGAATCTGGATGTTCTCCTTGGCCGCATGGGTGCCGACCTGCGAGCAGTACGCCGCCGCCAATGCCGCGGCTGTCGGCAGCTCGGTCGAACCGGCGGCCGCCACGGTCGCGGCATGGTAGGCGGCCGAGCGTGCGGCCTCGACCTCGAGCAGCATGTCCGCGCACTTGTGTTTGACGGCCTGGAACGAGCCGATCGGCCGGTCGAACTGAACCCGGATCTTGGCGTATTCGACCGCGGCGTCCAGACATGCCTGCGCCACACCGACCTGCTCGGCGGCCAGCGCGACGACCGCGAGATCGAGCACGCCCTGCAGGTACGCCGACGCCTCGGCGGGTGGGCTGATCCGTTGCGCCACAGCGTCGTTCAGGTCGATCCTGGCCAGTCGGCGGGTCGGATCGAGCGTCTCCAACCGGGTTCTGGTCACCCCGGCCGCGGTTCCGTCCACGGCGAACAGTCCGACTCCGGTCTCCCCGTTCGCCGCCACCAGCAGCAGGTCGGCGGTCTCGCCGTCGACGACGAACATTTTGGTGCCGGACAAGGTCCATGCCTCGCCCACCCGCGCTGCCACGGTGGTGACGTCCACGAGCCGCCACGAGCCGCTCTCCTCGGCCAGCGCCAGTGTCGCGGTGAGCGACCCGGCGGCGAGCGCGGGCAGCCAGCGCGCCTTGGCCGCCTCGTCACCGCAAGTGGCGAGCGCCTGACCGGCGAGTGCGACCGTCCCGAAATACGGCGACGGCAGCAGCGCTCGCCCCATCTCCTCTAGTACGATGCCCAGTTCGACGGGTCCGCCGCCGGAACCGCCGTACTCCTCCGGCAGTGCGAGGCCGTGCAGGCCGAGTTGCTCGGCCATCTGCTGCCACACCGCGGGATCGTGGCCCGGTTCGGTTTCCATCCAGTGCCGCACCGCCGCACTCGGCGATTTGTCCGCCAGGAACCGGCGCACGGTAGCGCGGAGTTCTTCCTGCTCCGCCGTGAAAGAGAAAGCCATCACTGCAGCTTCGAGCGCAGGTAGACATCGAAATCCGGCATCCGCGACCGGTCCACGATCTCGAATCGCACACCCGAAGGCGACAGGTGGTAGGCGAAGATCGACGGCTCGCCGTCGACCACCGCGCAGGCCTCCAGGGCGAAACCCGCCGCCGCCAACCGCTTCGACGTGGTCGCGACGTCATCGCAGAAGTAGCCGAGATGGTGCGTCGCGACGTGCGGCGGCGCCGCCGTCCACGGCGTCCCGGGGATCTCCTGCACCAGTTCGATGTGCGGGGCGTCGAGCGAATACGTGAAGGTCAGCTGCATTACCCGCTCGCCGTCGGCCAGCCGGACCGGCACTTCAGCGGTTTGAGTCGCGGTCCACCGGTAGCCCGCGAGCTCGGTCATCCGCACTTTCCATTCCTCGATATCCGGCACCACGATCCCGGTGTGGTAGAGATCCTCAGCCCGAAGTATTTGTGTCACAGGGGAATTCGTCATGGCGGTCACCACTCCAAACGCAGCGACTGGATGCCGTACATATTGCCGTGCTGCGAGAGCTCCTGTCCGTCCACGATCCGATACTCCGGAATCCGCTTGTGCCACTCCTCGACCGCGACATTCAGCTCCAGGCGCGCCAGATGCGAGCCGAGGCAACGGTGCGGGCCGGAGCCGAAGGCGATGTGGTTGGTCGCGGTGCGGTGCAGATCCACCTCCAGCGGATTCTCGAACCGCTCGGGATCACGATTGGTGACCGCCAGCGGCAGCATCACCATCTCGCCCGCCTTTACCGGGCAGCCGCCGATCTCGGTGTCCTGCATGGCTTTCCGCGCGGGCACCACGAACGAGTAGACGCGCAGGATCTCCTCGACGCTCGTCGCGATCAGCGACGGGTCGGCGATGATCGCTTCGCGCTGCTCCGGATGGGTCGCGAAGTGATAGAGGGCCCATCCGATGGAGATCGGGACCGTATCGAAGCCCGCCTGGAAAAGCAGAATGCAGAATGCGTGCATATCCGCATCGCTGATCGGTTCGCCATCGATCTCGTAATCCAGTGCACGCGAGAGCAGATCGTCGCGCGGGATCTCGCGCCGCAGCGCGATCTGCTCGTCGAAGTAGTCCGAAACGGCCCGCATCGCGGCGAGCTGTCGGGTTCCCTCCGGATCCTCGTCATAGGGCAGGTGCAGCATGTCGTGCACCCAGTCCAGGAAGATGGGCAGATCCGCCTCGGGCAGGCCGACCAGCCGCATGAAGATAATGGTCGGGAACCGGCGGGCGAATTCGTCCAGGACATCGGCACTGCCGCTGTCCTTCAGCTGATCGATCAGCTCGATCGCGACCTGCCGGATCTCCTCCTCGCGCGCGGCGATGGTCTTCGGGGAGAAGTCGTTGCCGAGCAATCGCCGCCATTTCGTGTGCACGGGCGGATCGAGCATCTCCGGAATCCACAGGAAACGGGGATTCGGCTCGAGCGCGGTCACCGAGGTGTTCGAGAAGGTTCGCCAGTCCTGCAGCGCCTCCTGCACCGCCCGGCCGTCCGTGACGACCCAGTACCCGCGCGCGATGGTACTGCGGAATCCGGAATGGGTGCGGGCGATTTCATCCCATCGCAGCTGATGACTCAGGACCGGACCGCCGAGCCGGTTGTCGAAGTGATACGCGGGGACACCCTCATAGGTGCCCTCGGGCTCGAGCGCAATGCTCATCGCTGATCCTCTCTGGAAGGCCGCCGCGCCGGGCGCTGTATTCGCGTCTCCGCGGGCCGGTGGGCGTTGCGGCCGCACCCGTGCCGCGTCGCGGCCTCGTAGTACGTCATGCGCATGCCATGACCTGGCATGCCTCGACTCGTCGTGCTGGTCCAATATACCGGCCAGCCCTTATTTCGTAACCTCTTTTGCCCTCGCGTCGACGAATTCTTGCTCGTCACCTTGTGGAACAACTCGCAATTAGCAGCCTATTTGATGACGGATGCGAGCCGGGGTGCCATCCCATGGGATGGACGTTCGGCTGGAAAGAGGACACTTTCCTTCCGCATGCCTGCGATGCGGAAGCGACTAGGTGACCGCGCCGTCGATCTTCAGCGCGATCAGCTCCTCCTCGGTGAGACCGATCTCGAGCAGGACCTCGTCGGTGTGTTCGGCGAATTGCGGTGCCCGCGTGAGAGTTACCGGCGTCTCGTCGAACTGGACCGGGTTGGCGACCAGTTCACGGTCGACGCCGTCGGCGTCGACGACCGAGGCGATCAGATCGTTGGCACGCAGCGATGGATCCTGACCGACCTCCCACGCGTTCTGCACCGCCGCCCACTGCCCCTCGCCGCTGCCGAGGATCTCGACCCACTCGGCGAACGGACGCGCCGCGATGATCTCGGCGACGAGCTCGGCGGCCTGCGCCGCATTGGCCATCAGCTTCTCGGTGTTGTCGAAGCGTTCGTCGGCGGCCAATTCCTCGCGACCGGCCAGCCTGCAGAACTCGGGCCAGTAGCGACCGGGCTGCAGCATCGACAATTCGAGCCACCGCTGGTCCGAGGTGCGGTACGCCCCGATGAGCGGATTCGTGGCCGAACCGTGCCGCGGCGGCGGATTCACCGGCAGCGGACCGCCGTTCATCAAAGCGAGATTGACCGTGAACTGGGTGGCCCAGGCGCCGACGCCGAGCAGCGAGACGTCCACCACCGACGGCTCCCCCGTCATCTTGCGCGAGTAGAGCGCGGCCGCGATGCCACCGGCAATGGTCATGCCGCCGATCGAATCGCCGTAGGCGCCCGCGGGCATCCGGGTCATCCGGTCGGCGCCGGGCGGGGTCACCCCGGCCGCGCTGCCGCCGCGCGCCCAGAATGCCGTGCTGTCGTAGCCGCCCTTGGTCGCCTCCGCACCGCGCACACCGAAGCCGCTGCCCCGCACGTAGATGATGTCCGGATTGATCGCGCGCACGTCCTCGAGATCGATCCCCAGTTTCGCTCGCGCCTCCGGCAGGAAGTTCGTGAGGAATACGTCGCTGCTGCGGATCAACTCCTCCAGCACCCGGCGCGCGGACGGCTTCTCCAGTGCGAGACCGACACTGCGTTTGCCTCGGTTCGGTCCCTCCATGATCGGGAAGAACGACGACCCGGCGCTGTTCGCCTCGTAACCGAGCACCCGGACCAGTCCGCGCTGAGCATCACCGCGTTCCGCGTGCTCGATCTTGATCACGTCGGCACCCCAGTCCGCGAGCACCGCACCCGCCGCCGGGACGAAGGTGAATTGCGCGACCTCGAGTACGCGCACGCCCTGCATCGGTTTGTGCATCGAACCAGCTCCTCTTAGCGTCGTATTTAAAGAAGAGTATCCGCTATTCAACGGACACCACAAGGTTGTGCAGGGTCAGATCGCATCGGTCAGCCCTGGTCTCGGTGGCACGATCCAGGCCACGAGATGCTCGACATCCGCAGCCGTCGGCACCTGTTCGGCCCACAGGAATTGCTCCATCACCGCGAAGATCGCACAGGCGGCTACCATGGCGTCACGGTCCGGATCGGGGCTCCCACCCGCACCGAGCGGCACCGCGAGCAGTTCGGCGATCCGGCGGCGCAGCTCGACACCCCCGAAGGCCGACCGGCCGTCGCGGGAGGTATTCCGCAGCACCGCGCGGGTCGTCGCAGCCACCTCGGGATCGGCCGCCTGCTTGAAAACCACCTGAACACAGGCCCTGACCTGGTCGACCGGGTCGGTGTGCCGAGCGCAGCGGCGACGGATATGGGCGAGCAACCGCCGGGCCCCGTCGTCGGCGATCGCGGCCATGAGATCGTCCTTGCTCCGGAATGCCCGGTAGAAGGCGTCGTTGGAAACCCTTGCCCGGCGGACGATCTCGACGATTCGCGGATTCCCGTCCGGATCGGCCCGCATCAGCTCCATGCCCGCGTCGAGCAGGCGGCGCACTTCATCCCGCGCGGTCGCGTACCGATCCCCCGTACGCCGCCGGACCGCGCGGGCCACCAGGGATTCGCCGCCGACCGGGTCGTCCTCGACGTGTGGACTCGTCATGTAAAAGAGTGTACTGTTCGGATACCGATTCACCAGAATCGTTTTCTTGCACGGTGGTATGGCGTTCTGTCGAACGGAGTGGGAATGGCCGACGGGTCACAGGTGGTAGGACCGAAGGTCGGCATTGCCGATCCCGCCGATATCGCGCGTCGCGCGGCCGCGGCGATCGGCCGTCCACTGCACGACTTGACGCAGCTGACCGGCGGCACCTCCAGCCTCACCTATTCGGCGGTGACCGACGAGCGGGTTCGCGTCGTGGTCAAGGTCGCCCCGCCGGGTCTCGAGCCCGTCCGGAACCGGGATGTGCTGCGCCAAGCCCGCGCACTTACCGCACTCGCCGAGGTACCCGATGTGGCCGTGCCGAAGGTGCTCGGTTCCGACGTCGGCGCACCGCCGGAGATCCCGCCGCTGTTCGTCATGTCCTTCGCGGACGGCGAAGGTTACGAACCCCGCCATATCGCGCTCGAACGTCGTCCCGCTCCGAACGAGGTGCGCGCACGGGCCGCGGCGGCCGCCCGCATGCTGGCGGCCCTGCACACCGTCGGTCCCGCCGAGTTGGGCATCGACGAACCCGCGGTGACCCTGGACGCCGAGGTCGAGCGGTGGCAGCGGGCCTTTGCCACCTGTGCACTCGAACCGGACGCGGAGCTCGACGAGCTCAAATGCCGGACTCTGCTCACCGCGGCGATTCCGAAGCCGCTGCCGCCCGCGATCCTGCACGGCGACTGGCGACTGGGCAATATGCAGTGCGTCGGAACCGAGATCCGGGCGGTGATCGACTGGGAGATCTGGTCGGTCGGCGATCCGCGCCTGGACCTGGCGTGGCTGCGACTGATGTCCGATCCCGCGCATCCGACGGCCGTCGCGCCCGCGGCTCCGACGCTCGAACCCGACGAACTGCTCGCCGTATACGAGACGGCGAGCGGCACACCGGTCGCGGATCTCGGCTGGTTCGACGCCCTGGTCCGCTACAAACAGGCCGCCGCATCCGCGCTGCTGGTCAAGAACGCCGAGCGCCGCGGCCAGGTCACCGAGCGGGTGGAACGGATGCGCCAGGGCATCCCGCCGTTGCTCATGGCCGCCCGCACCTACCTCACCCACTGATCCCTTTCGGAGGACCGATGCTGGATTTCACGATCGAACCCGAGTTCCAGGCCAAGCTGGACTGGGCCGCGGAATTCGTGCGCAAGGAGGTCGAGCCGCTCGACCTGCTGTTCCCGCACGGCGGCGACCCGTACGACACCGGTAACGAGAAGGCTCGTGCGATCCTGCGGCCGTTGCAGGAGCAGGTCCGGGCGCAGGGCCTGTGGGCCTGTCACCTCGGCCCCGAATTGGGCGGGCCGGGCTACGGCCAGGTCAAGCTCGCCTACCTCAACGAGATACTCGGCCGGTCCTATTGGGCACCAACGGTTTTCGGCACCGCCGCACCGGACACCGGTAATGCGGAGATCCTGGCCATGTTCGGCACCGAGGAGCAGAAGGCCCGCTACCTGCAGCCACTGCTCGACGGCGAGATCGTCTCCACCTTCTCGATGACCGAACCGCAGGCGGGCGCCGATCCGAAGGAGTTCGTCTGCCGCGCATGGCGCGACGGGGACGAATGGGTGATCGACGGTGAGAAGTGGTTCTCCTCCAACGCCCGGTACGCGTCGTTCCTCATCGTCATGGCCGTCACCGATCCGGACGCGCCGCCGCACGCCCGCATGTCGATGCTGATCGTGCCCGCCGAGACGCCCGGCATCGAGATCAAGCGCAATGTCGGCACCATGGACGAACGCGACTCCCTGGACGAGGGCATCCACGGCTACATCCGCTACCACCAGGTCCGGGTCCCGCTCGACGCCATGCTCGGCGCACCCGGCGAGGGTTTCAAGGTCGCCCAGGCCCGCCTCGGCGGCGGCCGCGTCCACCACGCCATGCGCACCGTCGGCAAATGCACCCGTGCCTTCGACATGATGTGCGAGCGCGCGATCTCCCGCCGCACCCAGGGCACCCTGCTCGCCGATAAGCAAGCCGTCCAGCAGTTCATCGCGGACTCCTGGATCGAATTGCAGCAGTACCGATTGCTGGTGCTCAACACCGCCTGGATCATCGACACCCAGCCGCACGGCGCCGCCCGCACGCAGATCGCGATGTGCAAGGTCGCCATGGCCAAGGTGCTGCACGACATCATCCAGCGCGCGCTGCACCTGCACGGCTCGCTCGGCACCACCAATGAACTGCCACTGGCGAAGTGGTGGATGGCCGCCCCGAATCTCGCCCTGGCCGATGGCCCGACCGAGGTGCACCGCACCACGGTCGCCAAGCAGATGTTGAAGAAATACCGGCCCGCCGAGGGCTTGTTCCCCAGCGAGCACATTCCGCCGAAGCTCGAGGATGCGCGAAAGCGCTACGCGCACATCATCGATGACGACAGCCTCAGCGGCGGGGTGAACGCATGACGGCGCAGCTTTTCGATCTGACCGGCAAGGTCGCGCTGGTCACCGGCGGCAGCCGGGGCCTCGGCCTGGAAATGGTGCGCGCCTTCGCCGCCGCGGGCGCGGACGTGGTGATCACCAGCCGCAAGCTCGACGCCTGCGAGGTGGCCGCCAAGGAAGTCCGCGAACTGGGCCGACGCGCTCTGCCGTTCGCCGCGCACGTCGGGCACTGGGACGACCTCGGCCGACTCACCGACGCGGCATACGAGGAGTTCGGCAAGGTCGACATCCTGGTCAACAACGCGGGTATGTCGCCGCTGGCACCGTCTTCGGAGGAGACCAGCGAAGAGCTGTTCGACAAGGTGATCGGGGTCAATTTCAAGGGCCCGTTCCGGCTCGCGTCGCTGATCGGGCGGCGGATGGCCGACGGCGACGGCGGCTCGATCATCAATATCTCCTCCTCGGGGGCACTGCTGCCGCAACCACGATTCGGCCCTTACGCCGGAGCCAAGGCCGCCCTGAATGTGCTGACCACCGTCTTCGCTCAGGAGTACGGGCCGAAGGTGCGGGTCAACACCATCTCGGCGGGGCCGTTCCTCACTGATATCTCCAAGGCTTGGGCGGAGGAGAAGCGGCACATCACCCGCAGTGCGCTCGGCAGGCCGGGTAAGCCGGAGGAGATCATCAGCACCGCGCTGTACCTCGCCAGCGACGCCTCCAGCTACACCACCGACGCACTGATCCGGGTGGACGGCGGGTTGTACTGAGGGCTGGCCCGATTGTCGGAAAGCGCAATTGGCATTCTCATTAGAGAATAATGTCGATCTTGGACCGAAAGGCGATCTCATGCCATTGACCGAAATAGATGCGCACACCGCGCTGGTCGTCGTCGACCTGCAGGACGCGGTGGTGGCGCTGCCGACCGTGCACTCCGCGAAGTCGATTGTCGAGCAGTCGATCCGGCTGGCCGACGCGTTCCGGGAACGCAACCTCCCGGTCGTGATCGTGACGGCGGCCGGTGTCGCGCCCGGCCGCACCGAGGCGAGCCGTGCTCGCGCGGCGGGCGGACAGTCCAGCTCGGCGGCCGCGAGTTCGGCGGCCGAGGCCGTCACGCTGCTGTCCGAGCTGGGACCGCGACCGGGTGACCACACCGTGGTCAAACGGGTCTGGGGCGCGTTCCACGATCCCACGCTCGCGGGGTGGCTGCGCGAGCGCGAAGTCACCCAGGTCGTCGTGACCGGGATCGCCACCAGCATGGGCGTCGAATCGACCGCGCGCGGGGCGCACGAATACGGTTTCAACGTCACCATTGCCACCGATGCGGTAACCGATCTGGATCAGGAAGATCACGACTACGCGCTGCGCAAGGTGTTCCCCAAAATCGCGGAAACCGGCACCACCGAGGAGATACTCGCCCTATTGGACAAATCGACGATCGACGCATGAACCTCGCCGAGACCGCGGCCTGGACCAAACTCCGGACGCATGAGCACAACCTGCGCGAAACCCGGCTGCGCGATCTGTTCGACCAGGAGCCCGGCCGCGGACCGGCGATGACCATCGAGCACAGTGGCCTGGTATTGGACTACTCCAAGAACCTGCTCACCGCCGAAACCCTCGACCTGCTCGTCGAATTGGCCGATGAGCGCGAACTCGGGACCGGTATCCGCGCCATGTTCACCGGCGAGCCGATCAACACCACCGAATCGCGTCCCGCACTGCATACCGCGCTGCGCGCACCCGCCGCGCGCAGCATCGAGGTCGGCGGACGCAATGTCGTCACCGACGTACGGACCGTGCTGGACCGGATGAGCGCATTCGCCGAGCGGGTGCGCTCCGGGCAGTGGCGCGGCGCGACCGGTGCACCGATCCGGGCGGTGGTCAATATCGGCATCGGCGGGTCCGACCTCGGGCCCGCCATGGCCTACCAGGCCTTACGCGAATTCGCCTCCGAGACATTGGATATCCGGTTCGTCGCCAATATCGACGGCCACGACATCACCCGCACCCTGCACCACCTCGATCCGGCCACCACCCTGTTCGTGGTGTCGTCGAAAACCTTCACCACGATCGAGACCCTGACCAACGCCTGCACGGCCCGCGAATGGCTACTAGCCGGGCTCGACGACCCGGCCGCTATCGCCCGGCATTTCGTCGCGGTATCGACCAATGCCCGTGAGGTCGCCGCGTTCGGTATCGACCCGGCCAATATGTTCGAGTTCTGGGGCTGGGTCGGCGGCCGGTATTCGCTGCATTCGGCGATCGGTCTATCGCTCATGCTCGCCATCGGCCCGGACAACTTCCGCGGCATGCTCGCCGGAGCGCATTCGATCGACGAACACTTCCGCACCGCACCACCGCGACAGAACATTCCGATACTGCTCGGGCTCATCGGGATCTGGTATCGCAACTTCTGGCACGCCCATACCCACGCCGTTCTCCCCTATGATCAGCGGCTGTCTCGACTGCCCGCCTACCTGCAACAGCTCGATATGGAGAGCAACGGCAAATCCGTCGACCGCCGAGGCCTTCCGCTCGGCTACGACACCGCGCCGATCGTATGGGGCGAACCGGGTACCAACGGCCAGCACGCCTTCTATCAACTACTGCACCAGGGCACGACGACCGTGCCCGCGGACTTCATCGGAGTGCTGCGCCCGCGGCACGATCTGACCGAGCATCACGACCTGCTCATGGCCAACCTGTTCGCGCAGACCGAAGCCCTGGCCTTCGGCAGTGCCGATGACACCGGTCCACTGCGGGGCCATCGCGACTTCCCGGGAAACCGGCCGAGCAACACCCTCTTGCTGCGCCACCTGACGCCGTACACACTCGGCCAACTCATCGCCGTCTACGAGCACAAGATCTTCACCCAGGGCTGGATCTGGGGCATCAATTCCTTCGATCAATGGGGCGTCGAACTCGGAAAGGTCCTCGCCACAAAGATTTACGCCGAACTCACCACGGATCAGTCGAGTGCACACGACAGCTCGACAACCGCCCTGGTGAATCGGTACCGGCACGCCCGAAAGTAACGACGGATCCACCCGTACCGGCAGCGATCGCCGCTGTCCCCGTCGCCAGGCCCACCAGGATGGCCGACAGGATCACCGCGACGGCGGCGCAGGCCGCCACGATAGCGAAAGCCACGGAATACGCAGTTGTCGACAATATTTCGAGGCCGTCAACCCGCATTGTGAACGCGGCGCACGACATCGACTTTTCGGGGTGCGCCTCACCGCGTTCAAGCTATCGGCGCGCCCGATCCATATTGCCCGTCTACGTCTGATCAGCCGAGCAGTTCCATTGCCTCGTCGAGCAGCACCGGCAATGCGGGCAGCATCCGTTGGTGCATGTCGTTCCACTGGCCGGACTTGCGGCCGCGTTTGATCAGCAAGGCGGTCGCGGCGGACTCTTTGTATTTGGTCAGTGCCTCGAACCACGGCAGGTCTCGCAGTGCGGCGCCGCGCGCCTCCTGGTAGGCGTCGACCAGTTCCGCCTTGCCGGGCATGCCGGTCGGCTCATCGGATACCGATGCCGGATGCGCGGCATCGTCGGTGAAAAAGGTCAGCCAGCTGACATCGATCCGAGGGTCCCCGAGAGACCAGATTTCCCAGTCGATGATCGAGGTGATGTGGCCTGCTTCGCACAGTGTGTTGCCGAGCCGGTAGTCACCGTGGGTGAAGACCGGTGTCATGGCGGCGGGCACGGTGGCGTGCAGGCGGTCCGCGACCTTCTCGTAGCCGGTGCGCAGATCGTCCGACACGGTGGTGAAAGCCCTTGTCCAGCGGTCGATCTCAGCGCCGAGGGAAACCACCGGCTCGGTCGCGAGCGCCGTGTGCTCCGGTTCCACTCGATGCAGATCGGCGAGCATTCCGGCCGCGTCGAAGGCTCGGGTCCGAACCTGGTCGGCGGGCACGGTGCCGCGCGGGACGAGCACCGGTTCGACGCAGGTGCCGGGCACCAGGTCCATGGCGACGAACGGCGGGACCGTCGGCGGTGCACCCGCATCGTGGAACAGGACCTTCGGCACCCGCACCCCGGGTCGATCCGCCAGTGCTTCCATGATTCGGGCCTGGCGCAGGACATCTCGGTTGCGGACCGGCGCCAGACCGGGAGGCGCCACCTTCAGCACGACGCGCTCGTATCCTATTGGGGCATTCGACAATTCGACCACATAGGTCAGGCTTGACGTCCCGCCGGTGAGTGGCTCGACACCCACCACCGTGGCGCCGGGCGTCCAGTTACGGACCGCGATCGCGCTGCGTGTGGTCAGCTCCCGCACCAACTCCGAACTATTCGCGATAGTGCTCATGCTCACTCACCCTTGTCATATCGTCGGTCCGATCGGCGGACCGTCTGTGCCTGCTCGCGTTTCAGCACCGCTGCTCACCACATCGTTGATGCGCCGCCATGCAATGCTCTGGGCAAGAAGACGATTCGCGCCATGTGCGGCGGCGATCGGATTGCAGGTGCCCTCGGAACCGATGCGGGCGGCGACACGATCGGCCGATCGTTTCCGCATCGCTCACTCCGGAACCGCAGCAAACGCTGTCCTCACGCCTCATGCACCCGATCGCCCTGCACACGCAACGCCTTGGCGGTCTGCGCACGCTGCTCTCCGGTGAAGAATCCGTGGTGCCGTTCGCTTTCCACCGCTATGTAGTCCGCCAGCTCGGTGCGCTCGGCCAGCAGGAAATTCGCCTTCAAGGTCCGCAGGGCGGCGGGCCTGCGCGCCGCGAGTTCGCGCACCAGATCGGCGACCTCGTGGTCGAATTCGTCATCGGGAAACACCCGGGAGACGAATCCGATGGCACGGACCTCGTCCGCGGTCAGCTTGCGCGGCAGGAAACACAGGTCCCGCGCCGACGCCGCACCGAGTGCCCGCGACAATGTCCACGGCAGGCCGAGTTCACCGGAAACACCGGCCTGCAGGAACGCCGTCGCGAATCGGGCACCGGCGGCGGCGACGCGCAGGTCGCACGCCGCGGCCCAGGCGAATCCCGGGCCCGCGCAGGCTCCGTTCACCGCGGCGAGAGTCAACTGCGGCATCTCGTGCAGCAGGGTCGCCGACTGATACACCTCGAGCGGCGGCAGCGCGGCCGACCCGCCCGCCCCGGCGCGGTTCAGATCCGCACCGGGACAGAACGTCGCGCCGTTTCCGGTCAGCACCACCACGGCGAGTGCATCGTCGCGGCTCAATTCGGTCAGCACGGAATGCATCTCGACGAGAAGCTCTGGAATCACCGTGTTGCGCGCGTCCGGCCGATCGAAGCGCACCCGCGCGGCGGGCCCCTCGATCGTGACGTCGAGGGTGCTCACCCTGCGGTCGGCTGACGATCGGCCGTCAGCGCCGCGACGATATCCCGGCGCACCAGCTTGCCGGTCGCGGTGCGCGGCAGTTCCGGCCAGTAGGTGATGCGATCGGGAGTCTTGGAGCCGCGCAATGTCTTTCGCACCTCCGCGCGCAGTTGTTCGGCATCGACGTCCACCCCGCCGCGAGGAACGACGACGGCCTCGATCCGCTGCCCCCACTCCTCGTCGACCACACCGACGACGACCGCGTCGAGCACATCCGGGTGCCGCAGCAGGACGTCCTCGATCTCGGCGGGCGCGATATTCTCCGCGCCGCGGATGATGGTGTCGTCGACCCGGCCCTCGATGTAGAGATAGCCGTCGGCATCCACGCGGCCGTGGTCACGGGTGTCGAAGAAACCCCGTTCGTCGACCGAGGCACCGTGCCCGGCGTATTCACCGGAGACCTGTTCGCCGCGCACCCAGATCTGGCCCGGCTCCCCTGCCGCGGCGAGACCACCGGATTCGGCACGCACCTCGAGCTCGATACCGGGCACCGGCCGACCGGCCGAGCCGATGCGAGCGCGCACCGCGGGATCCTCGCTGGCGACGGCCGCGCGATGCTCCTCGGGCCCGAGCACCGAGATCGTGGACGAGGTCTCGGTCAACCCGTAGGCATTGACGAAATCGACATGCGGCCACTCCCGCAGCGCGGTCTCGATCACCCGCACCGGCATCTTGGCGCCGCCGTAGGCGAGTGAACGCAATGACGGGACCGAGCGGTCGAGCCCGTCGCCGTCGATGATGCGGGCGAGCATGGTCGGAACGACCATCGCATTCGAAATCCGCTGCTCGCGTACCAGTTCGAGCCACTGCTGCGGTGTGAACTGTTCGAGAGTGAGCACCCGACGCCCGGCATAGAGGTTCGTCAAAACGTTGGATACGGCCGCGATGTGGTACGGCGGCACGCTCATCAGCGCGGCCTCGTCGGCGTCGGCACCCGCGAATTCCACTGTGCCGAGCACATACGACACCAAGTTGTGGTGCCGCAGGACCACACCCTTCGGCGCGGAGGTCGTGCCGCTGGTGTAGATCAACACCGCGGGCGCTTCGGGCGCGGCCGGAATCTCGTCACCGTCGTCGACACCGGCATCCGCCGCGGTGGCCAACCACTCTTGCGAGCTCCGCACCGACAGTCCCGCCCGGCGCAATGCCTCGGCCTGTTCGGGATCGGCGATACCGAGTGCGCGTGGATGATTCGCCAATAACGCGTCCAGTTGCTCCGCGCCGAGGCGGTAGTTCACCGGTACCAGCGGCACACCCGCCTGGGCCGCCGCGAACAGCGCGACCGGGAAGGCCGGACCGTTGACGGCGAGGTACACGATCGCGTCGGCTCCGGCCGCACGGATCACCCGCGCACCACCGGCGGCCAACTCGCGCAGCCGCACCGGCGTCAGTCCATCGGCCGTCCGCCCGACCACGATTCGGTCGCCGAAACCGTCGGCGGCCATATCCAACAGCATCGCTACGTTCATCGATGCGCTCTCAGTCCGAGGCCGGAAGCGGCTTGGCGTTCTTGAGCGGCAACGCGACACCGTTCACCGCCAGCGTGCCCTGCCCCGCCTTGGTGCAGAGCAGTTCCACACCGAGTTCCTCATCGGCGTAGCGCTTGCCGAGCTGCGAACCACCGAGCTGTTCGGGATCGGCGGTGCCGACGGGAACGCCGCCGGGACCCTTCGGATCGACCATCGCCGCCCCGCCACAGGTGATCTCCAGATCGGCCTGCGGAGCGCGTACGACAATGACCGTCGTCGTGTCGACCGTGCTGGCGAGCGTCTGCCCCACGCGTGGCTTCATCGCAACTTCCTCCGTGGATCTCGTCGTGCCATCTCGCCCCGACCGCCGTCACGAACACATCCGGACGACCGGGGCCAGAGAAGAGTATACGACTTATCTAGAATCTGCAGCAGCCCAAGGCTCGGGCCGCGCGGCACTATTGCTTGTCTACCACATATTAAGTGGTTCGAATCGGACCACGACCAGGACAGAGTCGAATGTCGCCAGTGGAACAATTTGTTACACTCTAATCCGGCCACTCTCCGGAGGGCCGCATTCAGCCGACCCACGAACATCGGAGTTTCCGGATGGAGCTGAAAACCGTCCTGTTCGACGTGACCGACCACGTCGCGACGATCACCCTGAACCGACCGGAAGCCATGAACAGCTTCAACCAGGAGATGCTCGAGGACTTCGACCGCATCTGGCAGCGCGTGAAATTCGATGACGATATCCGTGTCGTCGTGCTGCGCGGTGCGGGCGACCGGGCGTTCTGCACCGGCATGGACGTCAAACAGGGCTTCGACCGGCAGTCCAACGTCTGGTCGCAGACCGATCCCGGCGAGAAGTTGTCGCCGAAGCTCAACCAGGTGTGGAAACCGCTGGTCTGCGCGGTGCACGGAATGGCGGCCGGTGGCGCGTTCTACTGGCTGAACGAGGCCGACATCATCATCTGCGCGCAGGACGCGACCTTCTTCGACCCGCACGTCAGCTATGGGCTGACCGCCGCGCTGGAACCGATCGGGCTCGCGCGCCGCATTCCGCTGGGTGAGACATTGCGCATCGCGCTGCTCGGCCTGGACGAGCGTCTGTCCCCCGAGCGCGCCATGCAGATCGGCCTGGTCAGCGAGATTCTGCCGCGCGATCAGCTCTGGGATCGCGCCGACGAGATCGCCCGCATCATCGCCGCCAAGCCGCCGGCCGCGATCCAGGGCACGGTCCGTGCGATCTGGGAATCGCTCGATGCCACCCGCACCCAGGCACTGCGCACCGGCCTGTCCTACACCCATATCGGCAACCCCATCGGCAAAGCCGAAGTCGACCGTGCCGCGGTGCCCCGCAGCAAATGGACGCTGCGCTGACGCGCATCCACCTCCGATCAGACTGTCCAAGAGGAGAATTCGATGAAGTTCGGTATGCCGTGGCCCGGCCGCGACGTCGGGAGGGAGGCCGAGCAGGCCGGTGTGGAAGCCTTCTGCACCGGTGACTTCGTCGACCACGACGCCTACCTCACCGTCGCCGAGATCGTCGCGAATACCGAACGCGCACTGGTCGGTCCGGCCATCGCCTACGCCTTCGCCCGCACCCCGTACGCGCACGCCACCGCCATGCGGCAGCTGCACGCGCAGGCACCCGGTCGACTGTTCCTCGGCCTCGGCACCGCCGCCTTCCGGATCAACCGCGACTGGTTCGGCGTCCCCGCCGATCGCCCGGTCGACCGAATCGCCGAGACCATCGATGTGGTCCGCGCCTGGCTGCACGCGGAAAACGGCGAGAAGATCCAGTACTCCGGTGAGTTCTATTCGATAGCCGCCGATGTCCGGGCCCCGGTGCTCGGCCGCCTCGATATCCCGGTACTGCTCGCGGGATTCAACAGCCGGATGGCCGCCACCGCGGGCCGGGTCGGCGACGGCGTGATCGGCCACGGCCTGTTCACCCGCACCTGGTGGAACGACATCGTGCGCCCGGCGGTCGACCGCGGGGCGGCGGGTAGCGGTCGGCGCCCGCTCGAACACGGCTGGATCATCACCGCCATCGACGACAACGCACCGGAACGCGCCATCGCCGACGCCCGCCGCATGATCGCCTTCTACCTCACCGTCAAGACCTACGACCCCTATGTCGCCCATCACGGTTGGGAAAGCCCTGTCGCGCAACTGCGCTCGGCATTCCGCGCGGGCGATACCGACGGCATGGTCAAGGCGGTCACCGACGAAATGCTCGCCGAGATCGCGCTCTGCGGGACCACTGCCGACGCCCGTGCGGCCCTCGCGCGCCGCGCCGACGCCCTGCCCCGCGATGTCGGCTATTTCGCCCCGCCCTCGTATCTGGTGAGTCCCAAACGTCGTGCGGCATATGCCCATTCCAGCCTCGCCCTGATCGGCACCACACCCTGAGCAAAGGCGGCCGCGCTCGCGCGCGGCCGCCCTCGACTCGATCAGTGCGTCAATACCGGAGCCTGCGCATCCTGCGCGACAGGTGCGGGCAGTTGCTCGATCTTGCGGGGCAGCAGCACGGCGAGCAGCGCGCCGATGGCACAGGCCACCGCGCCGATCAGGAACGCGACCTGGAATCCCCTATCCGTGTAGAGCACCGCGCCATGGGTCATTTCGAGCGGGATCGGCGCGATATACGAATTGTTCAGCACGGTGAACGCGAGCACCGGCAAGACCGCCGCGACGACACTCTGCGCGGCACCCGCGATACTCGCCGTGCTGGCTTGCAACTGCGGCGGAACCGCCTCGATCAACAGATTCGGAACCGATGCGTAGCCCAGCCCCATACCGGTGCCCGCCATACCAGCGAACACGAGCAGCAGCACCTTGTCGTCATGCTTGACCGCGATGAGCACGAAAGCGAGCGCGAACAGCAGCAGGCCGACGATCATCAGCAACCGCGGCCGAACCTTGCGGCCGACCAGAATACCGACCACCACTCCGCCGACCACGACCATGCCGCCGATCGGCGCCTGGAAGATCGCGAATCCCTTTGCGCTGACACCGAATCCGTAGCCCAGTCCGACGGCGGCGGGCGTCATCACCATCATCGGAAGCAGAATGGTGATGAGCGCACTGCAGCCGTAGCACATGGCGGAACCGATGGAGATCAGCAGTACCGGCCGCCTGCGCAGCACATCCAGATCGAGCAGCGGGTCACGCACAATCCCGGCCGATACCAACCAGCCCACCACCAGCACAACACCGCCGACGAGGTAGGCGAGCGTCGAACCGGTCGTCCAGCCCCAGGAGGGACCGAAGCTGAGTGCGACGAGTATGCCCGCGATGCCGGAACCGAGCAGCAGCGCACCGGCGAAGTCGATCCCCGACCGTACCCGCACGGTGGATTCGTCGGTGGTGAGGGCGACCAGGGTGCCGAACACCGCGAGCCCGATCACGAACAACCAGAAGATGCTGCGGAAACCATAGTCGTCGAGCAGCCAGCCGGTGATGAACGGCGCCGGTATCGCGATAAGTCCCAAACCACTGGTGGTAACACTGACCGCGAGCGCGACCGTCTTCTTCGGGAACACGTCCCGGATCAGCGAGTAGGCCAGGAAGACACACGGCGTGAGCACCCCCATCAACGCCCGGCCGGTGATCAGCATCGCGTAGCTGGTGGCGACCGCGGAGAGCAGCGAGCCGAGCACCGAGACGGCGACACAGGCCAGCAATACTTTCCGCTTGCCGTACATATCGGCCAGCTTGCCCAGCAGTGGACCTGTCACGGCCCCGACCAGCAGGAATGCCGTCAGCAGCCAGGCGCCCTGGGTCGTCTGGAAATGCACGGAGATTTCCGGCGCCGCCATCGCGACCATCATGTAGCTGAGGGTGAGTATCTCGAGCGTCAGCACGATCGAGGCCAGGGAAAGCACCAGCCGCGGCGTCCATGTCTGTGCAGCATCCGGCGTCGGTGCGACATCGGGCGATTCGTCGAATTGCATTGCAGGGCTCATCGATCGAGTCCTTTCGGGGGCTGCCACGGAGCTCTCGTTTCCGACTCGCACCGAGCAATCGAGCCGTGGCTTTGGTTTGGTGATCGCATTCGCCCTGCTCGGAGTGGGGCGAAGACGTACGCGACAGCACACCCCCTGTGGGGCGGGTCACACAATCGACCTTTCCACTCAGCGGCAATTGGACAAACGACTCAGCCAGTTCGGCTATTCAGTACACTTTTAAGGCGCGGTGTGCGGGCAGCGCCGCAGGTGAGCCTGCCCAGACGACCGACGCAGACCCGGCAATCAGGAGACCGAACATGACCACGGCGTACTCGTTCTCGACGCAGCTCTACATCGACGGGCACCGCACCGACGGCGAAGCGGACGAGCTCATCAATGTGCGCAATCCCGCGACAGAGGAGACGATCGCCTTCGTCCCGCAGGCCTCGATCCCGGACGTGCGCCGCGCTGTCACGGCCGCGCGCAAGGCATTCGACGAAGGTCCCTGGCCGCGGATGAAACCCGCCGAGCGGGCCGCGGTGCTGCTGCGCATGGCCGAGGAGATGGAGCGCCGCCTGCCCGAGCTCGTCGCCGTCAATATGGCCGAGGCGGGTTCGGTCCGCTCGTTGGCCGAAACGCTGCAGACCCGGGTGCCGGTGGCCCATCTGCGCGATATGGCCGAGCGCGTCATGCCTGCCTTCGCGTGGGAACGCCCGATGGAACCGACGATCGCCGCGGGTCTCGGCATCTCCCAGGGACAGATCCGGCGCGAGGGCTTCGGGGTCTGCGCGCTGATCGCGGCCTATAATTTCCCGTTCTTCCTCAGCATGATGAAGGTGATCCCCGCCTTGGCCGCGGGATGCACCGCCGTGCTGAAGCCCGCGCCGACAACCCCGCTGGAATCCTTGTTGATCGGTGACTTCGCCGACGCCGCCGGTCTGCCGCCGGGCGTGCTGAACATCGTGACCGGCGATATCGACGCGGGCCAGGAGCTGACCACCAATCCCATGGTGGACCTGGTCAGCTTCACCGGATCGGACACCGTCGGACGAATGGTCTACGCCCAGGCCGCGAGTTCGATCAAGAAGGTCGTACTCGAACTCGGCGGCAAGTCCGCGAATATCGTCCGCGCCGATGCCGACCTCGACGGGGCGGTCCGGTCCGCACTCATGGGCATCACGGCCCACGCGGGCCAGGGCTGCTCGATCCTGACCCGCACAATCGTGCACGAATCCGTCCACGACGAACTCGTCGCGCGGCTGCGCGTCGCGCTCGCCGGTGTCCGGGTCGGCGATCCGGCGCACGAATCCACCACGATGGGTCCGTTGATCACCGCGGCGCAGCGGGAGAAGGTCGAGAAACTGATCCGCGTTGGCGAGGAGGAGGGCGCGCGGATCGTCGCCGGTGGCGGACGCCCGGCGGGCCTCGACAAGGGCTACTTCGTGGAGCCGACCCTCTTCGTCGATGTCGACAATTCGATGACGATCGCGCAGACGGAGTTCTTCGGACCAGTCGGCGTCGTCATCCCGTTCCGCACCGACGACGAGGCGGTGCGGATCGCGAACGACAGCCCCTACGGTTTGGCTGGCGCTGTCTGGAGCGCCGACACCGTGGCCGCCTACGACATCGCGACCAGAGTTCGCGCAGGCGGCATAGCGATCAACGCCAGCAGTGGAGGGGTGAACCCACGCCTGCCGTTCGGCGGATACAAGCAGAGCGGAATCGGCCGGGAGTGGGGCGAATTCGGCCTCGACGAATTCCTGCAGACCAAGGCCATCAGCTGGGCCGCGCGCTGAACGACCGGGCTCGAATGGCCGCGTGCCTGTTACGCTCCGCCGTGAAGTCACTGGTGTAGGGGGCGAGGACACGAAAGAACCCGGCATGAATGCAGACGTAGCCGCAGCGGTCGGCGAATTGTTGCCGACGCTGGCCGAACGGGCGGCGCGGGTCGACGAGACCGGTGAGATACCCGCGGAGACGATGACCGATTTGATCGGCGCGGGCATCTTCCGGCTGCTGCGACCGAAATCCCAGGGCGGGCTGGAGGCCGACCCACTGGATTTCTACGATGCGGTACGTGCGGTCGCCACCGCCTGCGGCTCGACCGGATGGGTGACGTCGGTACTCGGCCTGACCCCTTGGCATGTGGCACTTTTCGACGAGCGCGCGCAACGTGATGTGTGGTCGCACGATCCGGACGCATTGATCTGTTCGTCCTACGCACCGGTCGGCAGATTCGTTCCGGTCGCCGGAGGTTACGAAGTCTCGGGCCATTGGCGATTCGCCAGCGGATGCGCGCACTCGTCGTGGGCGCTGCTCGGCGGCACCATCGTGGCCGAGAACGGACAGCCGGTGGATATGGTCAGCGGGCTGGTGCCCTGTGCCGACTATCGGATGTCGAAGGTATGGGATGCGGCCGGACTGCGCGGCGCGGGCAGCGATGATCTCTACGCCGAACGGATTTTCGTCCCGGAGCACCGTGTGACGCGGTTCTACGACATCGCACTGCTACAGAGCCCTGGACACAAAACGAATCCCGGCCCGCTCTACCGGATGCCGTACGGCACCATGTACACCTACGCGAACAGCTCACCGATGGTCGGCATGGCACAGGGCTGCCTCGATGTCTTTCTGTCGCGGATGCGAGACAGTAACCGGCTCAGTTTCGGTGGCGGCAGTATCACCGCGGACCAGCCGACCGCGGCGGCGCGCGCCAGCGCGGAAATCGACGCGGCCGTCCTGCAGATGAGCCGGAGCCTGCGCGAGTTGTACGCATGCGTCTGTGAGCGACAGGATATTCCGCTCGAGCTACGGTTACGGGCTCGTCGTGATCAGGCCTGTGGCGCCGAACGCGCGTTGACATCGATCGATCTGGTGTTCGCGGCCACCGGCGGGATGCTGCTGCGCCGTCGCAATCCGATCGAGCGGGCCTGGCGCGACGCGCATATCGCGGGCATTCACGCGTCCAACGATGTCGGCACCGCGCTGACGCTGTACGGACGCGGCACGTTCGGCTTACCGGTCGACGACATGTTGGTCTGAGCCCGGACCCGGGTCACCACCAGCCGACGAGACGATCCATCAGCAGCGTCGCGCTGGCGAGATAATCGCCGTATCCGCCGCGGAAGAAGAGCAGCGGTGTCCGCACCGACTCGATATTCAGATCGCTGACCCGGCCGACGACCAAATAGTGGTCACCGATCTCGACGACCTGTACGAGCGTGCAGTCGACCCAGGCCACGATGCCGTCCAGCACCGGATTGCCGAGCGGTGACGGCGACCAGGCCACCCCTTCGAACCGGTCCGCGTCCCGGGCCGACAACCGGCGTGAGGTCGGTTCCTGGTTGCCCGCGAGGGCGTTGGCGCAGAATCGGCCCGCCTCCTGGATCATCGACAGCGTCGACGAGGTCCGATTCACCAGGAAAGACACCAGTGGTGGCTCGAGCGAAACCGAGGTGAAGGTGCCGACGATCAACCCGTGCGGACGCCCGTCCGATGCCGTGGTGGTGATCGCGACAACGCTCGTCGGAAAATGGCCGAGCACATCGCGGAAACGCCTGGCGCCCATCGACACCGGATCCGGAAGCGGACTCATAGGGGTCCTCACCTCTCTTGCGGGGGGATCGAGCCGACGGCCGACTGGAACGCAAGTTTGGTCAGGAAACGGGGTGGACCTGTGGTGCTTTCCGCTCAGCGGAAACGGCCTGGCCGCGCGCGAGGAGGTCAGAACCACTCGCCGCGCTCGCCAAGAGCGAGGATTCGTCCGACGGTCTCGGTGAGTGCCGGGCTCTGCGGTTCATCCGGCACGAGGACGGTTTCGAAGCGCGCCGAATGTTTGCGCGCGGTGTCACCCATCAGCTTTTCCGATATCGCGTGCGCGGTATTGGCGACCACGGGTGCCAGCCGCTCGAGCGGTGCTCGCACGTCGCCGACGAGTGAGATCCCGCCGACCGGTCCCTTGGGACCGCGGACCGCCGCACCGACGCAGGCGATGTGCTGGAAGCATTCGCCGCGTTCGAAGGCCAGACCACGGCGTGCGCGAATGCGAATCAGCTCCTGGTGCAGGACCTCGAGATCGCCGATGCTGTGCGCGGTCCGCTTGGCGAGTACATCGCGGTACAGATCGTCGATCTGTTCCGGCGACAGCCACGCCAGCATGCTCTTTCCGACGGCCGTGCAGTGCGCTGGCACCCGGCCACCGACGACCGACGGCACCTGCACCGCGGCCTTGCCTCCGAACTTGTCCAGGTAGTACGCCTCGGCGCCGTCCAGCACGGCCAGGTGCACCACCATTTCCGTGCGCACCGACAGGTTGTGCAGGAGCGGGAAGGCCGCTGTCCGCAACGCACCGTGCCCTTCTTCCCTGCCGCCGAATCCGAGCGCTCGCTGACCGAGGCCGTAGTCGCGACCGTTGCGCTCGAGCCAACGCAGCCGAACCAGCTGTTCCAGGATGCGATGGGTCGTCGAGCGCGGCAGATTGGTGCGTCCGGCGACATCCTCGAGCGAGAGCCGGATCTGCGGGCCACCGAACGAATCCATGATCAGTGTCATCCGCTCCACCATCGACGGTGGCGACTCTTGCCGTTCGGAGGTGGCGACCGCGTTGTCATTCACCACTGAGGCCATTGGCCAGCCTCCTTCTTGGAGCTTGAACCTCAGCGCGAGTGTAGCGAAAGAGGGCCCCGCTAAGGTGGCGATATCGGAATTAAGTTCCCTCTTTAGGGGCAGTATCGTCGATATCGATCGGACCGCCGCAGGCCGCGCCGAGCAGGCCCGAGAAATCGACGCCTGAATCGGTCAATGCGGCTCGGCAGGCGGCGACGTCCTTGTGTAAAAAGGGTGCGACCGTGGCGGCGAAGGATTCGGATCCGCCACGGTCGGCGATATAGCGCCCGGCCGTCGTACCGCCGCTGCTGATCGCGAGCGCTTCGAGCATTACACCTTCGTCTATCCCAACCCCGCGGCCCAATGCCAGACCTTGCAGGGTGAGCTGTGAGACCGCGGCGAACAGCAGGTTGTTGATCAACTTCACCCGCAGCGCCGAACCCCGCCCACCGGTTTCGATGACGGTTCCGGCATAGCAATCGACGACTCCGCGCGCGATCGAGACGTCTTCGGGTGTGCCACCGAGAAAGACCACCAACTCCCCCGCGCGCACCGCCTCCGGTGTGCCGCTGAATGTCGCGTCCACGACCGCGGCTCGTCCGGTCGGCGCGAACCGGTCCAGACTGTGCAGCACCTCCGGCGTCCCGGTGGTGTGCGACAGCAGGACCGTGCCCTCGGCCAACGCTTCGACGACTTCGGGCAGCAGCGTGGATATCTGATCGTCGCCGAACAGGCAGCTGACCACGACATCCGCGGCCGCGATATCCCGGATCCGATCGACGGGCTCCGCGCCGAGTGCAGCCAGCCGGTCCCGTACCTCCGGCCGCCGCGCGTACAGCCGGACCCGGTGCCCGGCCGCCAGTAGTCGCTCCACCATGGCCGCGCCGATACGTCCTGCGCCGATGAATCCGATCGTCAAGGCGGTCATGATCGGTTCCGTCGCTCCCGCACGAGTTCGAGCAGTTCCATCCGGCTCACCTTGCTCGATGGCGTACGCGGCAGCTGGTCCAAGACCACGACGTGCACCGGTACCTCGTACGGCAGCAGGTGCGCACGACAGAGCGCGACGAGTTCGTCGCCGTCGGGAGGTATCAGTCCCGGTTCGATTTCGATCGCGGCCACGGGCACATGTCCGAGCCGAGCATCGGGCAGTCCGGCCACCGCGGCCTCGCGCACCGCCACGTGCGACTCCAGCACCCGCTTGACGGTCTCCGGCTGGACCTTGAAGCCACCGCGGATGATGGCGTCGTCGGCACGTCCATCGATCCAGAGGAAGCCGTCGACATCGATCCGCGCCAGATCGCTGGTCTGGACCCACTCTCCGGCGCCTTCCGCGGTCTGCGCGGTGCGGACCTCGAGCCGTCCGGTCGTCCAGCCGCCGAGCTCGACGCCGTCCTCGCCGGTCACCCGCAACTCGACGCCGGGGAAGGCGCGACCGGCGCTGCCTGCCTTCAGGTCCCACCACTGTTCGTGCAGCGCCAGCGTCCAACCGGCCACCGCGCCCGCGAATTCGGTTGCCCCATAGGTCATGAGCACCGGGATGCCATATGTGCGAAAGAAGGAGTCCGCCAACTCTTTCGGACACGGCGCGGTCCCGGACGTGACGACCTGCAGGCTCGCCAGTCGATCGCGCGACACTCCGGAGTCGAGTACGGCCCGCAGCGCGGCGGGCACCAGGCTCACGGCCCGCAACCTGTGCCGCTCGACGGCGCTGACCCATGGTTCCAAGACGAACTTGGGCATGAGAATCATCCGCCGCCCCATGGCCAGGCATGCCAATGCCCGCCACAGGCCGCCGATATGCACGAGCGGCGCGTTCACCAGTACCGCGGACCGGGACAGCAACCGGTCTCCCCGTGCCGTCTGCCCACCGGAGGCCAGTGCCTGATCCAGCTGCTCGGTGCGCAGATGCACCCGCTTGGGCACACCGGTCGTCCCGGAGGTGAGCATTTCCACGACGGTGCCCGGATTGGTCACGGCGCAGGCACGGACCTGGCCGCCCACTCGCCGCACCGAGCCGTCGTCGCGCAGTTCCAGGGCGATACCGGCCGCCGTGGCGGCATCGAGCACGCCGTCACGGGCGAGCAGCTCGGATCCGCACACGACCGCGGGCAGATCACACGCGATGATGTCGGCGGCCAGCCGCGGCGCGGGCTGCAGCGGTGCGAGCAGCACGACGCATCGACCGGACGCGATCAGCGCGGCGACCACCGCGACATGTTCGGGCCGGTTCTCCAGCACCACACCGACTCGGGATCCCGCACCTAGACCGGCCGATTCCAGCGCATCGACGACCGAGCGCGCGGTCGCCTGGATCCGGCCCCAGGTCCACCAGATCTCCTCGTGCTCGATCGCTTCGGCGTCGGCCGGAGCCTCGGCGAGCAGCCGGGTCAGCTGGTCGCGAATTCCCACGTGGTAATGCCTTTCGTTCGTGTTCACCAGTCGAGGCGCAGCGACATCAGGCCGTACATGTTTCCGGTCTGCTCGAGCTGCTGGCCGGGCGCGATCCGGTAGTCCGGAATTCGCTTGTGCCACTCCTCCATCGCGACATTCAGCTCCAGTCGCGCCAGGTGTGAACCCAAGCAGCGGTGCGGACCCGAACCGAAGGCGATGTGGTTGTTCGTGGCGCGCCGCAGATCCACCTCGAGCGGATTGTCGAACCGCTCGGCGTCCCGGTTGCTCACCGCGAGCGGCAGCATCACCATGTCGCCGGATTTCACCGGACAGCCGCCGATCTCGGTGTCCCGCGTCGCCTTTCGCGCCGGGATGACGAACGAATAGACGCGCAGGACTTCCTCGACGCCATTGGCGATCAGCGACGGGTCGGCCACTACGGCCGCACGATCTTCATGGTGCGCGGCGAAGTGGTACATGGCCCAGCCGATAGCGATGGGGACAGTGTCGAAACCGGCCTGGAACATCAGGATGCAGAACGCGTGCATATCGGCGTCGCTGAGGAGCTCACCATCGATGCGCCAGGTCATCATGCGGGACAGCAGATCATCGCGCGGGGCGTCGCGACGCAGCGCGATCTGCTCTTCGAAATAGGCCGACGCGGCGGACATCGCGGCCATCTGCCGACGGTGGTCGGGATCCTCGGCGTGCGGTAGGTGCAGCATCTCGTGCACCCATTCCAGGAATTGCTCCAGATCCTGCTCGGGCAGGCCCATCAGCCGCATGAAGATCAGGGTCGGGAACCGGCGGGCGAACTCGTCGAGGACGTCCGCACCACCCTTGGACCGCAGCCGGTCGATCATCTCCGTCGCGATCTTGCGGATCTCCGGCTCGCGGGCGGCGACCCATTTTGGCCCGAACTCGCTGCCCAACAGCCGCCGCCACTTGGTGTGCACCGGCGGATCCAGCATCTCCGGAATCCACAGGAACTTCGGATTCGGCTCGAGGACCGTCACCGAGGTGCTGGAGAACGTCCGCCAGTCCTGCAGCGCCTCTTGGATCGCCTGGCCGTCCGTAATAACCCAATACCCCTGTGCGACAGTGCTCCTGAACGCGGAATGGGAGCTGGCGAGTCGGTCCCACTGCTCATGATGGCTCAGCAGTGGACCGGACAGGCGATTGTCGAAATAGAAGGCGGGCACACCGTCATGGGTGCCCTGGGATTCGAGCGTCATACCGATCCCCTCACAACCCGGCCGACGGTGTGGTCGACAGGAACGCGCCGCCCGGACCGACATCGAGGGCCTCGCCGTACCACGTCTGCCCCCACTGCAATTCGGGGATCTTCCATTCGAGCGCCTGCCAGTCCGGATCGAAAATGAGGTATCCGCCGGAGTACAGCTCGACCCGGTGACCGGAGCCGGGATCGTGGATGTAGAGGTACATCGCCTGACCGATGCCGTGCTTGCCCGGACCATGGCCGAAGTCGATCTCGAGATCACGAATCTCGTCGACCGCCCGCAGAATGTCGTGGAAGTTCTCGATATTGAATGCCACGTGGTGGAACGCGCCGTTCTTCTCCTCCCCGTTGACACCGATCGCGATATCGTGCACCTGCGGGGTCACCGACAGCCACGAGGCCAGAATGGTCTCCGGGAACTGCGGGATCATCGCGAACTCACGGCGCTTGAACCCCAGCGCATTGCGCAACCAGCCCTCGGCCTGGTTCACCGTGGTCGGGCTGCACTGCACGTTCAGATGGTCCAGCCGCCGGACTCCGAAACCGCGACGGCGGGAACTGTTGCTGAGCAGCTTCGAACGCAATTCCGGTGGGGCAACCGGCTTTTCGATGTCGTAGTAGAGCTCGAACGGATGCTCACTGCCGGGGACCAGGAAGCGGATCGCGGTGCCACGGCCCAGCTCGTGATCGGCGGGCAGCTCCACCGCCTCGATCTCGGCCTCGGTCAGCTGCTTGTGGAACAGCTCGACATCCTGCGGCCGCTTCACCCGGAAGCTGTAACTGTTCACCCGTGCCTCGTCCTGCTGGGTGAGCACCAGCGAGTGGTGCACCAGTTCCTGATACCCGCGCAGATAGGCCACGCCGTCGGATTCGGCGACCACCTCCATGCCCAGCAGGTCCCGGAAGAACCAGATCGAACGCCGCAGATCCGGCGTCCCCAGGTTCAGGCCACCGGCGTGGGCAATCTGCGGGCCGGGATCGTAGTCGTGCGAACCAGCCATGCGAGCTCTCCTTCGAGTCGGAATGTCCTGCTGGCTGGCTAGTTTGCGGAGGAACCGGGCAGCACATGCCGGACTTTCCGAACACTGGGATGCGCCGGATTCCGACGAGCCGCCACGAACGGCTCCTGCACCACGACCCGCGCCATCCCGCTCAGCGGAATCTCACCCTCTGCTCGACATACTCGGTCGCACACTCGACGGACATTCGATCCCCCACTCCGCTGCCGCACGGTGAAATCAAGGAGACAGCAATGGCCGCTGACGAGGAAACTTACGACGTCGTGGTAGTCGGTTCCGGCGGCGGTGGCCTGATCGGCGCCTATGCGGCCGCCGCCCGCGGACTGCGCACGCTGGTGCTGGAGAAGACCGCGCTGATCGGTGGCACGACGTCGTATTCCGGTGCGGGACTGTGGTTTCCGGGCAGCGCCCCGATTTCGCGCGCGGGCGTCGAGGATGATCCCGAGGCCGCGCGCACCTATCTGCGTGACGTTGTCGCCGACAACTCGCGCGAGCCGCTGCAGGACGCCTACCTGCGGACCGCGCCCCAACTGATCGACGACCTCGAGCAGAACCCGCTGTTCGGGTCCTTCGCCTATCAGCCCGTGCCCGAATACTTCTTCGGACGTCCCGGATCGACCGCGACCGGGCGAACGGTGTTCCCGCAGGAAATCTCGGTCGCCGAACTCGGAGACCTCGCCCCGCTCATCCGCCGCTCCGTCCCCGAAGAGCGCTGGGGTATCGACGAAGGACCGGTGCTCGTCGGCGGCCGCGCCCTGATCGGCCGGGCGCTGAAGGCATTCCTGGCAACAGGCAACGGCTCCTACCTGCTCGAGACCGCCCTCACCGAACTGCTGGTCGAGGACGGCCGGGTCACCGGTGTGGTGGCGGTCAGCGGCGGCGAGCACCGCACATTCCGGGCGACCCGCGGCGTGATCCTGGCGGCGGGCGGATTCGAACACAACCGTGAGATGCGCGAGCAGTATTCACCCGTGCCGCTCACCGGCGAATGGTCCCACGGCGCGCCGCAGAACACCGGGGACGCGATCCTGGCCGGCCGCGCGATCGGCGCGGCCACCGATCTGCTCGACGAGGCCTGGTACGTCCCCGGTGTCGTGCAGCCTGACGGTCGGCCTGTCTTCCATACCGGCACCCGCGGCGGCATCTGGGTCAATGCCGAGGGCGAGCGCTTCATGAACGAGACGCAGCCCTACGACCGCGCCGGGCACGAAATGGCCCGGCTGCAACGCGAAACCGGCATTACGCACAGCACCGCGCACTGGGTATTCGACCACCGGCAGCTCGAGCGCGACGGCTTCGGCGGAGACCCGGAGCAGCCGGTGCGTCCGGAGTGGTTCGCGTCGGGCGCCCTGCGCCGCGCCGACACCCTCGAAGAATTGGCCGAACTGATCGGCGTGCCGCCGGAGAAACTGCGCAAGTCGATCGAGGAATACAACGGCTATTCGAAATCCGGTGTCGACGAACGTTTCCACCGCGGCGAGGCGCCGTGGGACCAGATGTTCCAGTACATCGTCGGTTACCCCGCCGACCCCAGGCAGAACTACCTCGTGCCGCTGGCGACCGACCTCCCCAACCCGCTGCTCATCCCCGTCGACACCCCGCCCTACTACGCGGCCACCGTCGTGCTGTCCGATATCGGAACCAAGGGTGGTCTCGTCACCGACGCGCACGCTCGCGTACTCCGCTCGGACGCAACGCCGATCGACGGTCTCTACGCGACCGGCAACACCATGGCCGCAATGTCCGGCGGCGCGTACCCCGGCGCCGGAACACCGATCGGTTCGAGCCTCGTCTTCGCTTATCTCGCCGCACTCGACCTCGCCGGACCAACCGCTTAGGAGTGGGCCATGACTCGCGTAACCGAATCGACCCTGTCGGGAAGGTCGTTCCTACCTGCCGCACTCGAGATCGCTCTGCGTTGCCCAGCCCGATCGGACTACATCGAACTGCGCTTCACGACCTCGGCAGGCCCATGGCAGTGGTGCTTCCCCGAACCGCAGCACCGAAACGCCGACCCGAGCGCCGCCACCTCGATCGCGCTGGCATTCGGGCGATACGGCGCACAGGCGCATCTGATTCGAGCAGGCGAACTAGGTCCAGCCCTCCCGAGCTCCGCGGCCCTGCCACTTATCCTCGCCGACGCCCGAATCCTGGTCGAGCGCAGACTGATCACCCCCGGCCTATTCCCCGTCTCCGCTAAAGGCCCTGCTGCATAATGAAATACGGTCGTTGCCCGGTACTCGTCACGGGCAACGCACCGGGCTTCAGGAGAGAAGATGGCTACATTCGTTCTGGTCCACGGCGGCGGGCACGGAGGCTGGTGTTATCAACGGGTGGCACGGTTGCTTTCGAATGCGGGGCACAACGTGTATTCACCGACACTGTCCGGCCTGGCCGAGCGATCACACCTACCGCTGGGCGATATCGGTCTCGACACCCACGTCCAGGACGTCGCGTCGTTATTACACTACGAGGACCTTCACGACGTGATCCTGGTCGGGCACAGTTACGGCGGCATGGTGATCACCGGCGCCGCCGACCGAGTCACCGACCGCATCCGCTCATTGGTCTATCTGGACGCGGCCAACCCGGTCAACGGTCAATCACTGGTCGACGTAGCCGGGCCGATCATCGAGGCGACCCGCCCTCTCGGCACAGTCCTCGACGGCGTGGAGTTGGTGCTGTTACCGACCGAGGACGCCCCCTTGTTCTACGGAGTCACCGATCCCGCAGACATGGAGTGGATGCAGACGCGATTGACCGCCCACCCATGGCGGTGTTTCGAGGAGAAACTCGAACTGCGCAACGAGGACGCCCTATGGGCACTGCCTCAGTACCACATCATCTGCACCTCAACCCTGGCCACGCGCGACCCGGGACTCATCCAGCAGGCACGCGCCGCAGGCTGTCTGTGGGACATCGACACCGGGCACGATCTGATGATCACCGAACCGCGAGCGGTGACCGACGCGCTCCTCGAGATCGCCGCCACATAGACGAGGTCCGAAGCCATACGTTGGGATACCACTGCACGATGCGGCGAAGACGATCGATCGCGGCCAGATCGTCTGCGCGGCAACCGTTGTCGTGATCTATGGCGCACTCGGTCTGGACACGTACAGCGCTGTCTCCTCCGGATAGCGCGTTCACGCTCCCTTTCAATTGCGGATGCACTATTCGCCCCGAAGTCGGGCTTCGCGTTCTCGTTTCGAACGTTCGCGCTGCAGATGTGTCGACCGTTCCCGCTCCGAGTCGGCAAACGTTCGCGCATGGTCGACGTCGATTCTGAAGTCGTTGCTGAATTACCCGAGCAAGCACCGGCGATGCTACTACTGATTTAGCCAGGGCGGCCGCCTGATCGGCGTAGCCCGCACCGGCGGCACGACGTCCTGTATCCGAGGCAATACCTCCGTCTCGTGCTCATCCACCTGTACCTCTGGGACTGAGGGCGGCCGTGGTGGCCGTGGTGGCCGTGGTGGCCGTGGTGGCCGTGGTGGCCGTGGTGGCCGTGGTGGCCGTGGTGGCCGTGGTGGCCGTGAAGAGGTTTCAGCGGCGGAATGCGCTTCTGCCTCCAGGTATCGCTCTGCGTCGCAACTGTGACGGGTATCGGACATGAACTCAGGCCTGGACGGAACGTCAATTCCCTTCCACCACAACCTAATCCGAAGGCTTGATGCTGCCGTGAAGAACACCGAGGCTGGCCAGAGGATGGGGACAAGATGCAGCGACATGTTGGCTAGTCGTCCTCGGCCAGCAGCAAAAGATACGCCGCCTCCAAGTGCACGATGCACTCGTCCGGGTGGTGGAACCGGTGGATCTGCCGAAGCTCCCGAGCGCGCTCAACCGTCAACTCCATCAGCGAGACCTGGCACATGAACTCGGCGAGCTTGCCGTCTGCTGACACAAATGTCCTGTGGCTCGGGGGATCTGACGTCCCGTCGTGACTCATTACGTCACCCGCTCACATATCCGGTGGCAGGCGTCTGCCCTCGGCAAGCTCCGTAATCAGGAAGTTGTAGGCGTCGCTCATCCGCGCGACCCGGAAGGCGTCTTCATGCGCCTGACTGTTGATGTAGCTCAACCACAGTTCGGCCATTCGGGAAATGACGAGGCCAACGGTCTCGGTATGCCAGACGCCTGATACATGCTGGCGCCCCTGTAGGGCGGTGGCGACTGAGCGGTCAATGGCCGTGGCGAGAGAGGCGAGGGAAGACTCTGCTGCAGTGAAGTCGCCGACAGCTCGGCGAAGTTCATTGCCGGACATGCCGTCCGGCTGCTGCATTCGTCGGATCGCTTCCTTGCGCTTGTGATGGATCGGGATCATCCGCGAGGCTGCGTCGATCACACTCGTCAGCGCTGCGTTGCCCTCTCCGCGAAATGCCTTGTGCAGTTGTTCCGCATTGGGGAGCATCACATCAACCGTCATGGTGGACTGTCCCTTACCGCGGTTTGCTTGCGAAGGGAACGGCGCAGCAGGCTGTCACCAAAGCCCGAAGTGCGGCAGCCTTTCTCGGGCAGCGCTTGGCGCGGCAGGTGACATGAAAATGCATCATGCGCTGCACCTCGGAAACGCAAAAGCTGTCTGGTACCTGATGACTTACTTGCTCGGCCTGAGCGGCACACTGGTGGATAGAGAAGATATTGAATGGCATCGGTGATGCGCCTTTCAACTGACGCGGCGGGGGCAAAGGCACCCGGCACCAAGGGCCTTCGCCACCTTCCCCAGCTCTCTGGGGAAGGTGCGCCGCCTCAGGAAAAACGGCGTCGACTTGGTACCGGGTACAGGTCTAACCGTGCCTGTTGGGCTGATTTCGGCGCGATCGTATAGCGGTGGGGTACCGTTGGGGTAATGACCGCATTTTCCCAGTTCAGACGGTTAATTCTCAATTCAACGCTATGGTCGACGATTGGAATTACCCAACGTACGCAACTTATTTGGCGCAAGGCGGCCTGCGACATGGAAAAGCCCGCCAGCTATACAGCTGGCGGGCTCGCGTTGTGCGTCGGTGTGGACTACCGCGCAGTGCGAGGAAATCCTAGATCCGAACTGCCGACGAAGGTGAATGCGTCACCGCTGGCGGCCAGCACATCGCCAATTCGCGCCAGCGTCAACGTGAGTGCCTGGACGGAATCGACCCCGACCGTGTAGCCCTCCTCCAGCAGCTCTTTTCCGCTGATCCGGAAAGGGCAGAAATAATCCTCGCTCTCCAGATACGACTGCGGCGAACCGATCTCGACCGTGACAGGTTCGTCGCCTCGATGCAGTGTTCGGACGGCAATCGGCTCGCCCAACTCCCAGCTGATCGGCATCTGACAATCCTATGCCGTCTGTGGGGGCAGCGTGGCATACGGCAGCGTGAGTGTGGCCCAACGGAAGGGATTGTGTTTGCCTGCAAGGCAATCGGCGTACCACTGGGCTATCAGTTCGTAGCACTCTCGCCGCCTATCCGAGGTGCTGAAGCGCGCTTGACAGCCGGGGATGAGTTCGTCGTAATACTGGTGCTCGCACCACTCTTTGACGGATTCCGGCACACCGGTATGCACCACGACCGTGGCAGTACAGCGGGCAGGCGTTGGTGTGGCCGATCCGTCCCCGATGCCAATGAGTACCGATCCAGTCAGAGCTGCGGCCAGGAGACAAACGCGAAAGATGTTGCGAAGCATGGGAAATCCCCCTTCGAGAGCTGTCGGTGTTACCTCCTAAGGGTCGCGGTGCGGGCGTTTTCGGCGCGATCGTGTATCGGTGGGGTAGTGTTTGGCTACCGTGTGTGTTTGCCCAGGTCAGGCGACGTAACGTAGGTGGGGCCATGGTGAGAGGGCGGGAGTGGACCGGGTTCGAGGCGGCGGCGCTGCAGGAAGCTATGCGGCGATCAGTCCGCGATTTTGCCGTGCTACTCGGCATCGAGACCACCACGGTTATCAACTGGCGGACAGGTTTGGGTGCGGTCAAGCCGCGTTCAAACACTCAGGCGATTCTCGACACCACGCTTGACCAGCGTGCGACGGTTGACGATCGTGCCCGGTTCGAGCAAATTTTGGTCGAGGGCGAAGCCTCCTGGCGAGAGCGGCACCAAGCGCTTCGCCGAAAGGAAGCGACAAAACATCAGCTGACCAGCTACGATCCGCCTCGAAACCCGACCAGCCCGTTTGTTGGTACGACCGTGCCGACTACTGTGGAGGACAGCCACCCCGCCATACCCGGCGGTGACTACCCCACGGAGATTACGGACATGAACCGACGCGAACTGTTGCGGCTCCTCAGCATCGCCACAACCGCGCTTGTCACGCCGGTGGTTGTCGACTGGGATCGCGTGCAGTTCACGGTGGCGTCGGGCCATGTCGACGCTGGCGTCCTCGATCAGTACGCCAGCCTCAATCGGTTGCTCTGGAAGAACTACGGCGAGGCGGAGACGAAGGCGGCGATCTTCAGTGCTGCTCGTGAACACCTGACCGTCCTGGTTGACGGGCTCCGCAGTTCCCATAGCGCCAAGCTCGGCCGTCGTCAGCTCGAACTGATCGCTGACGCTCTCCAACTGACCGGCGAAATTTTGCTCGACGGCAACCACTTGACGGAAGCTGCCCACTGCTATGCCTTGTCCGGCACATTCGCGGCCAACGCTCGCGCCCACGATCTGTGGGCCTGCGCGTTGACGCGCCATGCTTACATCGGCATTTTCGACAACAGATTTGATGATGCTCTGCCGCTGGTGGAGGAGGCGGCCGAGGTGGCTCGTCGGGGCGACAGTCTTCTCCCAACGCGCTATTGGATCGAGAGTGTGCGAGCCCAAGTCCAGGCGGGGCGAGGCGAGGCCGACGAATGCCAGCGTGCCTTCGACGCGGCCCGGGGAGTGCTCGAACTGGGTGAGACGCCATCGCTGGGCTGGCTACGCTTCTCGGGGGCACGCATCGACGAAGAGCAAGCCAGCTGCCTGATTCAACTTGGCCAACCCGAGCCGGCCGAACGCATCCTGACACCGCTTCTGGAGCGTCCGCTGTCCACACGACGCCGGGCCAGTGTGCTCATTGACTTGGCCGCAGCCGGGGCACTTCGGGGTGATCCAGTGCAAACAGTGTCGTACGGCAGCGCGAGTGTCGACATCGCTCGTCGCACCCGGTCTGGATACCTCTGGCGACGGCTCGAGCAGTTGCGGCCACGTCTAGGTGAATTACAAGCCGATCGTCATGTGGCCCACCTGGAGCGTGAAATAACTAGGCTGGCAACGTCATCCACACACTGATGAGGAGCACTGTGAGTAGCGCAAACGATCACGGCGGCAAGGTCTTTCGCGAAGCGTGGATCACCGGCGTCACCACTCATTACCCCGGTACGCCGAAGGACAGTTACATCACGCCGTGGGAGAACACGCCGGAATGGGAGCGTGCCAGTGCGGCGGCGGTCTACCGTCAAGTGGTCGACTTCATCAAGCTCACCGATGGCGCCACGACCCGTTTGAACCCAGAGTTGAAAGGGCAATTTGTCGCGATCTGCTGGATCGGACAAATTCTGGCGCGTATCCCAGACCCGAAACCGGGCTACATCGCGCCTTGGGATCAACTGCCTGAGTGGCAGCAGAAAACCGATGTCGGCGTCTTCGAGGCGATCGAGCGCGACGTGACAGCGTCCGAGGCTGCGACCAATTCGTAGTGGTCAATCCGATGCTGGGAGCGGCCGGGCTTCCTTGAGCACCAGCACCTCACCATTTATGGCCGGGACACCGGGACCTGGCTTAGTGCAGAGCAATTCGACTGTTGCATCAGCGTTGGTGTAGCGCTTGCCGATAGCAGTGCCACCGTTGGACGCGTTCGGGGTGGAGCCGTACTTTTCCGCGGCGGAGAGGACTGCGGGAGCGCCACCGATGGTGAGTTCGATTGGATCGGCGGGGACTTTGACAACAATCAGCTCTGTTGAATCGACTGCGCTGAAGACGCGGGTGCCGGGTTTCAGGGATAGGGGCATGGGTTCTCCCTCTCTAAGGGGCGCTCAGTTCTTCGAGGACGAGTCTGCGGAGGAGTTTTCCGGTGTCGGTGTGCGGCAAGGAGTTTCGGAAGACGATTGTTTCCGGGGTTTTCGAGCCGCGGAGGCGGGACCGGACGAGGGTGCGTAATTCATCGTCGGTTGCGACGGCGCCTGGGCGCAGGACTACTGCGGCGGCGAGGGTTTGGCCCCACTCGTCGCTCGGGGGGCCGACTACGCAGGCCTGGGCTACGGCTGGGTGGGACAGGAGGACTTCTTCGATTTCGGCGGGAGCTATGTTTTCGCCGCCTCGGATGATCGTGTCGTCGGCTCTGCCTTCGATGTACAGGTATCCGTCGGGGTCCACGTGGCCTTTGTCGCGGGTGCAGAACCAGCCGTCGACGTCTAGCAGGCTGCCGGTGGCGTACTCGCCGGAGATCTGGTCTCCGCGTAGGAAGATGATGCCCGATTTGCCCGGGGGTAGGGCGCGGCCGTCGTCGTCGCGGATCTCGATCTCGATCGTGGGGAGGACCTGGCCTGCTGAGGATAAGCGGGCTTGGATCTGTGGGTCGTCGGAATGCAGGGCGGCTCGGTGGTCTTCGGGGCCGAGGACGGCGATTGTCGACGCTGTTTCGGTCAAGCCGTACGCGTTGACGAATCCGACGTCGGGGAATCGCGTAAGTGCTTCGCGCAGTATGCGTTCGGATACTCTCGCGCCGCCATACGAGAGGGAGCGCAGTGTCGGGAGGGGCGCGCTGTCGAATCCGGCTACCGCGTCCACTATGCGCGCCAGCATTGTCGGGACCACCATCGCATTGGTTACGGCTTCCATGCGGACCGTCTCGAGCCATGCCGCTGGATCGAAGGCGCGCAGATACACCAGGCGACGGCCCGCGAACATATTCGACAGCATGTTGGCGACGCCTGCGACGTGGTATGGCGGCACTGAAACCAGTACTGCCTCTTCGGGATCGGCGCTGCCGAATTCGACGGTGCTCAGCAGGTAGGCCATGAGGTGGCGGTGCCGGAGTAGCGCCGACTTCGGGGCGGCGGTTGTGCCGCTGGTGTACAGCACGACCGCCACCGCGTCGTCGTCGAACCGCGGATCCGGGGGCGGCACGTCGGTGGGCAGACCGGCCAGCCAGTCATCGAAAACGACTGCACCTGCTGTCACTCGCGGCGCGGTGACAGCGTCCGCCAGCACAAGTGCCTCGGGCTGCCGTTCGATCAGGCTGTTCAGTTGAGTGTCGTCCAACCGGTAGTTCACCGGCACGAACCGCACCCCCGCGCACGCTGCGGCCAACAGAGCCACCGGCAGCAGCGGATGGTTCTCCCCCGCATACACAAGCGCGGGAGAATCGCGTAGCGTCGCTGCTGCGCCCTTTGCCAGGGCACCGAGTTCGGCCCCGGTGAGTCGCCGGTCGGCGTCGCCCAGCAGGATACGGTCGGCGAAGCCCGACTCGATCATCTCGACCATCGCTGAGAGATGCATGTCTTCAACAACTTTCGGAATGCATGGCGGTGACGGATCGGGACGGGACGAGCCGGTCGCCTCGTTCAGCACAGTCGATGACGAAACCCGTCATTCCGGCACGCCTTCGGCCCGCATCCACATTCCCGCGATGGCCCGACGGCTTCGGCGAATGTCCGCTGAGAGCATGCCGGAAAGAGGGTCGGCGCCGCACAGGCGTTTCGGCCCCGGGCATCAGGCCACCCCGTCGTCCGAGGAGGCGTGATTCGCTGCGACATAACCGAATACCGCGGAGGCGGCGATACTCGCCCCGGCTCCGAGATACTTGCGTCCCATCACGGAGGCAGTGCAATTGCCCGTCGCATACAGGCCGCCGATCGGCTCCCCGTCGGCATTCAATACGCGGGAGAACTCGTCACAGAGCAACCCGCCACTGGTACCGATATCTCCGGGGTACAGCGCCGCCGCGTAGAACGGCCCCTTCTCGATCGGACCCAGGCTAGGGTTCGGCTGGTGGGTGCGGTCGCCATAGAACCGCTCATGGTCGCCCTCCCCGCGATGGAAGTCCTCATCGACACCGGTTTCGGCGAATCCGTTGAATCGATCCACAGTCTGCCGCAACGCATCGGCGGGGATATCGCATTGGCGCGCAAGATCTTCCAGGGTGTCAGCGCGCTTCAGCGTACCGCCCCTGATCAACTGCTTCGGCGTCAAGCCCGCGGGAGCCATCCCGAACGGATAGCGCGACCGGTGGCGCGAATCGATGATGAGCCAGGACGGAATCGCCGCGCTGTTCTCGCGGTGCCGCGCGTACATCTGCTGACCGGCTTCCTGATACGAGCACGCCTCGTTGAAGTATCGAAGGCCCTGCGCATCGACGATGAGCGAGCCCGGCTTGCATCGTTCGGACAGGCACATGCCGGGGGTGCCGTCGGGCATGATCCACGAAGGCATCCACCACGCCTCGTTCAGCATGTCGGTCGCGGCACCGAGACCCTGCGCGATCCGGATTGCCTCGCCGGTGTCCCCCGGGTTGGACGAGGTCCATTCGGCGCCGACGGGAAGCCCGTCCGAATGCTCCTTGCGCATCGTCTCATTGCGGGCGAAACCGCCTGCGGCGAGCAGGATTCCGTCCCGGGCACGCACGCGCACATCCCGGCCGTCGCGATGGATGACGGCACCGACGACACGGCCGTCCTCGACGACGAGATCGGTGAGCGCGGACTCGGTCCAGATCGGGATCTCGCGCCGCAGGAGGGCGTCGACCAACCGGGCGATCAATGCCGCGCCGTTGGCCGCCAACTTCTGTCCGCGAATGCGCCCGCCGACGGTGCGCCGCCCGACCCTGGCCATGGTGGCCATGCCGATTCGCGTGCGCATCAACGACATCGGGGCCGCCTCCACGGTGTAGATCACCATGCCGCCCGCGAAGCCGGGCCGGATCCGGTCGCACCACGCACCGAGTTTCTTCTTGTCGAAGATCTCCGGTTCGATCGATCGCCCGCGCGCAGATCCGCCTTCGATGCCCCGGACCCCGGCGTAGTAGTCGCTGTATCCTTCGCAACGCCGAAATTTCAGCCCCTCGGATTCGAGGAACCCGACCATCTCGATTCCGGAATTGATGTAGGTCAGTCGGCGGGCCGGAGACGATGCCGGGCCCGCATCACCGACGACGGAGTCGAAATAGGCCAGGGCGGTGTCGAGCGAATCGGATACGTCCTCGCGCCGCATGAGTGGATTGTTGGGCAGCCACATCACGCCACCCGACATGCAGGTCGATCCGCCGAGCAGGTCGGACTTCTCCACGACGAGAACATCTTTGCCGAGGGCACGGGCACGCAATGCCCCGACGACCCCGGCGCCGCTGCCGACGACCAGGAAGTCGGTTGTATGGTCCCAGTCGTTCATCACTTTCCCCTGCCCATTGCGGGCGCCTGCCCGATGACACCGTCGTTTTCCAGTGCGGCGATCTCGGATGCACTGAGTCCGAGTCCCGCCAGCACTTCCTGGTTGTGCTCACCGAGCAACGGCGCGTGGCGCGTGTGCCACCGCTCGGGGCCGTCCGACAGCGTGAACGGCACTGTGCTGTGCCGGACCGTCGGGTTCACCGGATGCTCGACGTATTCATAGAAGCCGCGCGACTCGAGCTGCGGCAATTCGGCGACACGATGCGGTTGCATCACTTTGGCCACCGGAACTCCAGCGTCCCATAGGATTTGGACGATCTCGCCCGCGCTGCGCTGCCCACACCACGCGGCGAGATTCTTGTCGATGAGATCGTGCTGCTCGCGGCGCCCGCTGGCGGTGGACAGCTCCAGCTCCATCGCCCAGTCCGGCCGACCGATCGCATCGCGCAGGCCCGACCATTGCTCATCGGTGGCCACCGCGACCGCGACCCAGGAGTCGTTGCCGCCGTATTCGTCGATGTCGGCGGTTCGATAGAGGTTCTGCGGCGCCGCCTCCGGGCCCCGATTACCGTCGCGCACAAGGAGTTGCCCGTATGCGGAGTGCTCGATCACCTGTTCGGCGGCGACGTTCATCGCGGCGTCCACCATCGCCGCCTCGACGAGCATGCCCGCGCCGGTGCGCCGCCGGTGTTCCAGCGCGAGCAGCAGCGCGTTGAGGGCGTGCAGACCGGCATTCGGATCGCCGATCGAGAACGGCTCGACCGGGTTCTGATCGGGATGGCCGGTCAACCAGGTGAGTCCGGACGCGTCCTCGATGATGTAGGCGAAGGCCGGGTTGTCCCGCCAAAGCCCGTCGAGGCCGAATCCCGGCATCCGGACCATGATCGCGTCGGGACGCAGGCTGCGCACCTTCTCGTAGCCGAGCCCGATCTGCTCGAGCACCCGCGGGGTGTAGTTCTCGACGATCACGTCGCAGCTCTGGATCAGCCGGTGCAGCACCTCGATCCCGCGCTCGCTTCGGAAGTCCAGCGTCACGCTCTTCTTATTGGTGTTCAGGCTCGAGAATATCGGCGAGCGTTCCCACCACTGTTCCTCGCTGAGCGGGACACCGGCGATGAGCCGGGTTCCGTCGGGCCGGGTGGTCGACTCGATGTGGATCACTTCGGCACCGAGCATGGCGAGCAAGTGCGTGCAGGACGGCCCGGCCCAGAACGCGGTCATATCCAGCACGCGAAGTCCGTTGAAGGGCAACCCTTTCGCGGTGTCTCGGCGAGCGGCCGGGGGTGTGGCGCGATACCGTTCCCCGTGCTCGTCGAGGCGCGGGGCGGGCCGAGGCTCGGGCGGTGGCTCGGATCCCAAGCGGAACGGCGGCGCGGGTTGGGTGTAGCCGTCGCGGGGGTTGGCCACGAATGATCCGCGCGCCAGGTAATGCTCCATTTCGGCGATGTTCTCGCCATTGGCCACCAGGGAATTGGGAATTCTGAAAGCCGTTGCCAGCTCCCGGATTTCCTCCACGGTGTGCTCGGCGAACCACGGGGCGATCTCACTGGCCAGGTCGCCCGCCCGCCCGCTGATCGAGAATGGCGCGCTCTCATCGATCCACTCCGGATGCCCGACCATCGCGCACAGGTCGAACCACTGCTGGGCGGTCCCGCATCCGACGGCCACCATGCCGTCCTTGGCACTGGCCACGCCGGGCACCATGAGCCCGCGACCCGGCCGCATCAGCCGCCTCAGCGCCTCGAAGAAGGTCACGGAATAGTAAGTGAGACTGAGAATTTGGGTCTCGAGCATGGAAAGGTCGACCAGCTCGCCCACCCCGGTACCGAGTGTCCGCACCCGCGATGCCAGGGTGCCCGCGGCGGCATAGGCCCCGGCAACCCACTCGCCGATTCGACCGCCGACATAGACCGGAGCACGGTCCGGCGCGCCGCGACCGAGCCCGATGATCCCGCCCGACCACGCCTGCAGCGTGAACTCGGTAGCCGGTCGGTCCTGCCAGGGACCGTGCAGACCGAATGGGGTGATCGAGGTGACCGTCAGATGGGGATGCCGGTCATGAATGGCTTCCGGAGTGAACGACGGATGCTCCGCGACACTCGATCCGCGACTCCAGACCACCGCGTCCGCCCCTGCCAACAGCCGGTCCACGAAGTCGATCTCATCCGGATCGGCGACGACACTGTGCTTCGAGCACGCGAGAAAACCGAACAGCGCACCGTCGGCGCCGGGCGCTATTTCGGTGTGCGATGCCGACCAGGTTCGCAGCCGATCACCTTCCGGCGCTTCGACTTTGACGACCTCGGCACCAGCGTCGGCCAGCAGTTTGGTGCAGTAGGCACCCGCGATCCCACTGGAGAAATCGACGACCACGTAACCATCGAGCGGTTCCACGAGCTAGTCCTTCCGCTCCCGAGCGCGCTTGCTCAGCCGCCATTCCGGCGGGAATTTGCTGTCGTTGTCCTTGACCGCGTTATTGATTCCGCGATTCATGGCCTGGTCGAACATCATGTCGTCGGTGTCGGGCGCGGCGAAGCCGCCGACCGTCTCGAACAGCCCGGCGATCATGCTGCCCAGGTACTCGCCCTGGTACTGCTTCATGTACTCGAAGAAGGTCTTCTGCATGAACACCGTGTCCGTCGGCCGGTTGCTGGCACAGGCCTGTGCGTATTTGTCGACTTCCGCTTCCAGCTGGTCCCTCGGGACGACGCTGTTGAGGAAGTTGCACTGGTACATTTCGGCGGCGGTGAACGCCCGCCCGGTGAACACCATCTCCTGGAATTTGCGCAGGCCCATGGTCTGCGCCCACCACCACATCCGCGGCGCCCACCCGACGTAGCGGAAGGCCGGATGCCCGAACAGCGCGTCGTCGGAGGAGATCACCAGATCGGCGTCGGCGGCCTGATAGAAGTGCCACCCGTAGCAGTAGCCCTTCACCTCCAGGATGCTGATCTTCTTGAAATCCTGGAGGCTGCGAATTCCGGAGTGGGAGTTGGCATACCACGAACTGAGCGTCGCGCCGTGCCGGAACGAATTCTGGGGCGGATAGGTGACTTCGTCCGCGCCGATGCGGAATTCGGCGAGCTTGGGCCCCTGATCGGGGCTGGTGTGTGCCGCCATGAATTCCGGCAGGTCGGCACCGGTGCCGAGATCGTCGCCCTCGCCACGGATTACGAGCACCTTGACGTCGTCGTCGACACTGGCGCGGTGCAACAGGTCGGCATAGCGCACCCGGGCGGCGATGGTCGGCGCATTGAGGTGGTCGGGCCGATTGAAGGTGATCGTCGCGATCCGGGTTTTGGGATCCTTCTCGTAGAGGATGATTTCCTCGGCCGAAGGCACGGACTCACTCATTCGATGCTCCAATCGCGGTGCCCGCGTGGCTGTTCCACGACGGGCCGGAAGTCAGCACCTCGGGTCCGTCGGCGGTGACGAGCACCATCTCCCGTCCGAAGACGGCCCCGATGCCCTGCTCCCAGACGTAGCCGGTGACGGCGAGCACCATCCCGGGTTCCAGGTGCTCCGCGGCGGCGGTGGCCGGAAGTTGTTGCGACACAACGGGTGCATCGAACCCCAGACCCAGTGCATGGGCCACCGGCAGCGGCGGCAGCGGTTCACCGGCGGCCTCGTAAGCGCTGAGGAATTCGGCGGCGAGCCGACCCGGCCGACAGGCGGCGAGCAGGCGCGACCACAGCTGATCCCACCGCTCGTAGAGGGCACTTGTGCCGTCCTTCGGCGCCCACGTCGGCCAGGTACGGCCGATCTGGGCGATGTAGCCGTTGCCGATGACGCCCGCGGAGAAGGCCACCAGGTCACCGGCCTGCGCGCGCCGGTCACCGGACGCGCGCCGCCACGGGTGGTCCGGAGCGGTCACCCACGCGGCGTCCTGGGTGGCCGGGGTGCTCATGCCCCCTGCCGCCATCGCCTGCAGCATGACTCCGGTCAGGGTCTTCTCGCTGACCCCGGGCCGCAGTTCGGCGACCGCCGCCGCCAGGCCCGCTTCCGCGATGCGGATCGAATCCCGAAGCACCACAATTTCTTCGGGAGTCTTGATCCGCCGGGCGGCACGCATGGCCTGTTCGCCGTCGACCAGTTCCGCCTGGGGAAATGCCATCGGCAGGAACTGGGAGAACAGCGGGGACAGGGCATCGGTACCCACCCGCCTGGCGGTGGCGGCACCGCCGATCTGGCGCAGCACCCCCACGAGGTTGAGCGGATTCCACATGATCCCGTACAGGTTTTCGTGCGGAATGTCCTCGGGAACGCCTTCGTCCCAGGTGCTCAACAGATGAATGTCGCCGGTTTCGCGGACCAGGACGCATCCGGGACCGAACGGCCTGGTCCCCGCCGTCCACAGCTGCGGTGTGCCGGTGACATAGCGAATATTGGCCTGCCTGCCCAGTACGAGCAGGTCGAGGTCGTGGGCTTCCATCTGGGCCAGCACGCGCTCCCGTCGCCCGAGACGGAGTGCGCGTTCGTCGGCCAGGATTTCAGTTGCCATAGGGCGCGTAGGTGTAGTCGGTCAACGGAATGAAGCCTTCCTCGGTGATCACGATGATCTCCTCGCTGCGGTAGCCCCCGGTGCCGTCCTCCCACACCACCGGTTCCAGCACCACCACCGTGCCCGGCGCGAGGACGAAGTTCTTGTCGAAGTCTTCGCCCAGATCCGTGCCGATCATGGGCATTTCGGCGGGGCCGACGCCGATGCCGTGCCCCAGATAGAAGTGGGGCAGCCAGGGCTTTTTACCGCCGTTGGCGTCGATGGCCGCCCTGGCCAGTTCATTCAGCGAGGCTCCGGCGCGAGTTACCGCGAGCACCGCGTCCAGGATCTCCCGCCATCTGGTGAATTGCGCCTGCTGCCTCGGGGTCGGGTCCTGGCCGACCACCCAGGTCCGGCCGAAGTCGGAGCAGTACCCGCCGTAGCTGATGCTCACGTCGGTCCACAGGACATCGCCGCGTGCCAGCTCGCGTTCGGTCGTCAGCAAGGGCAGCGCGAGATCGGCGTGTACGGTCCAGACGCCTTCTGCCTTGCTTTCCGGCATTACCTGCCAGATGGGGTCGAGAATATTGGCGGTGGCGCCGAGTTCGAATGCCCGCCGCACGAAGGCCGCCGACAGGTCGATCTGCCGGATTCCGGGTGCCAGCGCCGCGTGGACATCGACCATCGCGGTGTCGGTAATCCGGCACGCCGTGCGGATGCAGGCCAGCTCGTCCTGGGTCTTGACCAATTTCGCCGCGCTGAGCACCAGGGCGGCGTCGGTGGGCGACCCGGACGGGAACAATTTCTGCTCCGCGCGTCGCATCGCACCCGTGGACTGGTCCACGGCCACCCTCGCCCCGCCGGGGACGATCTCGGCCAGTATCCGCGCGAAATCCGTTACGCCTTCGTCGAATTCGAGATATACCGGTCCGTGAACGTAGTCCGCGGGCAACTCCGTTTCGGTGGCCGCGCCCTCACGGAAAGGCATGAACAGATGCGGCCACTCGTCGTCCACCAGGACCACCGCGACCGGGCACTCGATATGCGACAGACCGGCATCGCCGAGCGGCCAGCTCGCTCCGGTCGCATACATGACGGATTGATCTTCGAGCAGAACCAGCGCATCCACGCCCTGCTCCGCCATCGCCGCCCGCAACCGGGCTCCGGTTTCGCGCCGCATGCGGGCGCGATCCGGTTCGTCCGGAATCCGGATCGACGTCCCTACCGCTGTCGGAGAATTAGTCATTCGATACCCAGGAATTTCTTGATATTGCCGCTGACGATTTGTGCTGCCTTTTCCGGGCCGACGGCGTCGACGACCAGCTGCAGCGACTTCTCCGAATAGCCGAAAGTGCTTTCGTTGTGCGGGTAGTCGGTGGACCACATCACGTTGTCCACGCCGATCTGGTCGATCAGGCGCAAGCCGAGCGGATCCACCATGAACGCGGCACTCATATGCTTTTTCCAGTAGTAGCGCACGTCGTGCCGCAGTTTCGGCTCGCACATGTGCTGGTAGGACGCGTACAGATGTTCGCCGTCCTGCAGTGCCGACGGAACCCAGGCGATCCCGCCCTCGAACCAGCCGATCTTCAGTTTCGGATGCCGGTCGAGAATGCCGGAGAAGATGTACCTGCCGAACATCTCCCGGAACGAATCGACATTGACCATCATCCCGACCACGATGGTGTTGAACTCGCAGGGCGCCTTGAGCCCGGTCTCCCCGATGTGATGGGAAATGGGCACGCCCGATGCTTCGATCTCGTCCCACACCGGGTCCATCGCCGTACTCGCGTAGTCGATCTGGTTGCCGTCGGCATCGGTACCCGGATTGAGTGGCAGCAGGAAAGTCTTGAGCCCCAACGACTTCAGCTCTTCCAGGGTCCGGCGCGTACCCGCCGGATCCCACCAGTTGATCAGGCCCGCGGCGTAGAACCGTCCCTTGGAGCGCTCCTGCAGGCCCGCCATGTACTGGTTGTAGATCCGGAACAGACGCTCGCGCATCTCCTTGTCGGAATGGAAGAACAGCGCGAGGACGGCGTTCGGAAACGCCAGTTCCTTGTAGACGCCGTCTTCGGCGAGCTGCTGAATACGGGCCTCGAGGTTGCCGCTTGCCGCGCCGACGAGGTCGTCGTACTGCATCAGGACGGCGCTGAATTCAGGTGGCAGGAACGAATGTCCGACTGCGCCGACCTGATAGGCGCCTTCCTCGTACCAGATCCGCGGCGCCTGAGCCTTCAGCTCCTCGGGAAGATACTGGAAGAAAATATCGTCCGAGAGCGAGATGTGATTATCGGCCGAGAACACCTCCGTCCCCGGGGGCAGACCTACCTCACCGGTGGCGTTGCCGTGCCGGTTCTTCGGCGCGCCGTAGCCCTCGGGGGGATATAACGAGACGTTCTTCGTCGGGCTTGACATCACTTGCCTCCATGCGTTTCTTGTCGGAATTGGTCACCACTCGACCGGCAGCTCGTAGACCCCGTAGGCCAGCCGGTCGTGTTTGAAGTCGATCTGGTCGACGGTCGTCGCCAGCCGCAGCGTCGGAATGCGCCGGAACAGTGTCTGGAAGACGATCTGCAGCTCCGCGCGGGCAAGCTGCTGGCCGACGCATTGATGCCGTCCGTGTCCGAATGCCATGTTCTGATTGGCATTGGCCCGGTCGGTATCCAGCCGGTCCGGTTCCGGAAAAGTGTTCGGATCCCAGTTCGCCGGAGACAGGTCGATGATGATGCCTTCGTCCGCCCGGATCACTTCGCCACCGATTTCGATGTCCGCCATGGCAACTCGCCGCTGCCCGGTGTGGATGATGCTGAGATACCGCAGCAGTTCCTCGACAGCGTTGGCCAGTACCTTCGGATCGTCGGTGTCGCGGACGACCGCCAGCTGTTCGGGATGCTCCAGCAGGGCGAGCACACCGAGACCGATCATGTTCGAGGTAGTCTCGTGCCCCGCGACGAGCAGGCCGACGCCCTGCATCGCGGCCTCCCACTTATCGATCTCACCGGCCTTGACCCGTTCCGCCAGATCCGATATCGCGTCCTCGGCGGGATTCTCGGCCTTGACCTCCGTCAGCTCCGCCAGATAGTTGAGCAAGCCGAGGACGTTTTGCTGTGACTCCTCCGCTGTGGTGTACCGACCGAGTCCGACATCGCTGTGGCGCTGGAAGAATTCGTGGTCGGCGTAGGGCACGCCCAGCAGTTCACTGATGACCAGCGACGGCATCGGCAGGGCCAGCGCCGCGACGATATCGGCCGGTTGCGGACCGGCGAGTATGGCGTCGATGTGCTCGTCGGTGATTTTCTGGATCACCGGCCGCAATGCCTCGACGCGCTTGAGCGCGAACGGTTTCGTCAGCATTCGCCGGTACCGGGCGTGTTCCTCCAGGTCCCGGTTGAACACCGATGCCGGGCGCGAGTCCGACATCGCCTTCATGCCCTCGTTCCAGTGTGGGAACCCGGGGCGGCGGTCGTCGACGCTGACCCGCGGATCGTAGAAAAGCGACCGCGCTTCGGTGTATCCGGTGACTACCCACGGCTCACTGCCGTCCCAGATCCGTACTCTGCTCAACGGTTTCGCGGCCGCCATATCGAGCAGCTGTGGTGGCGGCGCGAAGGGGCAGCGCATCGAGCGCTCCATCGGATACTGGGGCACGGCGGCATCGGTGGCGGTTCCGATCGATGTTTCGGACATGGTCTCCGTCATTCCTCGATATGGATGGCGCGTGCGGGACAGGCGTCGGCGGCCTGATGGACGGCGTCGGCCTGCTCCGGCGCAGGACGTTCGTTCAGGAGGACGACGACGCCGTCCTCGTCGCGTTGGTCGAATACCTCGCCCGCGTACAGTGCGCACTGACCGTTCGCGAGGCATTTGCCTTGGTCGACAATCACTTTCATCGAACGTCCTTGACCTGGCTCTTCATGCCCGCGACGGTGCCACCGTCGACCGGTAGAATCGTGCCCGTCACATACGCCGACCGGTCGCTGCCGAAATACAGTGCGGCCTCGGCGACATCGCGAGCTTCGCCGTCTCGCCGCAGCGGTTTGTTATTTCGCATGATCTCGCGGGCGGCGCCGACAAACCTTTCGGCGTCCTCCGCACTCATGTTCGCGACGGCCGAGGCGAGCAGCGACGTCGGTATGTTTCCGGGTGCGATGCAGTTGATTCGGATATCGAAAGCGGCGAATTCCATCGCGGCCGATTTGGTGAAATGTATTACCGCCGCTTTGGATGCGCGATACGACATCACGCTGGCACCGGCCTGAATTCCGCCGATCGACGACAGATTGATGATCGAGCCGCCGCCGTTGGCAACCATGTGGCGTGCCGCTTCCCGCGTTCCCGCCATCACTCCGAGCAGGTTGACACCGAGCACCTGATGGAAATCGGCGAGGTCGTCGTCGAGGAATCCGGCATGCATCGCGCCGGAAATACCCGCGTTGTTGACCATGATGTCGAGACCGCCGAACCGTTCGACGGCGGTGGCGACCAGCTGGGTGACCTGCTCGGGATCGGCGACATCGGTCTTGGTGAAGATGACGTCCGTGCCAAGGCGTTCCGCCAGCTGTTCCCCGCGATCGGAGTCCCGGTCGGCGAGGACGACCCTGGCGCCTTCGGCCGCGAACCGCTCGACAATGGCCTCGCCGATTCCCGCCGCGCCGCCGGTAACGACGGCGACTTTGCCGGTTAATTCATGCACCACAGCGTTTATGCCTTTCATCGACGGCCGAATGAGCGTCGGCGACCCGCCACTCGGCGTGCGATACGAAAAATTCTGGACGACAACGGATCCCGTTGCAGACCGGCGAGTTTCGCCGGGCGCTGCGCTCTGGGCCGATGCTATTGACCTCGGGAATTTCGCGGGTCGCCGTCTCACTCAGTAGAAAACCGAGTTACCGACCCGTAGCGCGGCGATCAGCAGCTGGCTGGAGCGCCGCCCTGCAACTTCAGCAGACCGCAGTAGGTCGCCGCGGCGACCTTCCACTTCCCGTCCACGCTGATGGCCTTGCCCGCCTGATTCGGCAGAGCCGGATTGCCGTTGATCAGGACGGTGTAGGTGACCGAGGCATGCGCGCTGTCGTCGAGCTTCACACTGGACACCGTCGCCGTGGAACCGGCGGCCATCGGACTGCTCGCCTGCGCCGCGAGCGTCGGGGCGAATGTCGAACCGTTCTCCACGAGACCGGCTTTCGTGTCGGCGGGGGTCTTGCCGTCGAAGAATGCGACGAAGGCGTCGGTGATTTCCTTGACCGCCGGGTCGTTCGAATCAGCCTGTGCGGCAGTGGACTGTACCGCGGCGGCGGCGCTCGTCGCCGTCGTGGTGGTGCTCGCGGAGTCGTCGTTCGAGCTGGAACAACCGATGACGGTTGCCGAGACCACTGCCATGGCCCCGGCGGTGGCCAGTACCCGGCGAACGAACAGATGAGTCATGGTGCGTCCTTGTGAAGGGGGTGTGTTGGGAGACACATGAAAGCCCCCGGCGACCCGACGCATATCCGTTGTTCCGCTCAGCGGGCAAAGCGCGCTCGTGGCGCATCGGTGCGACCGCGCCGAGAACACCGACCACTACCGCCACGCCTCGGTCTCGACCGCATCACCGAAGGTCGCCGCACGGAAACGCCCGAATTTCCGGTGAGTAGGACGAACGCGCGGACGACGTGGCGAACCTCATATCGTCCGCCGCCAAGAGCCGCCGCTGTGTGACTCCCACTCATCGTTTTTCTCCCCCTGGAGCGCCCTATGTCCGCTACCACCACTCCCCCACCGGATGAAGTCGACCTCGCCGTCGACACCGGTCGGCTCGAGAACGCCTCGCGACTTCGCATCTACGCGGTACTCGCGCTCATCGTGCTGATGACCGAGGTCGTCCCCGTGCAGTACACGATGATCGTTCCGGCACTGCACGATATGAGCGCCACCTTCCCCAGCGTCGGCGCCAACATCAGCTGGGCGGTCATCATGATCGGCCTGGTCGGCGCCTCCGCGACACCGCTGCTCGGCAAGATGAGCGACATCTGGGGCAAGAAACTGCTGTTCGTAGCGTGCGGCGTGCTGTTCGTCGTCGGCTGTTTGATCGACGCGGTCACCGACAACTGGGCGTTGTTCCTGGTCGGACGCGGTCTGCAGGCGTTCGCCGTCGCCAGCCAGTTCATTGCCTTCGGCCTGATCCGGGATCTGATGCCACGGCGGTTCGTGGCGACCGCGCTCGGCTTCGTCGGCGCCGGGATCGGGATCGCCGCTGCGATAGCGCCGGTGATCGGCGGTGTGCTCCTCGACCACTTCTCCTGGCGATCGTTGTTCTGGAGTCTGGGCGGTTTCACCGCCCTGATGACGCTGCTCGTCGTGCTTGTGGTCCCGGAATCGAAGCTGCGCGTACGCGATCGGATCGATCCCTTCGGCGCGGTGCTGTTGTCCGGCGGTACGCTGCTGGTTCTGCTCTACCTGGACAATGGCCAGACTTGGGGTTGGGGCCGCGCGACCAGCATCGCCTGGCTGGTCGGCGGACTCGTCCTGCTGGCACTGTTCTTCGTGGTGGAAACCCGAGTGAGCCGCCCGATGGTCGACCTGCGGCTGCTGTTGAACCCCAAGGTCAGCATGGTGCTGCTGATGTCCTTCTTCGGTGTCGGAATCATCGCGATACAGCCGATGACATTGGCGTACATGACCCAGACCCCGAATGCCGACGGGCTGCGCGACCAGGTCGCGCAGGGTGTCGTGGCCAAAGCCCATGAGATGACCGGAGCCACGCTGCCGGTCGACATGGTGAAGGTGGTCCTCGATCCCAGCTACACATACGGCGAGGGCTTCTCCATGTTGCAGTACGCGCTGCACATCGGACTCTGGGCCGGGCTCGTCGCTGTCATCGCCGGTCCCCTCGGCGGCTGGCTGGCGCTGCGATACGGCGCCCGCATACCGGCGATCATGGGCTTCGCCGTCAACGCGGTCGCCGGCGTGGGCTATCTCCTGGTCGACTACAGTTGGGTCACCTATTCGGTGTTCTACGCGCTGTCCGGGATCGGTTTCGGCTTCTTCTATGCCGCTGTGGCCAATCTCGTCGTCGACGCGGTACCGCAGGAACAGCAGGGCATCAGTACCGGCATGCTCGGTGTCACCATCAACCTCGGCACGGCGGTCTCCCTCGCCGTGGTCACGGCCTTGCTCAACAACAACCCGATCAAGGCGAACATCGACGTCATGGGCAACCACGCCGTCCAGCCGATACCGCAGGTGTTCGCCGACAGCGGCTACACCCAGACGTTCTGGCTCGCATTGGGCACCGCTGTGATCGCACTGGTCCTAGCGGTGATCCTGCGGCACGGCCGCGCAGCGGCGCGTGGCGGCGCCGACCACACGGAGTAGCCAACTCCCGCAACACAATCCCCCGCCGACGGCCGTCACCCATCGTGCCCACGTCTGGTCGGCGGACTCGACCTCCCGCGGATGTCGTCAACCCCCTGCACCCACCGACATCCGCGGGAGGTCCCCCGAACCCCCGCGCGAAATCCACTGCCGCGGGCCGATATTCCTCGCTCTCAGCATCCCGCGGGATTCGCCGCGGTGCTCCCCCGAGACCCCGCGCGCG